>NZ_JBFAVX010000015.1:0-256297 GCF_040680095.1 Nonomuraea sp. NPDC052129 | reverse complement strand
CACGCCGGCCAGACAGACCGGCCCACCGGCTGGCTGAGCGCCCTGAACGAGGACGGCATCGGTGCCGCCCTGCGTGCCGTGCACGCGGACGTGGCCCACTCCTGGAGCCTCAAGGAACTCGCCGAGATCAGCCACATGTCGCGTTCCGCGTTCGCCCAGGCCTTCAAGAGCCACGTCGGGGTCCCGCCGTTGGAGTACCTGATCCAATGGCGCATGAGCCTCGCGCGCGACGCCCTCACCCGCGACACTCTGTCGATCTCCGAGCTCGCACGGGCCACGGGCTACCTGTCCGAGAGCGCGTTCAGCACCGCGTTCCGCCGCGTGGTCGGCTCATCGCCCGCACAGTTCCGGAACCAGGCACGGCAGCCACCGCGCTCGGCCGCGAACGGAAGCTGAAGGAGGCGTCCTGTGCTCAGCAGTGAACTCGCCGAGCTGGCCGGCGTGACCGTCCGGACGTTGCGCCATTACCATCAGATCGGGCTGCTGCCCGAACCACGGCGGGCGTCCGGGGGTTACCGGGAATACGACGTCGGCCACCTGGTCCGACTCCTGCGCATCACGCGGATGACCGCGCTCGGCGTCCAGCTGTCCGTGCTGCCGGCCGTACTGGATCACCCGGCGGCAGCGGAGGAGTTGCTCGACGAGCTCGATCGCCGGGCCGCTGCCGACATCGAACGGCTGACCGCGCGCCGGGCCGACATCGCCGCGCTGCGCCACAGCGGCGCGCCGCCCGACCTCCCTCCGGAGCTCTCGGCATGGCGTTCCGACCCCGCGGCCGGGCTGCCGGCGGACATGGCCCGCTACGAGCACGAGCAGCTCGTCCTGGTCGGGCACCTGATCGACACGGGCGGCCCCGCAGACCTCGCGGCGCTCCGCCCGAGGAGATCGCCGCCAGCTACGTCGAAGACCTGTAACGCCGCCCGAGCGACGCCAGCGGTGCGACCGCACAGGCGAGCGGGTCAGGGGATGTCGGCCAAGCGAGCCTCACCGGTCGCCCCGGCCGGGCGGAACCGGTAACCCCCCTGCCGGTCGGCGACCGTCTTGGCCTCACCCGGCGCCTGCACCAGGCGGTGCAAGCGAGGGTAGGGCGACGCGAGAGCCGCCTCGCGGAAGAACTCGCTGCGCAGCATGTCGAGCACGTTGGCCGCCAGATTCGCGCCCGCCCACCGGTAGGCGTCCTCGTTCGCCGTGATCGTGGCGTTGCGCCAGGCCTCGCGCAGATGCTCCGGCACCGGGTGGCAGCGCACCCGATGATCGCTGCGGGCGACCTCCATCGCCGCGGGGCCCAAGCTGGTCCCGTTGAGTTTGACCATAAGCGGGATCGTGGCCGCCTCTGTGTCGGAAACCTCGCGGTACTGCTACAGGGTCGGATCCAGAAGCCGGTCGGCCGCGGGGACCACGAGCACAGCGTGCCCGTTGAAGGTGCCGTTGGCGTTGTAGTGGGGACCCTTGCCGCCGTACCGGGAGTGCGTGCCGTTGCCCTCCACCTCAAGGATCATCGCTTCCACCCGGGAGTCGATCCCGTACTCGGCCAGGGCATAGTGCAAGGTCAGACAGCCGTCCACGCAGTAGGCGGCACCTTGCCATCCTCGGCGACATTCCACAGCCACACCCCGGCCAATCCGAGCAACAGCAACGCCTCCTGACCGTCTCCAGGCTCATCCGCACCCGTCTGCCCGATGACGCCGGACGCCGCCCGGGGCGGCGCCGCCGGGCGGCCTTGTCCTTTTAGGATTGCGTCGGGCGGCCATGACCCAGACGATGAATACCGTCCTGTCAGAAGCAACCCCTCATCTCGACCGCGCTACTGTCCGAACAGGGCCCCACTCGGGTCCGCGCGACCAGCCCCAAAGTATCTTTCTGTAATCGCCACTACCTTCTGTCAGCGGCTTTGGCGCTCAGCAGTCTTCTGCGCTCGCCTGGCCTCGCGGTGTGTCATCGTGGCGGTGCCGGTCAGCCGCTGACATGGGCGGTGTTGTCGAGCCAGTGCTGGGCGAGGTCGGTGTCGCCGTCGACGCTGATGTTGGTGGTTTCGCGGTCGGTGAGAGGGAGTCGCCGGGTCAAGGCCAGCAGCAGCGATCGTGCCGAGCCGGTCACCGTCACATCGGCCTGCTTGGTCGCGGGCTGCCACGTCACCCCGTCAGGCCGCCGTTCGACGAACCAAGCGCCCGCGTCGTCGGTGGTGTCGGTGGCCAGCCACTGCAGGGTCTGCCCGGTGCCTCGGATGGCTTGGGCGGACTTCGGCCGCTGCATCCCCCACGTGGGGGAGGTCAGCATCGCGAAGTGGTTGCTGATGAGCGCGGCTGCAATGTCGGCGTCAACGTCGGCCGGTCGGTCCGCCGCGGTGGCTGCGTCAAAACCGTGGACGACCGCCTCGTTGAGCATGCTGGACATCCAGAATCGCGTCCCGGGCCGCTCGTCCCCCGCGGGGTTGAACACAGGCGCGTCGAGCGCGTCATCGGAGCAGGCGCCCGCGACCCGCTGCGCGGAATCCGACAGCCACGCCTGCCACTCGCGGGGGTCGGTGGGGAGTGCGGCCATCTCCGTGGGCAACTGTGTCGGGTCGGTGATGCGCCGCTCGATGATCTCCGCGACCCAGTGCTGGGTCTGGCCCACGTGCTCGACCAGGTCAGTGATGGTCCACTCCGGGGCTGTCGGCACGGCGGCGTCAGGTCCAGCCGCGGCGACTGATTCCGCCAGACGTCGGGTGTGTTCGACGATCGCTCGCCGGGCAAGTTCCGCGTTCAGCTCAGTCATTGGATTGTCCTTTCCGTAGGTTCGTTGTGCTCTGTATGACTCGGCGTGCCGGTCGAACTCATCGGTGACCTGTGGATCGGCGTGTCAGGCAACTTGCTGATCGCGCCGTGCTGTGGGAGACGGTCACCAGCCCTAAGGGAGAGCGGGCCTGGACGGCCGGGCAGCTCCGGGCGCGACCTGCCCGACGACGCGCCGGGTGATCGTCCACGCCGCTGGCGAGAGCGACCCCGAGGCCGGCACCACCGGCCGCCTACTCGCCCCCCATGGCCGCTACGAGTTCGCGCCGCTGCGCCTGGTCGACGTCGACCAGGCCGACGTTCAGGTCCTGGCCGCCGCGGCCCGGGGGCTTGGCGACCCGCACGCGCACGAGCTCGTGCGCGACGGCCTGGAGCAGGGACGCAGACCAAGTACGCCGGAGACGGGCAGCCTCCCTGAGAAGGGGCCACTGCCCCTTTCAGGCCAGTACTGCCCCCTCGCGCTACCTGCAGGACATGGTTATCTGCCGCTGTCTATCACGTGATTCCCGCGGAGGAGCGATGCATGTTCAGCGGGTGCTGTTACCCGACATCCGGCAGACGGGGCACGTGCTGGCGGCCTGCATCTACAGAGTCCGCAACGCCTCAAGTCGGCGCGGAGCGGACGTCTTGACGATGTCTGGCTGTTCAGGCGGAGAAGCGGTTCACCACCTCTGGGTGAACGACGATGCGCACCACGCTCCCGACAAGCCACTCGTCGAGGAACTTCTGGTACTTCGGGTCGCTCATGTCCCAGTATCGATGGGCGAGACGAGCCGCGAGTTCGGCGCCACCCTGATCGTGGAGAGTGACTGAGCCCTCCACCGCTACCCAATGTTCGGGCTCACCAGACGGAGCCGCGACGACGACGGAAGCACGGGGGTGCTCCCGGAGGCGGTCGAGCTTCGGCGCGTCCGGGAGGGAGAACATGTGCAGGTCGCCGTCGTCGGCTACCTCGAACCACACCGGGCGCGGCGCGGGCCAGCGTTCACCGCGTGGTGCAACGGTGAGGAAGGCGTAGAGCGGCCGTGTGAGCAGGGCAAGATCCTCATCTCGGAACATGACAGCTAACCTATGTCTCGCCGCTCTCGATTCGATTGCCCCCTCCGCTGCGCTGCCCATGAAGACCCGCCGACTCGTTGAAGACCCCGGCGGCTTCGGCCCGGCGGCGATCATCGAACTGTAGACAAGGTGGGCCACACCACTGTGCTGGGCGGCCTCGGCCACGGTTGTGCCGTAGCGGACCTCGTCGTCGAGGCTCAGTCCGGTGCCCGCCTGACCCGAGCTCGGCTGCACGCTGAAGACGCCGTGAACACCGGCGAACGCCGCGCGCAAAGACTCCGGGTCGGCGAGGTCTCCACGCACGATCTCGACACCCGCGGCGGCCAGTGACCGGGCGCCATCGCCGGAAGCTGATGGCGGTGCACGCTCTGGACCGGGGCTTCGCCCGCGCCTTCACCTCTCGGATGTCCGAGCCGGCCGAGTTCGCCGCCGAACGTGATCGCACGCTCGCGTCGCTGCTCAAGCTGGTACGGCAGGCGAAGGATGCCGGTTCGCCGCGCTGATGTTGCAGCCGTTCCAGGCCCACCCGGTTCGGATGCCGCTGCCCCGGCGGTTCGGCTACCGCCTGCCCAGGGTTAGGCGTGCGGGCGCCGCGGGAGATCAGGTCCTGTCATGCGGTGACGCGCATGGGACAGTCACCGGCGTCAAGGGCGAACGCGATCGGGGGCAGGATTCGCCACCGCGCCGTTGCCGAAGCCTTCATGAACTCGTGAACGGTCCCTTCTCGGTGAAGGCGTACCGGGCGAACCGCTCGCCGATCAGGCGGTGGGTGGCGGTGTCCGGGTGCAGGGCGTCGGGCAGCGGGTGCTCGGCGGCGTCGTCCTGGCCGTAGAGCGTGGTGCCGTCCAGGTAGTGCAGGTTCGGGTCGTCCGACCGTTGCCCGGCGATCTCGGCCAGCGCGTCGCGGATCACCCGGAGGGTCAACTTGCCCTGCGCCTGCTCCTCGCTGCGGCCGGTGGCGACGAACCGGACGTGGTCGGTGCCGAGCGTGTCCGGGTCCACCGCGCCCGGCCCCGGAGTGTCCTCGTGGATGCCGCAGAAGATCGGCGAGGCCAGGACGAGCGGAGTGGTCGGGTGGCCGTCGCGGATCGTGTCGAGGAAGCCGTGCACGGCCGGCACGAAGGTGCGCAGCCGCATCCCGTCGAGGTTGACGACGTTGATGCCGAGCTTGAGGCTGATCAGGTCGGCCTGCGAGTCGCGGATGACACGGGCGAGGAACGGGTCGAGCAGCGCGCTGCCGCCCAATCCGAGGTTGCGCAGGTCGACGTCGCCGAGCCGGGCCGCGACGGCGGGCCAGATCCGGGTGGGCGCGCTCGCGTTCGACCCGTGGCTGATGGAGCTGCCGTGGTGCAGCCAGACGCGCCGTGCCGGCTCCACTGGGGCGACGGGCGCGTCCGACCGGAGCTCGATCAGCTCGACCGACTCGTTGTGGGGCAGCCAGATCTCGACGAGCTTGTCGCCGCTCGGCAGGTCGCTGAACGTCGTGGTGTGTGACGGGCCGGGGCGCAGCTCGGTGGCGCCCGTGCGCAGGTCGGCCTCGATGACGTCGCCGCCGTCGAGCACGCTGCTGACAACGGGTTCGCCGTCGACCACCAGGTCGACGGCGCCCCGTGGCCGGTCCGCGCCCCGGTAGGCCACCCGCAGGGGGTGGGTCACGAGCGAGATGGTGCGGGCGGCGGTGGTCACCACCACGCGGACGCCCGAGGGCTGGCCCTCGACCATCAGGAGCTGCGGGTCCGGGAACCGTTCCCGGACCCAGCCGGGAAGGCGGTGGGGGCGCAGGCCGCGCGCGGTGCGTTCGAGCTCGGCGGCGCCGTGCACGAACGGCGCGGTCAGGGACGTGCTGAGCATGACGTTCTCTTCCTTCTTCTCCATGAGTGCCTACGGGGCGGCGGCCGGGGCGGTCGGCCATGCCCGCAGGAGGGCGTCGAGCGCGTCGATCGTCCTGCGCCACGACACCTCAGGGACAGGTTCCCTGTGGTCGAAGCTGCCGATGTGTTCCAGTGAGAGGTAGCCGTTGATGGTGCTGCCCAGCAGCCGGGCGGCGTGGACGCGTTCGCTCGGCGGGACGTCGTAGTCCCGCAGGACGGCGTCCGTGAGCGCGACGACCGTCCGGGCGGCGTCGGAACCGACGACCGCGGGCCCCGCCCGGCGCTGGAGCGCCTGCCATCGGCCGGGACGATCACGGGCGAACGACCGGTGCGCCTCAGCAAGCCCTTCGAGCGCGGGGCGACCCGCCCGGCCGGCGACGGCCTCGGCGATGCGCGCGGCGAGCTCCCCCAGCGCGATGGTGCTGATCCCGTCCAACAGTGCGGCAGGGACGGGATCAGCACGGGCACGGGGCAGGATCTACCCCGGTCCGGCGGCTCGGCCTGACGGCGAAGAAACTCGGACGGCGCCGGTCCCGCCCGGGCGACCCTCCGACCTACAGGTTGTCCGAGTAAAAGCCGACGAGCCGGTCTACCGCCGCATCGACGTACTCCGGCTCGTCGTACATCTCGTAGTGGCCGGCGCCCTCGATGACCATGAGGTCTACCGGGTTGGGCGCCAGGTCCCACAGCCGCATGCCCGACTCGTACGAGCCCGTGGTACCGCGTCGTCCGGCGAGGACGACCTGGAGGGGTTGGGTCATGAGCTGGTCGACCAGGTGAAAGGCGTCGAAGCCGAGCAGCAGCGCGTCGCTCCGGGTGAGGCGGCGGTTCGTCGAGTGCTCGTTGCCGCCCCGCTCCGTGCGGTAGTAGGTGATCGCCTGGAGCGTGTCGACGTCGGTCACGCCGAGCGCCTCGGCATCCGCCGGGGTATCGGGCAGCCAGGCCACGCGCGCCGGCTCGCCGGTGCGGGCCTCCTCAGCGCGGGACTCGGCCAGGCCGTCGAGGGCGGCTGCCGGGCCGTCCGGCTGGAAGCCGCGGAACGCCGCCCCGATGTCGCTCGGGACGACGGTGCCGACCGCCCTGATGCGGTGGTCCGTGCGGGCGGTGTGCACCGCGTAGCTTCCACCGGCGCAGATGCCCAGGACGCCGATACGCCCCGGGTCGATGCCCGGGACGGCGCCAAGGGCGTCGATTGCGTACGAGATGTCCTCGGAGCGGCGGTACGGGTCCTCGAGGTCGCGCGGCTCGCCGCCGCTGCGGCCCTGGTGCGCGGGGTCGAACACGAGCGCCGCGATTCCCCGGGCCGCGAGACGGGCGGCGTAGTTCGCGCCGATCTGCTCCTTCACGCTGCTGCCCGGTGTCGACAGCACGACGCCGCGCCGCGGCGCGGCGTCGTCGTCGGGGAGGTGGAGGTCGGCGGCGAGCTCGATCGGTCCACGCGGGATGGTGATGTGCTGGAGCACCTGACGGGTCCCTTCGCGTAGGGTTCGTGCGATAGCCGGTCAGTTCAATGCAGTCGGTAGTACGATATCAAACCAATACGAGACTGTATCATCTGAAGGAAGGGGCGCGTGTGTCGATTGACGCCGCACAGCTGTGGACGCTGAACCATCGCCTGCTGACCGTCGTGCTGGACGCCTGCAGCGCCGACCTGGCCGAGCTCGGGCTGGAATCGAAGGAGTTCTTCGTGCTCGCCGAGGTGGCGGCGTCGCCGTACCCGGCAGAGCTGGCGGCGAAGCTGGTAATTCCGAAGGCGAGCGTGACAGTCTACGTGCGCAACCTCGTCGCCAAGGGGTTCGTGCGGCGCGAGATCGACGATGCGGACCTGCGGCGGCATCGGCTCGTACTGACCGACGAGGGCGAAGCGGCGCGGGACCGCGCGCTCACATCGCTCGCGACCGAGTTCGACCGCAGGCTGGCGACGATCGCGCCTCGCGATCGCGCCGAGCTGCACCGGATTCTCCTGGCCTTGCTAGAACCCGCGCAATAGCTCGACCCCTGCCACCTCGCGGAAAGCCACCTGCCGCAAACTCAGCCCTGGACCGCTGCCGAGCTGGACCAGCTCTACCGTGTGCCACTGATCCGCATCGTGGGAGCACGCACCGACGGGACACCACGATCCCTCGTACTGGTCGGACACGTCCGCCTCGCCCAGGACGAGCTCATCCGCTCGCTCCACGAAACGCACGGCGCCTGGTACCAAGGTGCGATCCGTTCAGGGCAGGGCGAGATCGACGTCGACGGGCGACGGTTCGCAGTGGCCTTCATCCCCGACCTCGGGCGTGAAGCGGAGGTCGACCAGGCCCTGCGTTCGCGTTACGGCAACGACTCCGGCGTCCGCCAGATGACCCGCTCACCAGCACGCGAAGCGACACTCCGAGTGGTCCCGCTCGCATGAGCCGGCCGCTCCACGCGATCCTCGTCGGCGGATCACTCGCCGGTCTGGCCACCTCGCCAGAACTCGCCGACCGCGGGCTCGGCGTGACCGTCCTCGAACGGGCCGGGTACGCGCCGAGAAGCGGCGGCGCCGTCGGCGTCAACCCGACTCATCTCCAGCGCGTCGGGGAGTCGGGAGCCGCGACGGACGGGACGGTTTCGCCGCCGAGTCCTGGCAGGGTCTGCACACCCGCCTCTCGACGGCCGCCGCACAGCACCCGAGCATCACGATTCACCGTGGAACCCGGTGAGCGAGGTCGGCGAGGATTGCCACGACGCCTGGGCACAGCGTAGGCATCGATCGTTCGCGGCGCCTTTCCCAGACCCATCCAGATCCGCAGCCACTCGGGCGCCGGGGCATTCCGGCCCAGCACCGGCCCACTTCTCCTCCAGCACCACCGTGCCGCTCAAGCCATCTCCCAGTTCCGTGGTCAGGACTGCGTAGACAGGATCACCTCCATGACCAGATTCCACGTAACTTTTAAGATGATCAAACGGATGATGTACGGGCGAGCCAACTCCGACCTGCTCCGCGTCCGTGTGCCGCACGGCTACTGATCACGGAAAGTGGGCAAGACCCACTTTTGAATGGCCACGGACACCCGACAACCCCCGTTCTCATTGGAAGCGGGGGTAGCCGTTCTCGCATGAAGACCGCACGTCAGTAGCCAACGGGCCGATGACGAATGCCTTCCGGTCTCGTCGCGGATCTAGCCGAGGAAGGAGCGCAGGGCTGAATTAACCTCATCTGCGTGCGTCCAGAGCAACCCATGTGGGGCGCCCTCAATCTCCACGTACTGCGCCTCGGGCAAGTCCCGTCGAAAGCGGCGGGCGGTAGCGTCGATGGGTAGGATCTTGTCGGCTGTACCGTGCAAGATCAGAGCTGGCTTGCCGCTGTCGCGGACCACTTCGATGTCGGTGCGGAAGTCTTCGATCCAAGCGGAAACGACCGCGTAGGCCGCCACGGGGGCACTCGACGTCGCCACGTTCCAGCTCGCGGTGACGGCCTCCTGGCTGATCCGACTACCAAGGTTCTCCTCAAGATTGTAGAAGTCCGAGAAGAATTGCGTGTACCAGGCGTACCGATCGCCTTTCGCCGCTGCCTCGATTCCGTCGAAGACCTCCTGCGGCACACCCTCGGGGTTGTCGTCCCGGGCGACCAGGAAAGGCTCCAGCGAGGCCAGGAACGCGAGCTTGGCGACCCTTTCATGTCCGAATTTTGAGACGTAACGGGCGACCTCGCCCGTACCCATCGAGAAGCCCACCAGGACGACGTCGTGCAGGTCGAGCGTCTCCAGCACGGTGTTCAGGTCTGCGGCGAAGGTGTCGTAGTCATACCCGGAGTTCACCTTTGACGACTTGCCGAAGCCCCGACGGTCGTAGGTGATGACGCGGTATCCGGCGGCTAGAAGATTTCGCGTCTGGCGCTCCCAGCTGTGACCGTTCAGTGGATATCCGTGGATGAGGACGACGGGCTGACCCGCGCCCTGATCCTCGTAGTAGAGCTCAACCGGCGTGCTGTTTTCATTCCCTACGGTGATGTACCCCATTTACTCTTCCCTTCTTGAGTCGCTGTGGGCGTCGAGGCCCGCAGGATCGGATCCCATATTTTGCATGGCGCATATCCGCTTTCGATCCTTCGCCGGCCGACACCGTAACGTACGTTAAGCGGCCGGACCTCCAGACCAACTATCTCCAGATCGCACTCCAGCAGAATCAGTTCATGCGCATCTCGCCAGCACACTCATCTGGCTCGACCGTGATCGGCAAGACTGGCCCTGGCGCCGATCGGCAGAATGGAGCGGCGCGCTAATACGCTCCTGCCTGCCTGGTGTCAGACCATCGGATTGCCGCTGATTGTCGCGTCGGGAGAGGTGAGGTCCTGGATGACGTCCCAGTGTTCGACGATACGGCCGTTGTCCAGCCGGAAGATGTCGACGATGACGACTCAGCCCAGTACCGGTCGAGCGCGGTAATATCCTTCTTCTTGAAGAGTTCACGCATGGCGGTAAGCACGATTTCGGTGTTGCGCTGAGCCTGGTCAGCCGCGGTACTGCCAGTCATGGTCATGCCTCCTCGATGGTCCCGACAAAGTTGTAGAGAGTGCCGCCGACAGTCACGTTGGAATACAGCGTCCCGTTGGCGAAGTCTTCGACGTGGGTGACGGTGGCGCCGCCGGCCTCGGTCCACGAGTTCAGGTAGACGCCGTCGCGGATCTTTTTCAGGTCGAGCTGTACGGTCTCCGCGTGACCGTCGGGCGCGAGCCCGCCGCCCTCCTCGACGACGAAGCTGCCCTGCGCCTGCGAGTCGAAGGTGAACCACACCTTCAGTGCGCCCAGGTTGAACTTTTAGCTTTTACCTACTAGCTGCTCGACTCCTGGTTCTTCTGGGGCACTTATGTGTGAGGGGGCGGGTCAGCCCGACGCTGTCTGACCGCATGGCCCCACGTGGTCGCAGTACGGCTGGAGACGGCTCTGCCCGCAACCACACAGAATGACCCTGGTCTCCGCACGCGGGCCTGCCGCCGTGTCCATGCTCAACTCGCCGCGCGCGATCAACTGTCCGACGGAGTTGCGCGTGATCTGCGTGGGCCGGTTCGGAATCTCCGCCCCTCCGTCCACGAGTTCGTACTGCAGCGCACCCGAGGGACAGCGCCGCACCACTTCGGCCAGGCGCTCGGCCTCGGCGCCGTCCGGCCGGATCCACGGGCGCTCACCCGGGTCGAAGACCTCCGGCAAACCGTGGACGCATTCGGCGGCGTGCAGGCAGCGCCTGGCCTCGAATGTCACCGTGATCGACTGGCCCTCGTACGCCTTCTTCTCGGTTCCGCTGCTCATACCGGCCTCTGTCGCTGCCATGCCCGGTGTTCAGTCGCTGACTCTGCTGCGGGACTGATACAGCAGGTCCTGGTACTCGGGGTGCCGGGCGATCCACCCCGCGATGAACGGACAGGTCGCCAGCACCCGCAGGTTCGCGGCGCGCGCCTCGTCGAGGGCGGTGCGAGCCAGCGCTGCCCCAATCCCCCTGCCTTCGTACTCCGGCGAGACTTCGGTATGCACGAACGCGACGAGTTCTGTCGTACGGATGTATTCCGCGACGCCCGCGACCTTGGACTCTCCCTCGACCCGGGCCTCGTACCGCTTGGCCTCGGGAACGTCACTCACTTTTACTGACATGTGTCCTCCATACGCCTTCCGCGTGGTCTTTGTTCCACGCTGACCCAATCAAGTTGATGCATCAACTTGTAAATTAGCGAGCGTTTCCACATACACTTGCCGCAATTTCAGCACCCCGCCTCGAGGTGAGCGGCTTCACCGGCCCGTTCCTGATAGGCATTCAGCAGTTCCGCAACGCCCGGGAACATCATCTTGGGCACCGGCGCCCAATACTCGTAGTTCACGACACCGTTGAGCAACGGGCCGAGCTCCGTCCGCACCGCTGTGTTCTGCGGACCGATCATGGGCCACCTTCATACCGTACTTCTCAGCATTCGCCTTGGCCCCGATAATGGGATTGCGCGAGAACTCGGAGTCGGCAGACACGAGCGCCACGGTTTCCGGCAGAGGGCTCTGCTCTGCCGCGAGAGCGAAGAACCCCTCCGTGAGTGCGGCATTCGGATCCGGCCCTGAAGGGATCATGGCGAAGTAGTTCGGATACAGGAGCGCGTTGTTGACGCCGAGACCCATGAGTCCGACGAAAACCGCTCCACGATCAACGGCATGGCCGGGAGCACCGTGTTGGTGTCGTATCCGCCAATGACGAGATCCACCTCGTCCTCGTCGATCAGCCGCTCGTAGATCCCGGGAACGAGGTCGGCGTTTCCTTGGTCGTCGTAGCGGACGAACTCGACAGGGCGGCCGAGAAGCCCGCCTCGCCCGTTGACGTCCTCGCGCCAGATTTCATGGGCGAGGCGGGCCGACCGGCTGTTGTCCGCGAGGGAACCGGTCAGCGACAGGCAGTACCCGATACGGATGGGAGCCGGCGCGGTAGTCATGTCAGGCGCCGCTTCCGGCGCGCTCGGCGAGGAGCTGCATCTCCCAGGCGAAGGCCACACCGGAGGCGCCGCCGTGCTGCGCCTGGACCTCGGCGGCGCCCGGCACGGTCTTCTCACGGGCCCAGTCGCGCTGCCACTCGCCCATCACGGCCAGCCAGGTGATCGGAACCACGCCCGCCTGGACCATGCGCCGCACTGCCATGTCGTGCGCCTCCTTCGAGACGCCACCCGAGGCGTCGGTGACAGCGAAGACCTCGAAGCCCTCGCCCGCCGCCTGTATGGCCGGCATCGCCACACAGATCTCCGTCCAGAGACCAGCGATGATCAGCTTCTTGCGCCCGGTCGCCTTGACGGCATCCACGACGCGCTCGTCCTCCCAGCTGTTGATGAAGGTCCTGTTGATCGGCTTCTGCTCCGGGAACACGTCCTGCAGACCCTGGACGAGAAGGCCGCCGCGCTCCTCCAGAACGGTCGTCAAAATGGTCGGGACGTCGAACACCTTGGCGGCCTTGGCGAGTCCGATGACGTTGTTGACGACCATCGTCGGCTCGTGGCTGTTCAGGTTGGCGAACTGGAACGGCTGGTGGTCGATCAGTACGAGGACGCTCTCCTCGGGCGTCAGCAGCGCGTTGAGTCCGGCTTTGTTCCCAGTGCTCATGGGATTCCCCTTCTGGAGCTTCGCGTCCGCGGGCCTCAGGCGGTGCACCAACATCTCGATGCCTGCAGCGAGCCGAGTACGGGCTGGCCGGCTGACGGCCCCACCCATTTTGTTGACGTGTCACCTACATTAGACGCCAGTCGTTGAATCGTCAACTGACGACCGAGCCGTCGACCGGTCGAGTTGCGTGGGTACCTGACCCAAGCCGCCCCCACTGGAGCGTCCACCTAGAGCGTCGGGTGCTGCGGGGAGCGGGCATGGCACCGGGTGGCGGCCCAGGCGTTGATGTGGCGGTACGGACCGTGGCGACGCGTAACGGAAAGTGCGGCAAGGAGGGATATAAGGACACCTTCCCCAAACTGGCCGCAAGCCGTGAGACGTCAAAGGTGCCGGTGCTGGCGGCGGCTCCGGACGTTCTGGGCATTGATTCCGAATCGGCCGCGCCTGGGGGATGGATGAGCTGTCAACGATCTCGCTACGCTCCCTCCATGGACGCAACGCCTCGCTGGCTGACCTCGGAGCAGGCGGCCGCCTGGGACAGTTTCATCCGCATGCAGGAAAAGCTCATCGGACGGCTTTCCCGCCGAGTGCAGGCTGACTCCGGGATGTCCGCCTCCGACTACATCGTGTTGGCCAAACTCACCGAAACCAGCGGCGGACGGATGCGCTTCATGGACCTGGTGAAGCTGGTGGAGTGGGAGAAGAGCCGTATGTCCCACCAAGTCGGGCGGATGACGAAACGCGGACTGGTGACCAAGGAAGAATGTCCCGACGACGGACGAGGAGCGTTCATCGTCGCCACCACGGCCGGCTACAAAGCGATCGAAGACGCCGCGCCCGTACACGTCGAACACGTCCGCCGACTGTTCATCAACGCCCTCACCCACGAAGAACTCGACACGCTCGCCCGGCTCTCGAACCGCGTCCTCGCACATATGGAGAAGCAGCCCGACTGACGGGTCAGACAGCAGGCTGCTTCCGACGAGGTGAAATGGAACCTCAGCGCCGTGAAAGCCACGCTCGACGGCGACGATCCTGTCGACTCCGCAATCGTCCGTGCCCACCGGCACGCCGCCATGCGCACGGCCACCCGGCCGGACGAGGGGAAACGGGTTGACCATCGGACTCGAGCCCGCGTCGCGGTGGAAGTCGCGCGTGATGGTCACCGGTGCTTCCGGCGGTGTCGGCCGCTATGCCGTCCAGTTGGCCGCCCGCGCCGGCGCGCACGTCGTTGCCATCAGCCGGAGCACCGCTCAGGCGGACGGGCTGCGAGCCCTGGGCGCCCACGGCGTCCACCCTGAGCCGGCCGCCGTGCGGCAGCCCGTCTCGGCCGTTCTTGACAACGTCGGCGGACAGTACCTCGTCGACGCCTTCGCCTCCCTGTCGGCCGGCGGCAGCCTCATCAGCGTAGGCCGATCCTCCGAGGCCGATGCGGTGCTGTCACCGGATGCCCTGCTGGGCGACGGAGGACGGCACGGCCGGTCGATCCGCACCTTCTTCCTCTTCGGCGACCCCACCACCGACTTCTCTGCGGATCTGACCTGGCTGGCCGGAGAGATCGCCGCAGGCAGCAATCTCGACTACGACAGTGCCAAGACCCGCGCCTTGCTCGACGAGTTCGGCTTCACCGGCGAGATAGCCCGTAAGGGTGTGCCCGCACCGATCCAGGCTGGCAAGCGGTGGGTGGTTGAGCGGTGCCACTCGTGGATGAACGGCTACGGCAAGCTGGCGGCGCTGCACCGAGAAGAGCAGCAGCACTGTGGACTTCTACCTATACCTCACCGCCGCTTTCGTCACGCTCCGCATGCTCATCCGACGCTCGACGACCCGCTATCGCTGGGACCACCGCCCCACCACCATCGCCTGCATATCGCTCAGATACACCGTGACCGGCACCGCAGGAGGCTTCAACCACCGGTTTCTCTCGTTCCGCAGGCGAAATCATGACGTGGTGTCACTGGTGGACTCGGCGAGGTGGAAGCACACTGAGGCGTGCCTCCGGCGCCTGGTCACGGAGAGCATCCCTATGGGGGTATGGTCTTCGCCCATATCCAAGAGGGCCGCCGTGTCGTCCGTTTGCACGGGGCCTCTCCTCCGTGGCTCGGGCCGCCGCCTCTGCTCCAACAGCCGAAGCCCGGGATGGAGGACTGTATGTGGTGGCTGTGGACACGAGCCTGGAAGGGACGCACGTTGACCTCCGAGCAGACCGAGCAGACGCAGGGCCAGCTACGCAAACTCAACGTTGGCATCGTGTCCGGCTCGATCTCCGCCGTTGGATCGCTGCTGGTGGCGACCGACACCGACTCCTGGTGGGACGCGCTCCTCATGGGCGTGGGCGTGTCCGCGGCTCTGGTGGTCGTCAATCGGTGGACCGTGGGCCGTTCCTCGTGCGTCGCGCTTCCTGGCCTGATCGTCACCGCGACCGTATGGCTCGTCGGAGTGCTGGCGGCGGACGCCTCGGCGCCATCGTACGGCTTCGCCATCGTGGCCACCATCACCATTCTGGAGCTGCCGCGCCACCGGTGGGCGGCGATCGCGGCACTCGCCGCCTTCGCTGTCGCCGTGGTGGCGACGAAACTGGTGGTGGCGCGCGAGGACATGGTCGACGTTCTGGTCCAGTACGTCCTCCTCTCCTCATGCGTCGCCCTGGGAGGAGTCGTCCTCACGGTCCTCCTCGCCCAGATCCACGACCTCATCGGAGAGTTGGAGAAGGCACGGGAACGCGAAGCGGAGGTGGCCGTCATGCGGGAGCGCGTACGTTTCGCCGGCGACCTGCACGACATTCAGGGCCATACGCTCCATGCGGTGAAGTTGAAGGTCTCGCTGGCCCAGAAGCTGCTGCACAGTGACATCGGGCGGGTGGAGCAGGAGCTGGAAGAGGTGCGCGCCCTGGTCGGCGACACCATCACGCAGACCAGGGAGCTCGCCCACGCGCAGCGGCGGCTCAACCTGTCCGCAGAGCTGGAGAACGCCAAAAACCTCTTCGAGGCCGCGGGCATCCACGTGCGCGTCGACCGCGGGGCCGAGGTGGACGTCCGTGTCGGTGAGCTGCTGGGCCAGGTCCTCCGGGAGACGACGACCAACATCCTGCGCCATGCCGAGGCCGAGCAGGTGTGGATCACCCTTTCGGAGACGGGCATCTCCATCGCCAACGACGGCGCACGCGAGGCGGGGCCTCCCAGGCTCAGCGGACTCGCCGCCCTCCGGGACCGCTTGGCAGCCCAGGAAGGCGAGCTGACGGTGGAGCGGAAGGACGGGTTGTTCCGCACGACCGCGACATTCCCCCGCCGACGTTGCGACGCTGCTTTGGCGACGCGGTAGGGCGACCGATGACCACCGCGGTGTTTGCCGACGACGAGGCTCTTCTGCGGTCGGCGCCGGCGTCGCCGCTTCCCCTCGAAGTGGATGTCACCGTGCTCGCGGAGGCCGAGGAGGGAGAAGGGGCGGTCCAGGCGACCCTGCGGCACCGGCCCGACATACTCGTCATCGTCCTGTGTCACCGAGACTCAGACCGTGCAGTACGGATTCCTCGCCTACCCGGTCACTGTCATCGGCGATCGGTCGTCTGCGACGCTGACCACCGCATCTGGTTCGGCCTTCTCCGATCTGCGAGAGCGGCACACCCAGCTCGGCAAGACGTCGGATCCGCAGGAGGCGGCCAAGGGTGTGGTCGGGTGCGCGCGACGTTGCTCAGGGCTGCCGGCGCTCGGCGTCCGGAGATGGGGGCGCCAGTTGTCCGTGGCCGTGCAAAAAAGGCACTCGGCCGTTGACACCGGTCCAATGGTGCGGCCAGATCGCTCCGGGGTTCACCAGTGACGCCGCGTCATGGACTTCACCTGCAAAATGTCATGGCAAGGTGGTGACGTGGGTGCACTGCCGGAAGAGCGCCGCAACGGCTGTAATCGACCCACATGAAGCACTTACGCCCGGCCGCCAGCGAGCTGCTCGACACGCTGGATCGGCAGACAACCGCAGAGATCGAGCGGCTCACCAGCTGGCAGGCGACGATCGCCGACTTCCCGACATCGAAGTCGGCCTCGACGTGCCCTCGATGCTCGCGGCCTACGGCGAGCACCTGCTCAACGACCAGCAGCGCCGCGTGAACCGGCTGTTCCAGGCGCTCATGACCAACCTGGACGAGCGCTGATCACGCCTCCCGACGGCCCGTCCACGCCCATGCCCATCTCGTTCGTAGAAAGTGATCAGATGCGAAAAGCCCTGACAGCCCTGACCGTCGCCGCCGTGGCGACGACCCTCCTGCCGGGAGTGCCCGCTGCGGCAAGGGCCACGCAGAGCGCGGTGCGGTGGGGGCCGTGCCCGGAGAACGTCGCCGCGTCCGGTCTGGAGTGCTCAACGCTCAAGGTTCCGCTGGACTACCGCAAGCCGGACGGGCGGACGATCGACATCGCGATCTCCCGCCTGGCGAGCAAGGACCCGACGCGGCGGCGCGGCGTGCTGCTACTCAACCCTGGCGGCCCGGGCGCGGCGGGCCTGCGGTTCCCGGTCGATCTCGTGGCCGCCGGTATGCCGCGGAGCGTGCTGGACACCTACGACGTGATCGGGTTCGACCCGCGCGGCGTCGGCGGCAGCAGGCCGGTGACCTGCGCTCTGACACCGGAGCAGCAACTGCGGGGCAACATCCCGCCGTACGCGCCCACCGCGGCCTACGTCTCGAAGCAGGCGGAGGAGGCCAAAGCCATCGCCAGGCAGTGCGCCACGTCGAAGACGGGGTTCATGCTGCCGTACGTCACCACCGCCAACACCGCCCGCGACATGGACCGCATCCGGCAGGCACTGGGCGAGCCGAAGCTCTCCTACCTCGGTTACTCCTACGGCAGCCACCTCGGCGCGGTGTACACCACGCTGTTCCCACAGCGCGGCGATCGGATCGTGATCGACAGCAACCTGCCCCCTGGCGGCATCAACTACGAGGACAGGAGTCTGTTCGCCCGAGGCGTCGAAGATCGGCTCCCCGACTTCGCCGAGTACGCCGCCGCCCACCCCGGGTACGGGCTGGGCAGCACACCGGAGTTGGTGACCGAGAAGTACTTCGAGATCGCCGAACGATTGGACAGGACACCGGTCCAGGGAACCGACGGTGCGCTGTTCCGGATGCTCACGTTCGCCATGCTCTTCCGCGACGCGAATTTCCCTGCTCTGGCCGGGCTCTGGCAGTCGATCGACACCGGCCAGGCGCCGTCGGCGGGGGCGGCGGATAATCCCGTACTGAACTCGGACAACTCGATGTCCAGTCACCAGTACGTGGTCTGCGGCGACTCGCGCTGGCCCCGGTCGATCCATACGTACCAGCGCGCCGTCGAGGCCGACCGGAAGCGGTACCCGATGTTCGGCGCGGCGGCGGCCAACATCCGGCCGTGCGCGTTCTGGCCGTCCGACCCCATCGAGGCGCCGGTGCGCGTCAATGACCGGGGCCCGTCGAACGTCCTCATGGTGCAATTCCTCCGCGACGCGGGGACACCGCTGGCCGGCGCCAGGAAGATGCAGCGGGCGCTCGGCGACCGGGCCCGGATGGTGACCGTCGAGCAAGGCGGCCATGGTGTTTACCTGCTCGGCGAGAACACGTGCGCGGACACCGCGGTGACGACGTTCCTGACCACGGGGAAACGCCCGGTGCGCGAGCTGACCTGCGCGGCAGAGCCCGCCTGATCCGAGTCGCCGCGTTGGCCTGCTCGACGAACCGGCTCACAGGCCCAACAAGTACAGGGTGTCGCATCTGCTGCGCCTGCTCCAGATCCGGCGTGTGAGGGACCTCGGGATACAGGTGCCCCTGCGGGGTGCCAGAACGGCGAATACCGTTGCTGAACTGGGCGTTCGCAGGGCGATCAGGCTGCTCTCCGGCACTCGCTGATCAGTCCGGTGACGGTCCTTCCACGGTGGATCCGGGAGGCCATGTCGATCACCTCACCAGGTTCGTGCAACGGCAGGCGAAGCGAACGTCCCTGATGCGGGCGATGGTGGTTGAAATGGGCGTTCGTACTCGGTCAGGACCTTACGCAGGTGCCACTCACCATAGAGCCTTGCCCTACAGCAACGGTCCACCTGCACGGGGCGGCTCCCCCGCCATATCGCCTCGCACCATTGCCGCCGCCCGTGTAGGTGAGAGCCAGTTGCACGATCAGGTGCGGAACTCGCCTGGGGCCCAGCCGGTCGGACACGACCCCATCAAGGAGGCGGTGTCATCCGTCGTCGTCGGGGAGCCGGTCGAGGACCCGTTCGAGCGCGGGTCCGATGACATCCAGCTCGGCGTCGGTGAGCGCGCCGATGAAGTGCCGCCGGACGGCGGCGACGTGTGCGGGAGCGGCGGCGACGATGGCCGCCCGGCCTGCGTCGGTGAGCCGGACCATCGACCCGCGCGCGTCCTCGCTGCACTCCTCACGGGCGACCAGGCCGCGCTTCTCCATCCGGGTGACCTGATGGGAGATCCGGCTGCGCTCCCAGCCGACCATCCGGCCGAGGTCACGCGCCCGCAACACCCCGCCCGGAGCCTCCGACAGCGGCACCAACAGGGTGTACTCCGCCCCGGACAGCCCCGCATCCTGGACCAACTGACGCTCCAGCACCGCGGTCAGCCGCTGCAGCACGCCGATCATCCCGCGCCACACGCGCGCCTCCCGCTCGTCGAGCCAGCGCGCCTCACCCATTGGTAGTCAGGGGCGCCGGTACCGCTGCGCGGCCGGGTTTCCCCATCCCCCTTTCAATCCCTACGTGCGGTTTTCCCGCATACGGCTTACCGATGATCTTCTGGACATACAGCGGGGAGATCACCCCGCCCTGCGGGGTCCCAGCGACCGTCCGCTCCAGCACCCCGTCCAACATCACACCCGCCTGCAGCCACTGGCGGATCAGCTTGAGCACCCGCCGATCCGACACCCTCTTGCCCACATCGGCCAACAACCGGTCATGGTCACTCTCGCCGAAGAAGTTACGGATGCCGAACCCTCCGACATTGGAGATACCCTCGATGAACCCGACCCGCAGTCGTTCCATCGCCTGGGCCGCCGACCGCCGGGGCCGATACCCGTACGACACCGACACAAAGTCGGCCTCGAAGATCGGTTCCAGCACCAGCTTCGCGGCGGCCTGCGCCACCCGGTCGCGGACCGTGGGGATGCCCAACGGCCGCATACCACCATCTGGTTTCGGAATGTCCACCCGCCTGGCCGGCGCCGGACGATACCTGCCTGCGCGAAGGTCATCGCGCAACTCACGCAACATGCGGTCCACGCCGCAGGCCTCCACCGCGGCCAGGGTGACCCGATCCACCCCGGCCGCGCCGCGATTCGCGCGCACCCGCTCCCACGCCTCCACCAGGACGTGACCCTGGTAGATCCGGTCATACATGGCACGGAGACGCCGAAGGGCAGCCCCGGTCATGCCCTGACGCTTACCCCCACCACCAGCATGGTCAAAGTCGGGGTCCTTCCCTCCCATCGGGGACCTCCCGGCGATCCGCGGCGCTACGACCCCGTCGGACTCCCGCTGCGCTCCGGCCGACTTCACCATCGGCTTATACGACCGGTCTTCGCTGACGAGGCTGCACAGACGGACCTCTCCCGTTCCGTGACGAAACCATGCACACGTGCCGCTCCCCGTACCCCGGAAGGATCCGACAGGCGCACCTCCGGAACGCCCACCCGCCGGACCTGGCCTTCACCGTGAGATGAGCAGCTCGGCTCCTCCGTCGTAACTCTGACGAGGCTGCAGGCCTCGCGCCTGATGACACTACGGCCCGCCCGCTTGCTCCCTCCGAAGAGGCTGCCGACACCCCGCTCGGCCCGCTCCCTCTCGACGACGAACCGGGGCCTGCTGCCGGGCTCGCCGTCGACTACCCGGATGGGACTCGCGCCCGCGGGCTTCGTCCAGCTTCCAGGTCGCAACATGCGCAGAGTCTACCAGCGATGTTGACACGTCACCAGAATTCGCGTAGATGTAGACACGTCAACAAAACGGGCTTGATCGTCATACCGCAATCAGGGTCGACTTGGCGAGACTCGAAGTCTCAAGTGCGATGAACATCCAGGAGCAGCCCGATGAGCGACCTCGTGCTCGGCCTCGACACCTTCGGTGACGTGCCCGAAGACGACTCCGGCGCCCTCGTCTCCCACGCCGAGGCGATCCGCCAGGTCGTCACGGAGGCGACCCTCGCCGACGAACTCGGCGTCGACGCCATCGCGCTCGGCGAGCACCACCGACCCGAGTATGCGATCTCCACACCCGAGACGGTGCTCGCCGGCATCGCCGCCCGCACCTCCCACATCCGCCTCGGCTCCGGCGTCACCGTGCTCAGCTCCGACGACCCCGTGCGTGTTTTCCAGCGCTTCTCCACCCTCGACGCGATCTCCTCGGGCCGCGCCGAGGTGATCCTCGGGCGCGGCTCGTTCACCGAGTCGTTCCCCCTGTTCGGCTACGACCTCGCCGACTACGAGGTGCTATTCGAGGAGAAGCTCGAGCTGTTCGTCCAACTCCTCGACGAGAAACCGGTCACGTGGACCGGCACCGTGCGCACCCCACTCGAGCACGTCGACGTGTACCCCAAGACCGACTCCGGACGCCTGACCACCTGGGTCGGCGTCGGCGGTTCACCGCAGTCGATCATCCGCACCGCCCGCCACGGCCTGCCGCTCATGCTCGCCATCATCGGCGGCCCGCCCGAGCGGTTCACCCCCCTGATCGAGCTCTACCGCCGCGCCACCGAGCGGCTCGCCACCCCCGCATGGCCGATCGGCCTTCACTCACCCGGCTTCATCGCCGACACCGACGAACAGGCCAAACAGCTCCACTACCCCCGCTACAAGGTCATCCGCGACCGCATCGGCGCCCAGCGCGGCTGGCCACCGCTGCGCCGGGAGGAGTACGACGCCGATCTCGAGCACGGCTCGCTGTACGTCGGCTCCCCGGAAACCGTCGCTCGCAAGATCGCCCGCACCGTCCGCACACTCGACGCCGGCCGGTTCGATCTGGTGTACACCAGCGGCTCGCAGCCGATGAGCGCCCGCCTGCGGGCCGTCGAGCTCTACGGCACCAAGGTCATCCCCATGGTCCGCGACATCCTCGCCGAGACGACATGAACGCCACCATCGCGATCCTGGGCGCCGGCAAGGTCGGCACCGTGCTCGCCCGGCTCGCCGTCGCCGCGGGCTACCGCGTGCTCGTGGCCGGCTCCGGCGACCCGGCGAAGATCGCGCTCATCATCGAGGTCGTCACGCCCGGCGCGACCGCCACGACCGCCACCGAGGCAGCCGGCCAAGCCGACACCGTCGTCCTTGCCCTCCCACTCGGCAAGTACCGCACCATCCCCGCCGACGCGCTGCGCGGCAAGCTCGTCGTCGACGCGATGAACTACTGGTGGGAGACCGACGGCATCCGCGACGACCTCACCGACCCGCGCACCACCTCCAGCGAGATTGTGCAGTCCTTCCTGCGCGAAGCCCGCGTGGTCAAGGCGTTCAACCACATGGGCTACCACGACCTCGAGGACGAAGCCCGCCCAGCCGCAACACCCGGACGCAAGGCGCTCGCCATCGCAGGCGATGACGCCGCCGACATCACCGCCGTCGCCCAGCTCGTCGACGCGCTCGGCTTCGACCCCGTCATCGCAGGCCCGCTCGCCGAAGGCGTCCGCTTCGAGCCCGGCACCGAGCTGTTCGGCGCGGACGTCGACGCCGAAGAGGTCCGCGCAATGCTCGAGCGTTTCCCCCGCTCCCCACGCGGCCGTACCGTCGCTCGAGCCCGCTCGGCCAGGTCCGCCGAAGCCGCCCGAGGAACCATCACATGAGCAACACCGAAACGGTCCCGGTCGACCTGCCCTGCTGGAAAACCCCGGCGGGCAGTCGGCCCGGGTGCTGCTGCTCGGAGGCGCCCCGTTCGACGAGGACATCGTGATGTGGTGGAACTTCGTGGCCCGCAGCCATGACGAGGTCGTGGCCTTCCGCGAGGCATGGGAACGCGAGTCCGACCAGTTCGGCCGCATCGACGGCTACACCGGCACACCACAACGCCTGCCCGCACCCGCACTAGGGCTTGACTCCGTGCTCATCGAGCACGCCCTGACCCACACGCGCGAGGAAGGCAAGCGCATCGTTCCGATCTGCCCGACCGTAGCTCGCTACCTCGCGAAGCACGACGGGTTCACCGACATAACCGATCCGGTGAACCGCGACATCCTGACGTGGCTGGCCGCAAGCCAGTAACCGGAACACCCGACAATGTCCGTCCTCGGACCGGAAAGGACCCCCGTGACCGCATCGATGATCGAGAAGCCCGACTTCACCGGGCTGCGCGCGATGTACATCAACTGCACCCTCAACCGCTCCCCCGGCCGCAGCCACACCCAGGGGGTGATCGACCGCAGCGTGGCGATCATGGAGGCGAACGGGGTCAATGTGGACCAGATCCGCGCCGTCGATCACGACATCGCCACCGGTGTCCGCCCGGACATGACCGAGCACGGGTGGGACGCCGACGAATGGCCCGCGCTGCTGGATCGGGTCCTGGCTGCCGACATCCTGGTCATCGCCGGACCGATCTGGCTCGGCGACAACAGCTCAGTGACCCGCCGGGTGATCGAGCGGCTCTACGGCTACTCCGGCGTGCTCAACGAGCACGGCCAGTACGCCTACTACGGGCGCGTCGGTGGCTGCCTGCTCACCGGCAACGAGGACGGTCTCAAGCACTGCGCGATGAGCATCCTCTTCAGCCTGCAGCACATCGGGTTCGCCGTCCCGCCCCAGTCCGACGCGGGCTGGCTCGGTGAGGTCGGCCCCGGCCCCTCCTACCTCGACGAGGGCTCCGGAGGCCCGGACAACGACTTCACCAACCGCAACATCACGTTCATGACCTACAACCTGCTCCATCTCGCGTCGATGATCCGACGCGCCGGCGGGATCCCGGCCTACGGCAACCAGCGCATGGCCTGGGACGCCGGCTTTCACCCCGACAACCCCAATCCCGAATACCGCTGATCACCTCCGGCAGGCACCGAGACGACGGAGCCCCAGCGCGCGTCGGTTCCGGCCGGGCCGGAACGGAGAACCGACATCAGAGAGATCACGTAGGAAGGGGGACCAGATGGTCGATCAGCAAATCGGCGCCACCCGATCAGGAGGAAGGGTCGTCGGTGCCGGTGCCGGTGCCGTTGGCGCGGCCACGACCCTGGCCATGATCCAGCGCGGATCCTGCCGGTAGATCGTGCTGGTGGACAAGAACACCACGACCACGGTGTGGCGTTGTCGCTGGTCAGCGTGCTGGACCGACACGGCGTCGAGCGGATGCACCACCCCCGCATGACCGAGGACGAACACGCGGCGCTGCTCCGCAGCGCCGAAGCCCTCCGCGCCGCCGCCCAGCGCTGTCGCACGAGGGCGCGCAGCTCACCAACGCCCGCGACCGGGCCCGAGGAGCCCGCCCACAGAACATGACCACCACGACCACCACCGCCTCCCGGCGCCGCCAAGGATGTGAGAACCGATGACCAGCCCCACGACAACGAGTTGGCCGAGCCTACGAGTCTCGGACTGGACCCCCACCCGCGAGACCCTGCACATGTGGACCCAGATCGTGGGCAAGATCCGCATGGCCCACGCTCCGCTGCTCAACCACTGGTGGCAGGTGACCCTGTACGTCAGCCCGCGCGGGTTGACGACGTCGACCATCCCGTACCGCACGGGGGCCTTCGAGATCGAGTTCGACTTCGTCGGCCACCAGCTCGAGGTCCGCAGCAGCAACGGCGGCGTGCGGAGCCTCCCGCTCCGGCCGATGCCGGTCGCCGAGTTCTACACCCGAATCCTGGACATGCTCGACCAGCTCGGGATCGAGGCATCTATCCGGCCGCACCCCAACGAGGTCGAGCCGGCGATCCCCTTCGCCGAGGACCACACCCACGCCTCCTACGACGGCGAGGCGGCCGCCCTGTTCTGGCGACAGCTGCTGCAGGCGAACCGGGTGATCGGCGAGTTCCGGTCGCACTTCGTCGGCAAGGTCAGTCCGGTGCACTTCTTCTGGGGAGGTATGGATCTCGCCTGCACCCGCTTCTCCGGGCGGTCAGCTCCGCCACATCCGGGCGGAGTGCCCAACTGCGGGGACTGGGTCATGGTCGAGGGCTACTCCCGGGAACTGTCCAGCTGCGGATTCTGGCCCGGCGGTGGAGAAGAAGGCGCCTTCTACTCCTACGCCTACCCCGAACCCGACGGGTTCGCCGATCAACCGATCGGCCCCGAAGGGGCGTACTTCAGCACTGAGTTCCAGCAGTTCCTGCTGCCCTACGAGGCCGCCCGCGCCGCGCCCGACCCCGACCGCGCGGTCGCCGAGTTCCTCCACACCACCTACGAAGCGGCCGCGGACCACGGACAGTGGGACCGCTCCGCGCTGGAAGACGACCCCTTCCGGTGGCACGGAACCTCTGCGCCTCGAGGAAACACCGATGCCTGACCGGGCCAGCCTGCCGACCACACCGAGGGCCTGGTGCTGAGCCGCACTTCCTTACCGCTCGCGATGGGACGAACTCACGCGGCTTCCACACCGACGTGCGGGGCAGCAGGATCGTGCCGTCGGAGAACCCCGGCAGTCGGACCATAAATCCGGGGCCGACCCAGTTTCAAGAACACCCTCGGTGTGGTGATCATGTTGCGGACTGTGTGCCATGTCGACGGTGAAGGAATGTGGCCGGAGAACCGACCACACAAACAGCTTTCCACTTGACTGATCGAAAGTGGACGAAGTGTCTATCAATCGGAAGGACCAATGCATGCTGCTGGCGCGACTACCGGACGGTCGAGAATTCGAATACGAATCGTTGGGTCCGGAGTCGGCTCCGGTCATCCTGTTTCATCATGGGATGCCCGGTTCTGCGGTGCCCATGGACACAGTGCTCGCTCCCGTGCTCGAGCGAGGGTTCCGGGTGATCACTTACTCCCGGTCCGGCTACGGCCGGTCCACCCCGGTCCCGAGCCGAACCGTGGCCGATACGGGGACGGACTGCGCTCACCTGATCGATCACTTGGGTATCGAACGCTACTGCAGTTTCGGTTGGTCCGGCGGGGGCCCCCATGCGCTGGCCAGCGCCGCGGTGGACAGTCACCGCGTCTCCGGTGTCCTGATCAGTGCGTCGTTCGCTCCCCCCACCGCGGCAGGTCTCGACTTCGTTGCCGGCATGGGCAAGCAGAACGACATCCAGTTCAGAAGCCTGCAGGAGAGTGATCGGGCTGCACGCGCGACCGTGAGCCAGATGGCGGCCGCGGTCCGTGGGAACCCCCCCGAGCACGTAACCGCGCAACTGTCCTCCCTCTTTGCGGAGGTCGACGTCTCCGTGATGACGAGCGGCTTCGGCGCGGACAACGCCGCGAACATGGACCACGCCCTGGAAGCGGGGGACCAAGGGTGGCTCGCCGACCTGAAGGCGCTGGGCAGTGCCTGGGGCTTCGACCTCGCCGATGTCGTTGCCCCCGTCGAACTGTGGCATGGAGAGCTGGATCGAATGGTCCCGGTCGCGCACGGCGAGTGGCTCTCTCACAACCTGACCAACGTCCGAGCCCACCTGGAACCCGACCACGGTCACGTCTCACTCACTGTTCAGAAGGCCGGATCGATGCTGGACTCCCTGACGCGTCGCCTGAACCGATGACGCGAGCAGAAGCGTCTCCTCCGGCTGCCAAGTGATCGCCCCGATGACGGCGAAGACTGGGCAGGGTGCCGCATCGGCGCCCGCGCCGGAAGGCGAACCCATCGACCCCGAGCACCCGCGGGGTCCGCCCGTCGACCTGCTCGACGAAGGTACGGCGCCGGCACGACGGCCGATCGCAGAAGAACCGCCGCACCCGCAGCCGGACGATCAACTGCTGCCCGCCGAGCGGGCGTTCGGCCAGTCCACGCTCGTACGCCGAGTGCACCCTCCTCGCCCGTCCCCGACAGCTTGGACACCGAGGCGGCGGACCACAGGCCGCCGCCGCCACGCAGAGCACCTCGGCGGAGACGCTCACCCGCTCCAACCGGACATCGATCCCGGGAAACAGCACACCTTCGAGCGAACCAACCCCCATGATCGAGAGCTGCCCGAGGGAAACGTTCCCGCAGGAGCCCTCTGACCTGGGGGTTCACGGAACTCCAGACAGAGCCGTTTTCAAAGATCCCCATCATCCCAGCGGCGGGTGGTCCAGGCCCGGCGGATCAGAATACTCACGGTGACTTCGTCGGACAGCGGTCCAAGATCCGCCAAGAGATCGAGGGTCGGGGTCGGCAGCGGCGAGTCGTGGCAGTTGGCCCCGGCCAGGACGCGGCCGAGTGGAATGCCGTAGCCGTCGGTCGTGCCCGAGTGTTTCAGGCTCTGGTTACCGCGGTCCACGGGGGAGCGTTCGGCCGCCTCACCACTGTCGGGGGCCTTGGTGATGGAGCTGTCCACAGCGACCCGTCTCCCGCCGCAACCGCGATGACGTGGTCGTCGCAACCAAGGTCGGCGACCACCCGAAGTACATGGGCCTTGCACCCGCCACGATCAAGGCCGCTGCCGAGGAGTCCCTGCGGCGACTGCGTACCGACTATATCGACCTCTACTACACCCATTTTGACCGGGACGAATCCATTCCTGTAGACGAGATCATCGGCGCGCTCGACGACCTCGTGAAGGCTGGCAAGGTGCGCGCCATTGCGACCTCCAACATCAGCCCCGAACGGCTTTCCGCATCACTAGCCTTCTCCGATCGTGAAGGCATGGCCCGCTACGTGGCGCTGTAGCCTCAGTACAACCTCGTCTCGCGCGACACCTACGAGGGTGCACGGCGGGAGATTGTGCAGCGTGAAGGGCTGGCCTGCGTTCCGTACTTCGCACTCGCCTCCGGCTTCCTCACCGGCAAGTACCGTCCTGGGAAGACTGTCGAGAACGTGCGCAACCTTCCTGGACTGGCTGGTGGCTACGCGAACACCGAACGCGGCGTGAGGGTGCTCGATGCGTTGGAGCAGGTCGCGAACGGCGCGGGGGGTGGAGATGGCCACGGTGGCGCTGGCCTGGCTCACGCAGCAGCCGACTGTGACCGCGCCGGTCGCCTCCGCACGCACCGTCGAGCAGTTGCCGGCGCTCTTCGCTGCGCAGGACCTGCACCTGTCAGACGCCGAGCTACAGACCCTGACGGCTGTCTCATCCTGACCGGAGCCAGTGGGAACGGAGAGTCCCGGTGAAAATGTGAACCAGCCGAGCCCGCAGCCGATCCGTCAGCGAGAACGCCCCACGCCGTGCAGCGGGTTCGACACAGCCCGACTCCGCCTCAGCAGCCCACGGGTGTGTCAACTTAACGGCTCTGTCTCACATTCGGTGGTGACGGAGCGTACCGCTATCCGAGGAGGATGCGGTGGCGAAGTAGGGTGAAGCCTGCTCGTCCGTGCATTTGGCCATCGATCCAGCCCTCGACGGCATCGAGGCGTACCTGCCAGAGGTGCTCGCCGACGTCTGGAGCCGCCTGGTGAAGGCGTGGCTGTCCGCGGACCCGAGCGTCATCTACCGGGAAGCAGAGGCCGCCCTCACGGCCTGAACTTCAGGCCGGCCCGTACGCGACCCGCACTTGGCGGCCAGGCCACCGGCCAGGACGGGAGCGATTGGCTCAGGCGGCCTCGACCTCCTCGACCTCCTCGTCTTCGCCATCCGTGCGAGACGGGCGACGAGGACGCCAGACCTTCAGAATTTCTGAAGGTCTGTCAATTTCGAAAGAACCAGAGATCCCAGCAATCAAGCCCTGGTCCTGCGGCCATGTCCACGCTCAACCACCGAAGGAACACAGAGGTTGTTTCACAATTGATCAGCTCGGGAAAGGGTTGCCGATGCTGCTCGGGGAGATCCTGTAGGCGCACGTGGTGGCGGTGGAGGCCGAGCATCGGCTGATCCACGAGCTGCCGCAGTTGCGTGTGGCCATCGTGCAGGCCCACCTCGACGGCGCGGCCACCGTCGAGGTGCACGCTGTTCTGCTGGTGCGCGGCTGATCGGGGCCGCTGCCGCCCATGGGGGCCCTGCGCGCGATCAGGGATGACGGCGAAAGGCCAGGTCAGTAACGGTTTGTCGGTAGCGTGTGCGAACATGCACCGTCGGCGGGTGTGCATGGGGGATGAATGCTGAAAGCGTTGCCGAAGGCGGCCAAGGCCCTGGTGTGGGTGCGGATCCTGAACGCGCTCGGCGCTCATGCGCTGTCGTTCCTGGCGGTGCTGGCCGGACCGCAGGTGCCCGCCCGGGTCGGCTGTCACCATCCGGGCCCGGTCGCCAAAGGCCTTCCGCAGTTGCCGGGCACCGGCCAGCGGCGTCGCCGGGTCGCGGAGGTTCTGCAGGATGAGCACGTTCGCCGGCCCCCGACCGGTGATCTGCACCGGCGGCTCGTACGGCTCGGAAGGCCAGAACGCGCACGGCGTGATGTTGGCCCCGGCCGCGCCGTCCCGCCGGGGTCAACGCCGTCATCACCGCGGCGGCGAGAACGGTCACGATGGATTTCCGCATCCTGTTCTCCTCAGAAGATGACGAACGGCGCTGGTTGGGGACGAACCCGGACGTCATCGGCGCGGCTCCCAACGGAAGATCCGGGAAGCCAGCGCGACGGCGACGACGACCCAGCTCAGCGTGGGTGCCAGCAGAATCAGCGAGTCAGCGATCGGTACGCCGCCGTTCCAGGCGTTGACGACCAGTTCGGCGGCCGAGCCGCCAGGAAGCAGCCGCTTGAGCAGCGTGAGGTCCTCGGTGCCGGCGATCCCCACCCAACTGGCCACAACGATGGTGCCGATGGCGATGGGCAGCGTGGTCACCTGGGCGTGCTCCGGGGAGTTCGTCACTCCCGCGGTGGCCAGTGCCAGCCCCAGCATCATGACCATCGTCGCGACGACAGCCGCTGCCAGGAGAAGTACATTGTCCGGCGCACCGGTGACCACGGCCAGCACGGTCATGATCACGGCGGCCTGGACCAGCGAGATGACGGTGACCGGGAGCAGCAGCCCGAAGAAGATGCCGGTGTCGCCCGCCGCGGTGGAGCGCAGCCGCTTGAGGAAGAGGTTCTGCCGGCGCGCGGCCAGCGTGGTCACCGTGGTGGTGTAGAGCGTGAAGGCCGCCACCGTGAACAGCACCACCGCCGCGATGTATCCGAGACTGCCCAGAGCCGCGAACACCTCGTGCCGATAGATGAAGAACGCGCTGACCGCCGCGGGCATGACGAGGCAGGTGACCAGAACCAGCCGGTTCCGGAAGATCTGCACCAGCTCGCTGAGAGCGATCGAGAGCATGGCGAAGGTCCCTTTCTTTGAAGTTCAGAGAGTGAGCTGGTCGCTGCCGAGCGCGCGGAAGACGTCGTCGAGCCGGGTCGGTCCGGCTTGGAGGTCCCGCAGTTCCACCGCGTGGTCCTGGGCCCAGCGGAGCAGGGTGTGCAGGTCCTTCTGCAGGCCGAAGGTCTCGATGAGGTACTTCCCGTCACCCTCGCGCCTGGCCTGCAGCGGTAGCGCGGGTGCGGGGACCGGCAGGGAGAAGCGGATGGTGGCGGGCAGGGTGCGCGTCAGTTCGGAGACGGTCCCTTCCCGGTGGAAGGTGCCTTTGTGCATGAGCCCGATGCGGTCGGCGCGCTGCTGAGCCTCTTCCAGGTAGTGCGTGGTGAGAACAATGGTGGATCCGTCTTCACGAAGCCGGTCCACCGCGTGCCACAGATCGTCCCGGGACTGGATGTCCAGGCCGGTAGTGGGCTCGTCCAGGAAGATCAGCTCAGGCGCTCCGTACACGGCGGTGGCGAAGTCCAGACGTCGCTTCTCGCCGCCGGAGAGCTGGGACACCTTGGTGCCGGCCTTGCGGGTGAGGTCGACGATGCCGAGCACGCGTTCGACCGTGTCGATGCGCTGGGTGAGGTTTCCGATCAGGCGGAGCGATTCGCGCACCGTCAGGTCCGGCGAGAATCCGCTCTCCTGCAGCATGATGCCCATCCGGGGCCGCACCGCCCGCCGGTCGCGCGGGCTCTGCCCGAAGACCCGTACGGTGCCCGAGGTGGGGGTGCGGTGGCCTTCGATGGTCTCCAGGGTCGAGGTCTTCCCCGCACCGTTCGTGCCGAGCAGAGCGTAGAACTCCCCGCGCCGCACCTGGAAGGACAGGTCCTGCACGGCGCGGAAGTCGCCGTAGGTGAGGTTCAGACGGTCGACGTCGATGACTGGTGTCGAGGACATACCGTCGATCTCAGCCGTCGCCGCGCGTATCTGCCAGTGCGGCCACGTCATGACCACGCCATGACATCCTTTGCGTGAACGCATGACGTGGTGTCACTGGTGCCGCCACGGGACGGGAAGAATACTGGCGGACTCTGCTGTTGGATCCCGGAGAGCCCACACATGGACACCAGACCCCTGCGCATTCTGCCGGAGGCCGACATGACCGCACAGCCCCGACACACAACACCCAGCTGAGGGACCGGTGAGCCCGTCCGGCGGAGAGCCGCCCGTGATGCATGAGCGCGCTACCGGCATGACAGGGGCTGCGACCGGCCTCATGTTCGGCAACCACAAGTGCTACAACCTCATCGCGGAGCTGGAGGAACCACGCAAACGGGATGGGGAACCGGCCCTCGTCCGCGAGCGCATGCGGTTCGCCAGCGATCTCCACGACATCCAGGGCCACACGCTGTACGTGGTGAAGCTGAGACCGCGCTGGCCCGGCGCCGACGTTCCGAAGCACAGGAGAACCGATGACCACCGTGGTACTCGCCGACGACGAAGCCCTCCTCCGCAAGGCGCTGGCGTCACTGCTCCCGCTCGAGGGCGAGATCACCGTGCTCGCCGAAGCGGGAGACGGCGAGGCGGCCGTGCGGGCCACACTGCTGCACCGGCCCGACGTGCTCGTCATCGATCTGGAGATGCCCGGGGTGGACGGGCTCGGCGCCGTCGCGGAGATCCGTCAGGCGCGGCCGGACCAAAGAATCCTCATGCTGACCCGCCATGCCAGGCCCGGTGTGCTCCGCAAGGCGCTCAAGCTCGGCGTCCAGGGCTTCGTCAGCAAGTCCGCGGAACCGGCGCACATCGTTTCGGTCATCAAGACCCTGCACGAGGGCAAGCGATGGATCGACCCGGATGTCTCCGCCCTCGCCGTCGTCGACGACTGCCCGCTCACCGACCGGGAGACCGACGTACTGCGGGCGACCGGCGAAGGCTACTCGGTCGCCGACATCGCGGCCCAACTCCATCTGGCGGAGGGCACAGTGCGCAACTATCTCTCGAACGCGATGCAGAAAACCCAGACTCGGACCCGGCACGAGGCGGCGCGGTACGCACGCGAACACGACTGGCTGTAAAAGGGCGTTTGATTTGAGTAGATTTCGGCTTATGTTCTAGTAATTTCCTCTGCGCCTGCCGAAAACTCCGTCCACGCAGGTCAAGCCGCACGCTAATACCCGTTGATGACTTCGTTGGGCCTGTCTCATAGACACATGGCCTCGCTCTGAATCGGTAATAGGACTGGCCAATTTAATGCAAAGTGAGAATGGCCAAAGGGATGTCACCCGCCCCATGCTCGCTCCTTTTAACCTCGATCCGTCGCCGCCACCACCGCGCCCGCGGTTGTCGGCGTCAACCCTTGCTCCTGCGTCAGATAGAGCACGAGGAACGACTGCGCGACTCCGCCGGCGCGGCTCACGAAATGAGCCGAACGGTTCGTGGGAACACTACGCCGTGAGTGCCTCGATCACCTGCTCATCCATGGCGGGCGGCACCTGCGCAAGGTCCTGACCAAGTACGAGCACCATTTCAACCATCATCGCCCGCATCAGGGCCGTTCCCTCCGCCTTCCCTTGCACAACCCCAGCCAGATGATCGACATGACCCTCCCGGATCCACCGCCGAAGGACCGTCACAGGACTGATCAATGAGTGCCACAGAGCAGCCTGATCACCCGGCAAACGCCCAGTTCAGCAGCAGTATCCGCGTTCTGGCACCGCACACGCTTGAGTGTGCCCCCAGGGCATGGTGTTCGCTGGTGCGTGGAACGACCATCTCGACCCAGGAGGACCGCCCGATGTCCGTGTCAGGACCCGGCCAGACCCCAAACACGGCAGCGCGCCCGAGCTCACCGCACCAGGCCGACGACCCGGCATCCGGACGCCGTGAGCCGGGTGTCGACGGCTCCCGGCCGTTCGGTGCCCACGTCCGCATGAGCTGGTGGAGGCCGCTGGTCGTCCTCGTCGTGCCGCCGGTCGTGATGGTGCTCCTGCAGATCCTGCTGTACCAGGTCGTGGGCGTCATCGAGGGCAGCGACGACCCGATGTCCGCCACCTTCACCCCGCTGAAGCTCCTGGCCGTCAACCTGAGCGTGGGCATCTCGGGCGTGGTGGCGATCCTGCTGCTGGCACGGCTGGCGAAGGTGCCGTGGCGCAGCCTGATCAGCTCGCCACGGGCGTTCGACGGTCGACGCCTGGCGCAGTACCTGCTCGGCGCGGCCCTGCTGGTGGGCGCCGGCATCGGCGTGGTGGCGCTGGTCGCCCCCGAGTCCCCAGGCTGGGTCGCGTTCGGTGTCTCCGGGACGACGATCCTCATGCTGGTGATCACCGTGCTGAGCACCCCGCTCCAGTCCGTCGGCGAGGAGCTGATGTTCCGCAGCGCCGTGCTGCCCGCCGCCGCGTCCTGGGTGCGCGCGGTTCGCCCGGCCCTCGCCGTCGGTCTGGTGGTCTCCAGCCTGGCCTTCGCGGTCGTTCACGGCTCCAGCGACCCCTGGCTGTTCGGCTACTACACCTTCATCGGCGTTGCCACGGGACTGATGGCGATCATCAGCCGCGGCATCGAGGCGCCGGCCGCGTTCCACATCGCCAACAACGTCCTATTCTCAAGCGTGAACACGCTGATGGCAGACGGCGAGGGCTACACCATCAACCGGTCCACCGACACCGGTGACGCGGCCCTCCTGATCCTCGCCGCCGTCAACATCGCCATGGTCGTCCTCGTTTGGGTGCGCGAGCGACGTACACGGATCACGACCTAGAACCGGCGCCGGACGATGAGGTGAGGATCCCATGGCCTGGAGCACACGCGAGATCGCCGACCTGGCGGGCATCACGGTGAAGACGGTGCGCTACTACCACCAGGTCGGGCTGCTCGACGAGCCCGACCGCGAGCCCAACGGCTACAAGCGCTACGAGGTGCATCACCTGACGCGGCTCCTGCAGATCAAGCGCCTGACCGGGCTCGGTGTGCCGCTCGCGCAGGTGGCCGAGATGGGTACGAGCGGCGAAGGGCAGGCCTCCGTCTTCCGGACCGTCGACGCCGAGCTCGAGGCGACGGTCCGGCGGCTGGAGAGCATCAGGCGAGAGCTGGCCATCCTGGCGCAGCCGGGTGCGTCACCGGAGGTGCCGACCAGCTTCAGCGGCCTCGTCCAGGACCTGCGCGACAACGACCGCGCCCTGCTGACGATCTACGCCCAGCTTTTCTCGGACGAGTCGATGGAGGTGCTGCGCCGCACGCTCGAGGCACACCCGAACGACGATCTCGACGAGGCGTTCCGCGACCTGCCCGAAGACGCCGACAATGCCACCCGGCAGGCCCTCGCCGAGCAGCTCGCGCCCTTCATCGTCCCGGACGCCACCGAGCACGGCGTGACGCTGGAGCCGCGGGCCAGCACGCCAGGCCAGGCCGAGGCGGCGCGGCGCGCCGTCGGTCATGCCCTCAGGGCGCTCTACAACCCCGCGCAGGTCGACGTGCTCCGTCGAGCGCACCTGCTCCACGAGGCCGACGACGATACGACATGACCGCCGCCGAGAACATCGGACTCGGGGACCTACCGGCTCTGGGCGACGCGGCCCGCCTCAAGGAGGCGGCCGTCCGCGCCGGCGTGCACGAGACGCTCTTCGAGCTTCCGCGCGGGTACGACACCTCCCACGTTGTACGAGCCGCCGCCGGGCCTCGAACCGGGCACTGAGGCGGAAGTACCGAAGCGGGATCATCCCGGCTGGCGGCTGCTCATCAAGCGGGCGGCCGCAGTGCCCGGTGCCCCCGTGCCGAGAGAGCGCTTCCCGGCGCTGCGCGACGTCCCGGAGACCGTCGTGCCCCCGCGTGCTCTCGTCGTGCTGGGCGACAATCCCGACGCCAGCTGGGATTCCCGGGCCTTCGGCTTGGTCCGGGGCGACCAGCTGGTCGGCGTCATGGTTCGCCGCCTGCCGCCGTCGTCCACGCCGTCTCGTGGATCACCCCATCGGTGGAACGCCGGACGAACGCCAGCCCGCCCGCGACGCAGAACTCGTAGCAGGGCACGCAACGACTACACGTGTACCGGCGCACCCGAACCCACCCACACCGAGCGGCCGGGCTCATCCATGCGAGCTGCTCGTGACCCCTCCGGAGAGGGGCCGCGTGGAGGCCGTGATACTCCTCCAGCGGATCCTGAGCCCCGCTCATCGCCGACCCTCCATACGAGGCAGCGCGAACCAGATCGCCTTGCCCACCAGGCCAGGGCACGTGGCGAACCCGTGCGGGATACAGCCATACAGCCCGGCCGACAGCTCCGCCACGATCAGCAGCCCCCGGCCGTTCTCGGCTTGCGTGTCCATACCCCGCAGCATCGGGCGAACGGCTCCGGCGTCGACCACCATGCAGACCACTTCGACCGAATCGACCCGTATCACCAGCTCGTACGGCGCATCACCGTACAAAACCGCGTCGGTGACCAGCTCACTCACCATCAGCACGGCGTCGTCAACCAGATTCCGCCGCAGACCGACCATCAGAAGTACGCGCCGTACGAGGTCGCGAGCATCATCGACCGCCCGAGCGTCATCGCGAAGCCGCCAGATCATGCTCCGCCCGAGAGAGCCTGACCGATCCGCCACCGCAGCCGTCACGGATGTCATCCTGGCCACAGGTCACGCCGGGTAGCCGGTTCGGTGCGGCGCTGCGGGAGTGGTGCCGACGCTGCCCGCGCCGGGTCGTGCTGTTCCTCGACGAGATCGACGCCCTGCAGGGCAACAGCCTTGTCAGTGTCCTCGGCCAGCTCCGCGACGGGCACAACAAGCGATCGAAGGGCTATCCGTTCCCCGCGTCGGTGGTGCTGTGCGGGTTGCGCGACCTGCGTGAATACAAGGTCGCCTCCGGCGGTGCCCCTGAGCGGTGCAACGCGGCCAGCCCGTTCAACATCCTCGCTGACTCACTGCGCCTGGGCGACTTCACCGCCGACCAGATCGCCGAGCTGTACGACCAGCGCACCCAGGCGACCAGCCAGGAGTTCACCAAGGACGCGGTGGACCGGGTCTTCGAGCTCACCCAGGGACAACCCTGGCTGGTCAACGCCCTCGCCCACGAGATCACTTTCGAGATGGGGGTGAGCGGGACAATCAGTGACGGGCAGGTGGAGGACGCCAAGGAGCGGCTGATCCGGGCCCGCGCCACCCACCTGGACTCCCTGGCGGCCCGGCTGCACGAGCCCCGGGTCAAACGGGTGATGGAACCGATCGTGAGCGGAGACTTCCCCCATGCCGAGCTCACCTTCTCCGACGACCTGTCCTACGTCCGCGATCTGGGCCTGGTCAAGCAGAAGCCTCCGATGGAGGTGGCGAACCCGATCTACCGGGAAGTCATCCTGCGCGTGCTCGGCGATGTGTCGGAACAGTACGTGCGCGCCGACCCGCACAGCTTCGTGCTGCCCGACGGCTGGTTCGACCTGCCACGCCTGCTGCAGGAGTTCGTCGTGTTCTGGCGCGAACACGGCGAAGTCCTCATCCAGCAGGAGGGATACCACGAGGCCGCCTGCCAGATCATCCTCATGGCCTTCCTGCACCGCCTCGTCAACGGCGGCGGCTACCTCGACCGCGAATACGCCGCCGGAACCAAACGCCTCGACGTCTTCGTTCGCTGGCCGTACAGGGGCCCCAACGGCGAGGGGCTGATGCAACGCGAGGCCATGGAACTGAAGGTGTGGCGACCCGGCGCAGACGACCCCAAACCCGAGGGTCTGGCCCAGCTCGACCGCTACCTCGACCGACTCACCCTCACCACCGGCGTCCTGGTCATCTTCGACCGCCGCCCCGAAGCCCCATCCTGGAAGGAACGCGGCGGCTTCGACCAGGCCACCACCCCATCCGGCCGCCAGGTCACCGTCCTGCGAGTTTGACGGAAGTCTGAGTTTCGATCGGCACCGATTCTGTCGCTTGGACGATGCGATGGTTTCCGGCCACAGGCTTGGATTACTCCGTCGCAAGCGTGGCCAGGAATACGTCCTGCCGACGCTCGCGGAAGAGGTCGAGGACGAGGCTTCCGCTTCCGAGGGTCCGCATCCGCAGATGCCGAGGTGATCCCAGCGGGTGATGGCGCCCTGGATCCGACCGTGGCAGCAGGACTCTTCATGGAGCCGGATCCCAAGGAGGATCGGCAAATGTCACCTCCTGACGCCTGAGAAACGGTGTTCCAGTGCCGTCAACCCTTGCGGCGAAAGGGACTCCTCGCCGGCGGCAGATGGCGATCGCCCGGTCCGCCAGGCGATCGGCACGGGCCAGGATCTCGGCCTTCCCCCAGCGCTCGCAGGCGGCGATCTCCTGGTTCATCACCAGCCCGTTCTGGCCCAACTGTTTGCGTTTGGCGGCAACGCCCTCGCCTTTTGAGGTCATCCCCAAAATGAGGGTGACCGGTGTCATCAGGTTCACCCAGCTCATAGACGCCACGCCAACCGATGGTTCCTCGTACGCGTTGGATCTGCCATGAAGATCAAGCCTGGATCAGTCGATGCCGAGACCGACAACGCGCTCTTGCTCAGGGCCAACGGCCGTCAGACCGCCCGGGCGATGCAGATGCGTGCGTTCAGTCGTGGTCCCGCCTCGTAGAACATGTACTCCACACCGTCCTGGGTGCCGAACGACGGCGCCGCCACCCTGCCGTTGTCCGAGGGGATCGGGGAGTGGAAGACGCCGAGGTGCGTCTCCCTGTCGAAGGCGTTGCCGACCTCGGTGATCCGCATCCTGCCGTCGTTGCCGTGATAGGCCACGTAGGTGGTTCCGTTGCGCTTGACGAGGGTGGCGCCGGAGATGTCGGTCACGCCGTCGGGCTCGGGGTTCACCAGCGGGGTCGCGCTGAACTGCCAGCCGTCCCAGCCGTTGGGCGACCAGCCGTAGAAGATGCGACGGCCGTTGCGCAGCCCCATGAAGATCATCACATACTTGTTGTTCCGGCCGGGCAGCTGATGCTCGAAGACCCGCGCGTAGGAGGTCTCGGAGGTACCGGGCACCAGGCGGGTGCTCAGGATCGGGGTCTCGCTGGTGAAGGTGACGCCGTCGGTGGAGCGGGCCACGCGGGTGGTGAAGTTCTCGCCGTGGAAGTAGCAGAAGAACTGCCGGGTGGCGGCGTCCCAGGTCACGTGAGGTGAGGACACGTGTGAGACCGTGGTGGTCGGCAGGCGGTTGTCGATGAGCGGGTTGCCCGAGTAGTCGTCGAAGGGGCCTGCCAGGGAATTGGCGAAGGCCACGCAGATGCCGCCCGGATTCTCGTGAGGGGCGTAGTAGAGGTAGTAGCGCGCTCGGGGATTGCTGAGCTTGTCGTATACCCCTCTGATGCAGGGGAAGATGAACTCCCCCGTCGGGTTGTGGCTGAGCGGCAGGGCCAGCGCGTCGCGCAGGTACCGGTAGGTCGGCATCCCGGCCGGGCCCGCCGCCGCGCTCGCGGCCGGTCCGAGACCCAGGCCCGCGGCCACGCCCGCCGCCGCGCCCAGCAACACGGTCCGCCGTCGGGTCAAGTGGTGGGGGGTGTCCACTTCGGCTCCTTCACGCTGCGTCCTGGTGCGGATTCACACGCTCGCTCCCAGCGGAATGCTGCGTCAAGACGCTAATACGAATTACCTCAAGAAGATCCACTCTTGACAGCACGCTCGCGTTTCGCCCATTGGGCCCGTTCGCGGTCTTGACGACGCGGGGAAGGCCAGGCATCTTTCTGTAAGAAGCTTTCCTAAAAGTGCACTGCCCACCTGCTGGAGGACAGCGAATGCGCACGAGAAAGCCTGCGGCTCTGGCCGCCACAGCCCTCCTCACCGCCGCCCTCGTCGGCATCGCCACCCCCGCTCACGCCGCGCCCACCGACTGCACCACCGGCCGGGACGGCAAGACCGTCTGGGTTTACTGCAGCGGCGGCTACGGCCAATACCGCGTGAGCATCTACGTCATCAACCCCCCGACCGGCTCCTGGCCCGAGTACGGCCCCTGCGTGTACCCCGGGCAGCGCTCGGAGTACACCCCCTACCACAACTACTCCTTCCTCGGGCCGGCGGTCGCCTACTGCTGACAGGGCCAGGGCCGCCCAGGGTGGCGTTCGATGGCCGGCACCCATCGATAGGGCGGCGTCCAGCACCTCGTCGCCGCGCTCGATCTCGGCGACGACCTCCGGCCGGTGGCGGCTGCCTGGTCGGTGCGAGCGGCACCCCTGGAGCGTGATCAGCTGGGCCGGTTGCCCGTCGGAATCACGATCTTGGTTTGTGCCCCCTTGGTGAGGTAGTACGTGGTCCACTTCTTGACCATCTCGTCGAGGAGCCAGGCGGCGGCGGGCACCAGCGGCAGCCCGATCAGACCCTCCCGGAAGCGCACCAGTGGCGGCCACGCGGTCTTGACCGCCGGGTCTCACAGCGGCTCGCGCCGGATGCCGTTCCAGTCGGCCGCCTGGTCGCCGGTGAGGTACCTGGAGAACGCGTTGACGAGAGGCTTGATCACCTTCCCCGGCGAGCGAGAACTGGCCGAGCAGACCATCACCATTTCGAGGAGTCGATCCGCGACGGCGAGACAGCGCTCGGTGACTGGGCCGTCATCCCGGGTGCGGGCGCGCTGCTGGTGGCCGCCCTGACCCTGATGGGCGTCAGGCCGCGGCTCAACGAGTATCGGTAACGGTCTCCCTTTGAAGCGAGGCGACCCCATGAACGTTGTCATCTCGTGTCCGGCCTGACAAAGGCGTCCGGCCGGACGCCCACGCTGGAGCTGTTCCTGCGGCACCACCAGAGCGAGCGGTCCGATGACCGGAACGTGGCCGCTGGTCAGGCTGATCCTGCGGCGCCGCAAAGACGCATCGCGCACTACCTGGGCCGGGAGGGCGATTGGCCTGGTCGGGCCTCAAGAAGACGTATGGATCCGTAGCCGTCCGGCTCCAGCGCCAGGAACGAGAACGGCCGGCACGCCCCTGATCGTGGGGCGGCCGGCCGACGGGCGAATGCGGATCACGCGGTCCTTCTCTTCTTCTCCTCCTCCACCACCAGCCATGGCGGCTTGGCCTTCTGCGGCGGCCGGTACAACCGTTTGACGGTGATCGCCATCGGCACGAGCGAGGCGAGGATGAGCAGGACCACCACCACGTCGAGGATGTCCCGCTGGGGAAACCATCCGTAGGCCAGCACCACGGTCCACATCACCAGGGTGATCGCGGCTGGGCGCTGCGCGAAGCCGAGGTTGCGGAACTCCCTGGGCAGGTCGGGGTCGAAGTAGCGGCGCGACCAGCCGCTGGCCGCGCCCGCCCGGTGGAAGCGGGCGTGGTTGACGAGCGCGGTGACGGCCGCGAGGGCGGTGACGAGCACCGCCCACACGGGCGCCTGGGGGAAGGCGTCAGCCAAAGAGCTTGTTCCATCCCTTCTTGATTCCGGAGCCGATGGATTTGGCGGCGTTGATCACGGGCTTTCGGGCCTTGTCGTAGGCCCAGATGACCCCGTCGCCAGTCCAGCCGCCGAGCACGCCGCCGACGACCGCGCCGCCGATACCGCAGGCGACCACAAGCGTACCGCCGCTGACCACGCCACACGCCCCCCCAGCCACGGTGGTCCCAATGTAGGAGCCGCCGGCGGCGAAGCCGCCGCGGATGCCCGCGCGGGTGACTTTCTCGCCGGTGTTGAGGTCCTCGCGGTCGGCGTCTCTGTCCCATTGGGTGAATCCGCCGTCGGCCGCGGTGGCCACGAAGCCGAATCTGTTCAGGATGCCCCCGGCCTTGCCCAGGCGGCCGGCCCACTTGATGGCGCGGGCCTCTGTCCGCAGGGCCTTGGCGTCGTACCACTTGCCGACGGCGCTGAAGAGCCAGCGGAAGCCGACCCAGCCCTTGGGCACGTTGCGGGCGGTGTTCCTGAGCGCGTCGGCCTTGGCCATGCCCTTGAGGAAGACGCTCATGCTGCCCTGGTTGAAGTACTCGGATCCGGCGCCGAGGCCGTAGGCGAGCCAGCCGAGTGCGGTGACCTTGGCCGGGTTGACCGAGGACCACAGCGTGTCCTGCGTGGTCTTCACGAGCGGGGTGAACACGCCCCCACTGGGGTTGGAGCGGTGCGGGGCGCCGCCACCGCCGCCTCCACCGCCGCCGCCTCCACCACCGCCGTGGTGGCCGCCGCCGCCGAGCACCGTCAGGGGGCCGAGCAGGAAGAGGACCCACCACGCCCACCACCACTTGCCGTCGGGGTCGGTGAAGGTGACGGGGTTGTTGTTGGCGTAGGAGTAGCCGTTCATCTGCTGCGGGTCCTGGTGGTCGATGACCGGGTCCACGCTGATGAAGCGGCCGATGGCGGGGTCGTACTCGCGGGCGCCCAGATGCACCAGGCCTGTGGCGGAATCGTCGGTACCGCCGACGAAGCCGCGTTCGCTCGGCCATGTTCCGCCCTGGAGCTCGCCTCTGAGCTGACCGAACGGCTTGTATCTGCGCTGGGTCACGGACTGCGTGGCCGCGTCGATGGCGAGCTCGCCCGTGCCGTGGTGGTCGTTGGCCACGAAGCTGACGCCCTTGACCGTCCTGACCGCGACCTGGACGGTGTCGTGGACGTAGAAGCGGGTGCCCTCCACCTTGTCGGTGCCCTGGTCGAGGCGCAGCTCCATGCCGGGCAGGTAGAGGGTGGTGCTGCCGGGGTCCCGGCGCAGGAGCCGGTTGCCCTCGACGTCATAGACGTAGGTGCTGACCTTGCCGCCCTCGGTGACCTTGCTCAGCCTGCCTTCGGCGTCCCATTCGAGCTTCTGGGTGTTGCGGCTCGTGGTATTGCCGATGGCGTCGTAGGTGAAGGTGTCGGTCCGTGCTCCGGCCGCGCCGGTCTGCTCCACCGAGGTCAGCGTGTGCGGCTGTGGCGAGCCGGGCACCGGGTAGCGGTACGTGCGGACGGTGTCGGTCGTGCCGTGTTCGACCTCCTTGGTGCGGTTGCCGGTCAGGTCGTAGGAGAAGGACTGCCAGTAGGGCTGGGTTCCGCCCATGGCGGGGGTCTGCGAGCACGTCTGCGTGCCCTGGGTCCACGCTTCGGTGAGGCGGCGTAGGTAGTCGTAGGTGAAGCACTGGGTATCGGTGCCGTTCCTGGAGGTGTCGGACGCGCGCAGCACGTTGCCGGCGTTGTCATAGGTGTAGCTGACGTTCCTGTCCACGCCGGCCACGTCCTCGCGGTCGGTCCTGGCGGAGGCCAGACGTTGGGTGCCGTACTCGTAGCTGTTGGTGATCCAGGCCTTCTTGCCGCCGGTGCTCAGCTCGTACTGCTCCGGCTTGCCGGTGAGGCTGTGGATGGACCCGGTCACGTAACTGGTCAGCCCGCTCGTCGTGGTGGGCCTGCGCAGGTCGTCGTAGGAGTACACGACGGTCTCCGCGGCCAGGCCGCCGGCGGCCGGGAAGCTGTTGGACTGCACGGTGCCGTCGAACTTGTAGCGAGTGTCGAACACGTACGAGCCGGCCAGCGAACCCTCGGAGGACGGGATGCTGACCGTCGTGCGGATGGCCCGCTCCATGTTGTCGTAGGCGTTGACGGTGATCGTGTACGCCTGGCCGCCGTCGTACCTGGTGGTGCTGGACAGCTGGCCCTTGTGCACCGTGTCGTAGGTGCGCGAGGTCAGCAGCGGCCCGGTCGGGCCGTCCTTCCTGGTCTCCAGCTTGCGGCCGAGCGCGTCGTAGGAGGTGAACACCTTCTGACCGCGCGCGTCCTCGGTGGTGATCAACCGGTCCAGGTCGTCGTACGTGAGACGGCTCGTCCCCTTGTCGGGGTCGTCCACCCGGATCTCCCGGCCGCGGGCATCGTAGGTGTGGGTCCAGACGTTGCCCGCGGCGTCCTTGACCGTGGCGAGCTTGCCCAGTGGCGTGTAGGTGTAGGTCGTCTTGTCGTAGTCCCCGCCGGGGTCGGAGCCGCGGTACTGGCGCACCTCGACGAGCTGGTCGCGGGCGTCGGTGTAGCTGGTGGTGGCGGTGTCGCCGGTCGGCGGGTCCACGGTGATCCAGTTGCCGCCGTACGTGGTTGTGGTGCGCCACCGCTCCTGGGTCTCGCCATTACCGACGAGGAATCGCTCGAGCGTGCGCCGGTTCCGGCCGTCGTACTCGAAGGCCTTCTGCGACTCGACGTTGCCCTCGAACGCGCCGAACAGCGTGGTGGACGGAGCGCCCGTGGAGTAGTACTGGCCATACTCGCGGGCGACGCTGCCCCGCGAGTCGTAGAACTTGTCGCTGATCAGCCGGCCGCCGTCGGGGCCGGGCTCCTGCGTCTGGCGCAGCCGCTGCCAGCCGTCGTACAACTCGTACGTGGGTGCCGTCTGCCCCCCATCGGCGGTCAGCCGGCGGGTGCCGATGGCGATGATCTCGCCGTCGGCGATGCGGTAGCTGAACTCCAGGTTCGGGGTCTGGTCGGCGGCCTCGGAGCGGTCGGCCATCCAGACCTTGAGCAGCCTGCCGAGCGCGTCGTACTGCTGGTCGACCCGCCGCCCATTGGCGTCGACGCGCGCGGTCTCCACGCCGAAGGCCGGGTCGCGCTCCTCGGAGGTGATGTGCGCGCCCGTGGGCAGAGGCGGGCCGGTCACCATCACCGCCGTGGTCACCCCGCCGGCATCGGTATAGGCCGTGGTGGTGAGGTTGCCCAGCGTGTCCTTGGAGGTCAGCTCGCGCCCGTAGCCGTCGAACGTGGAGATCTCCGTGGCCACGTACGTCGGCTTGCCCGCGTCGAATCCCGCGAGCTTCTCGCTCGTGGTGATGTCGCCCTTGGCCGGCGCGGCGGCGAGCGCGCCGCCGTCGTAGTAGGTGCGGTTGTCCTCGATGAGGTGCTTGGCGGGGTCGGGGGTGACCGAGCAGGCGACGGAGACCGTCTCCATGCGGGCGACCAGGTTCAGGATCCAGGCGTTCTGGTTGCGGGCGTACGTGGTGCGGGCGCAGCGGTCGTCGTCCGCGGTCGCCAGGTCTCCCAGGTCGCTGAGCGTGGTGGCCAGCCCGGCCGTCGTCTCGTACGTGGTGTTCGTCTCGGTCTCGCGCCATTTGTCCGAGCCGAGCGCGGTCCAGGTGTGGGTCTTGCCGGTGCCGACGAGGTTGGCGGTGACCGTGCCCCAGCTCCTGGTGCGGCTGGCGGTCTGGTGCTGCCACGGCGTGTTGACCGTCTTCACCTCGGCGGTCCCGCCGGGCTTGGTGTATTCGACGTTCTTCAGCTCGAAGCCCTGCAGGGCGTCGCGGTCGACATGGCTGCCACCCTCGCCGTCGGAGACGGTGACCCGTTTCTCGCCGCCGGAGGCGTCGAGGCGGTCGCCGTCCATGCCGCGCAGGTACCAGGTATCGGTCTGCGAGCGCAGGTCGCCCTGCCCGCCGGTCTTGACCCGGACGTGGCCGTAGCCACGCCACTGCGACCAGGTCTTGTACTTCTCCTTCGTCATGCCGTCGTCGTTGTCGAAGTGCCAGGCCCCGCCGTCGAGGTAGTCGTAAGTGGTCAGCATGTCGGGCGACTTGGCCGTCCGATCGCTCCGCACGACCTGCGTGACCACGTACTTGTGGAACCAGTCGGTGATCGGGTCCTCATGGCCGGCGGGCGTCCACTTGACCGGGAAGCAACGCCTCGTGTTGGTCTCCGGCTTGGGCAGCGAGTCCAGCGTGCAGTCGGGCTCGGAGTAGTTGACGTCGATCTGGCCGCCGGACTCGTCGTAGATCGCGCCGAGGCGGTACTTGATGTACGGGGCGATGTCGTCGCCCAGCTTGTCCACCCGGTTGGGCAGCTGGACGTGGTTGAAGGTGACCGGCGGCAGCGTGACGGGCGGGGTGGCCGCGTGCCCGGTGTGCTGGATCGACTTGACCAGCAGCGCCTTGTCGATGTCGGCGTCGCCCCACAGGTGGTCGATGGCCCAGGAGTCGACGTCACGATAGGCGCTGTCCGGCTTGATCACCTGCGTGGTGACCTTGGTCAGCCGCTTGCGGGACCAGAACGTGGGCGCCAGCGTGCCCTTCGTGCCCTTGCACTCGGTCCCGGCGGCGCAGTTGAGGTCGTACGGGACATCGGGCCACATGGTGGGCCGGTCGTCGATCTTGTCCGTGGCGCAGTCGAAGGTGGAAGTCGGCAGGCAGCGCTCGGAGACGGTGAACAGCACCTTGGCCGGGGCCTTCGCGGTGAACAGCGTGTCGGAGCGCTGGCCGTACTCGATCCTGTCGAGCCAGCCGCCCCGGTCGTACGGGGTGTCGTCGGCGGGCTTGAGGTTGCGGCCGTAGTGGTTCGTCTCCTGGGTGTACCAGTAGCTGATGGCGTTGCCGTGCGGGTCCACGACGTAGTCGAGGTTCCACCGATAGGCCTGCTGGCACCACGAAGAGGCGAAGGAGTCGCCGTGGCAGGGCTCGCCGGAGTCGTCGCCGAACACCGGATGCGTCCATGCCGACCTGGTCTCGGCCTTGCCGCTGGACCAGCCTGGCAGGCGGTTCAGGCCGAAGAAGTACTGCACGCCGTCAGGCGTGGTGACCTTCCAGTACTCGCCGTCGTCATCGCCGTTGCCCTTGCCGGTGTCCTTGAGCCGCTCGACCTTCGTGCCGTCGTCGGACTTCATCCGCCAGGTGCCGTCGCCGGCCTGGACGAGCTCGCCGCCCTTGCCGTTCCAGCTGATCACCGCATTGTCGTACCCCCAGCACAGGTCGCCCGGCGGGGTGCCCCACTCGTCCTTCGGCGCGCCGTCGTCGGCGCACGGCTTGTACTGGCGCTGGATGTAACCCGGCCAGAAGTCGAAGCCCTCCCCCACCCAGGACGGCTGGTTGTTGGTGTTGGAAGTGCGGCCGTCCATGGAGCCGGACGAGTACGACAGCTCCACCTTGGGCGCCAGCTCGCCGGGCACCGGCGGCACGCGCATCGGGTACGTCCAGGAGAAGTCACCCGATTGCTCCGACACGTCCCAGCTCGCCGACGGCGCCAGCGTGGTCGCCTTGTAGTCGCCCTTGTCGCTGGATTCACCCGCGACCGCGGCCACGACGGTCTTTCCCGTCGCCACGAACGTCTGAGCCTGCGCGCCGCCGAGCTCGGTCCCGGTGCGGCAGCCGGGGGCGTCAGGCGTCGTCACGGCGCAGGCGGGCAGCCGGACCAGGTGCAACCTGCTGGCGTACGATCCGCCGAACCGGGCGGCGGCCGCTTTCCTGTCCAGTTTCACCTCGGCGGTGCCGTCCGGTGCGGTCACCTCGAACAGCAGGCCGTCACCCGGCAGTTGCCGTACCTTGGTGCCCTCCAGCGCCTTCACGACCGGCTGCTCCTGCGCAGGGGCGGTCGTGGGTTTCCCCGCGGGATCGGGTAACCGGGGTTTCGCAGTGACCGGCTTGCCCGGGACCACGCGTTCCTTGCTGTGCACCTCTGGCCGGTTGCTGATCTTGACTTCGGCCTGGACCGTCCGCGGAACCACCAGCGACCCCGCGAACACCACCAGCGCCGTGAACATGGATAACCTACGCTGCGCAACGCGGTACATGGACGTCCTTCCGCCCGGCCGCCCCCTGTGGGCGGCCGGGCTCAGTTGAGAGGTCAGGGGCCGGTCTCGGTGTCCAGCTCGGCGCCGCCGGCCAGCATCTGGATCTGCTCCTCGGAGGCGATGCCCTGGAAGGCCCACACGTCGTCGATCACGCCGGGCCAGTACTCGCCCCAGACGCCATCCGACTTGCTCCGGCCGAGTTGCAGGCCCTTGCCCGCGTTGAAGCCGCGGACGTTGAAGCGCCAGGAGACCTGGTCCTCGGCCTGCTCGAGCTCGCCGTTGACGTAGAGCCGCATCTGGTCCTGGAAGGCGTCGTAGACCAGCGCGACGTGGTCCCAGGAGAAGCCGGACTGGAAGGCCGAATGTTCGGCGGTCGGTCTTGTGGCCCCGGTCTCGTCCTTGTCGGGGATCTCGATCTGGTAGCCGCCCGCGTTGGCCGGGTCGGCCGCGTCAGGCCGGTAGCGCAGGGTGAACGCGCTGTTCACCGCGCCCTCTTCGCTGAGGATCGCCGCCGGGCCGGTCGGACGTCCCGCGGTGGTCACCCAGCCGACGACGGTGAAGCTGTCGTCGGTGCGGATGGCGGGCACGGAGGTTGCGGCGTAGTCGCCGTCCCCGTCCAGCACCAGGCCACCAGGCGGGGTGCCGACCCAGCCGGCGCTCTGGTCGATGCGCGCGTTGCCGTACAGCGTGACGTGCCTGCCCAGCGGGCTGTCATCCGCCGCGATGGTAAGCGGGGACCCGCTGGCCAGCGTAGCGATCTCCGAATCGGTGACGATCTGGTCGAACAGCCGCACCTCGTCGATGTCGCCGGGGAAGAACGAGCTCGCCGAGCCGTACCAGCCGGCGCCGACCATGACGGGGCCGGTGGCGTTCCAGCCCGCGGTGAAGGCGGTCGTGGAGTTGAGCTTGCCGTTGACGTACAACTTGATCTGCTTGGCCGTGGCGTCGTAGACGCCCGCCAGGTGCGTCCACACGCCGCCCTGAGGGACGGCCGTCGACTGCGCCCTGACGATCGTCGCCGAGGTGGTGTCGGTGCTGTACCTGTTGAAGATCCAGCGGTCGTAGCTGGCGGAGTAGTAGATCTCGAAGCCGTTGCGCGCCGTGCCCGCCTGGGTGGCGATGATCGCGGCCTGTTTCGGCTTGGTGACCGGGAGTTTGGCCCAGGCGGTGACCGTGAAGCTCTTGGTGGTGTCGAGCACGGACCCGGCGGTCTTGAGATAGCCGGTGCTCCCGTCGGGGCGCGCGGCGAAGCCCTGCCGCCCCGCGGTTCCGAAGGTGACCGTGCCGACCTTGGCCGCCGGGTACAGGCCGTTGCTCTCCTCGGCCCGGGTCGCGCCCGCCGCCTCGTCCAGCTTCCAGTACGCCTTGCTATCCCGGACCGCGGAGGCCGAGTCGTTCAGCTTCCACCTGGCCTTGACCACCGGGTGCTGGGTGAACAGGTCGCCGATCTCCTCGGAGGTGATGATTCGGTCGAAGAGCCGGACGTCGTCCATCTCGCCGGAGAAGAAGTTGCCGAGCCCGCCGTCGTAGGAGGTGACGCCGAGGTGCACCGGACGATTGGCCGCCCACGGGGTGGTGAACGCGGTGGTGGCCTCCAGCCTGCCGTTGACGTACAGCTTGATGTTCTTGGCGACCGAGTCGTACACGCCGACCAGGTGCGCCCACTCGCCGCCCTGGGGAGAGGCGGCGCCGACAGCGCGGGTGGTGGTGGCGCTCGTGTTGTCCGCGCTGAGCCGGTTGAAGATCCACCGGTCGTACGACGCGGAGTAGTACAGCTCGAACGCCGGGCGGGCCGCGCCGGGCTGGGTGACCAGGACACCGGTGCCGGGCTTGGTCTCGGGCAGCTTGGCCCAGGCAGACACGGCGAAGCTCTTGGTAGTGTCGAGCACGGGAGCCGCGGTCAACGCGTAGCCGGTGCTGCCGTTGGTCTGCATCGCCGTCTTGGAGATGCCGTCCACGCCGAGCGTCACCCCACCGTTGAGCGTCGCGGGGAAGGCGCCAGTCGAGTCCGCGACCTGCGTGGATCCGTCGGGCTCGTCCAACTGCCACTCGGCCTTGGCGGGCGATCCGGCCTTAACCCTGAAGGCGTAGCGGCCGATCTCGCTGTTGCCCGCCGCGTCGAACGCCTGCACCATGATGACGTTGACCCCGGCGTGGTCGGGGGCGAGGTCCAGCGTCACCGGGCCGCCCGCGACGGCGGGCTTGCGCTCGATCGCCTGCGTGGGGTTGACGTTGATACCGAACCAGTACTTCGTCACGTCCGCCGAGGGCGAGTCGGCGGTGAACGCGCCGTACTGGCCCACGCCGCCGTACCACGGGTCCGCCTCGTTGTCCGGGTCTGACTCCGGGTAAGCCGTCGAACTCACGACCGGGGCCGCGGGCGCGCTCTTGTCGTAGATGAAGTAGCAGGCCGTGGCATCACCCGTGTAGCTCCACGGGCTGTACTGGTCGCCGTCCCAGGTGCGTACCGCCCACGAGATCGTCTTCTTCTCCGGGATCGTCGCCGGCAGCTTCACCTGGAACGTCGAGCCGGTGGTCTTGGGGCCGATCTTGCCCGACTGCCACTTCACCGCGCCGTCCCACGAGGCCACGAACTCGGCGTAGACCTTCTTGGCGTCCGCGGAGTCGGCGTCGTACAGCACCGCGTACAGGGTCGGCGGAACCCGCACGGCCGGGGCGGGAGAGTACACGCACTTGCCGCCCGGATTCATCGTCAGGTTCGACTGCTTCGGCTGCGGCGGCGGGGTGTTGTAGTTGACCCGCAGCCAGGCGTCGTCGGCGAAGCGCTTCCAGCCGTACGCGTCGCTCTCGTACCCGGCGCGCAGCCCGAACGTCGTCGTCGACCACTTGCCCGACGCGGCCTTCTTCACCGCCGCGGTCGCGTCGAACTCCACGTCACCGGCCGGGCAACTGGAGGACCAGCCCTTGGCCACGTCGCGCGTGTCGAGCTGGTCCTGCCAGTTGTCGTCGGTGGAGTTCCAGGTCGAGCCTTCCCCGAACGCCTTGGTCAGCCAGAGCTGCACGGTCCTGCCGTCGCACGAGTACGACCAGGTCTCCCTGGCCACGAACTCGGCCGAGATGATGTGCTTGCCCGCGTACGCGCTGGTCGGCATGCGGTAGAAGATCCGCTTGACGTCGCGGGGCGCACATTTCGAGTCGCCCTCGCACAGACCCAGCCCCGCGTCTGACTTGCCGCCGAACTTGTAGTACGACTCGCTCGGGTACGTCTTCGACACGTACGCCCACGCGGACGTTTTGACCGTCTTCCACACCGGGTCGATGTAGACCGGAAACTGCGTGCTCGGGTCGTTCAGCAGCGCTGTGTCGGGAGTCAGCGTCAGCTTCTCGTCCCCGACGGCCGTGCCCAGCTCGGCCACCCGCGACGACGTGGACGGCCCGCGGGCCAGATCCTCCTTCGCGGCGGCCTCGGGCCGGCGCGAGTCCCACATGATCGCGCCAGGTGCCTCGAAGACCGCGCCGCCGCTGCCCTTGTCGACGGCGGTGAGCAGACCGCCCGCCGCGCTCCTGAGGTCCATGCCCTTGCCCGCCAGCCCCAATGTCAGCTTGGCCAGCGCGGGGTTGGCGGCCGCCTGCCGGTCCTTGACGACCAGGGTGTGCGCGAACCCGTCCACATCCGCCCGCACCACGAGATCGACGCCCGGCAACACCTCGCGGTAGAGCGCCGAGTCGCCCTGCAACTCCGGCTCTGGCAGCTTGCCCGGCCAGGTCAGCGCCATCTCCCTGCCCGCGTACGACATCCGCGCCAGCGGCACGTCACCGCCTCCGGAGACGGCCAGGCCGATGGTCGCCGCCTTCGGCCCGATGGACCCGTCGGAACGCTTCACCATCGTGGTGTCCGGCGCCGCCCAACCGCTGTCCTGCCGGACCCGGACCGGCCGCAGATGCTCGACCGCGGTGAAGCTGCCGTCCGGATTGGCGAAGACCTCCCTGCTCTCCCCCCGTTTGGACAGCACCTCCACCTGCTTGCCCGACTCCCGGGCCAACGCCCGAGCCGACTTGTCGGATTCCGCGACAGGGTCCGCCACCGAAGCGTGTGCCGGGGGCGCCTCCCTTGGAGCATCGATGACGACTAACAAGGCAACCGAAAGTGACCAGACAGCACACAACGCTGCCCGGCTCCGTAACCCGGACATGGGCCTCACTTGGATAGGGCGGAACCATCCGTCCCGCACATCTGATCAATCGGCTTGATCATCAGCCAGCTGACGGCCCTAGTCAATATCTGTTTATGCGGAATTTACGCTTATTTGTTAAGTCACCAGGTGACGCGAAAAGCCACCCTCGAAACTGGGCAGGCCGGCGAGCAGGGACGAGCCGAAGCCGTGCGTACGGAGAACGGCGTAATGGTCACGCAGAGCCACACTGGAGAGGCGAGCTGGGTGCTTTTATAGTAGTGAATCTGGGTGCTTTTATAGTAGTGAATATCGAGGGCTGCCCTAGTTGAGCGTTCGGGAATGCTCTTTCTCTGGCGAATCCGTAGTCTCCCGAAATGCCAGCCGATGCGTGACTACAAGGTCGCCTCGGGCGGCGAACCCGGCCGGTCGAACGCGGCCGGCCCGTTCAACATCGTCGCCGAGTCGCTGCGCCTGGGCGACTTCAGCACCGACGAGATCGCCGAGCTGTATGGCTTCTGGTGGGGTCGGCAGCATGCCGCGCGCTTGCGATCGTCAGCCCACGTACGAGTCGTAGCCGAGTTTGATGGCGACCGCCACCCCGCACGCCGCGGCCACATACCGCAGGCTCTGGCCGGGCATCCGGCGGACGATCTTCGGCCCGAGCCACCCGCCCAGCAGGAACCCGGCCGCCAGCGGCACCGCCGCCCCCCAGTCCACCGGCCCGAACAACGCGAACCCCAGCCCGGCCACGGCGTTCGCCAGCCCGGACAGCATGTTCTTCGCCGCGTTCAGCCGGGCCGGAGACAGGTCGAGGAAGCCCGCCAGCACCGCGAGCATCAGGATCCCGCCCGCCGCCCCGAAGTACCCGACGTAGATCGACACGACGAACAGCGCCACCCGCAGCAACACCCCGTGCTCACCGCCCGGCTTGACGGTCGGCCGCCGGACCAGCAGCAGCGAGGCGCCCGCGATCAACCACGGAGCGATCAGCTCGAACGCCCGCGCCGGGGTCACCAGCAGCAGCAACGCGCCCGTCGCCCCGCCGAGCGCGGTCACCCAGCCCAGTCGCAGCACCCGGGCGCCCTGCCCCACCAGCTCCGGCCGCGACCCGACCGCCGCGCCCACACTGGTGAACATCAGCGCGACGGTGTTCGTGACGTTCGCGGTCAGCGGTGGCAGGCCGAACGCGAGCAGAGCCGGGTAGGAGACGATCGACGCCAGGCTCACCACGGTACTGACCACGCCGGCGGCTACACCTACCCCGAGCAGGCCGAGCACCTCACCGACGATCACCCGACCATGCTAGGCCGTGCCCGTTTTGTCATGACGAGCCGGGTATGCACGGGACCGTCAGGACGCCGTTTCGCCGTCGCCCAGCCCGAGCAGGTCGACCGAGTGCCTGCGCATCTCCACCTTGCGGATCTTCCCGGTGACGGTCATCGGGAAGGCGTCCGCGACGTGGACGTACCGCGGGATCTTGAAGTGCGACAGCCGCCCCGCGCAGAACTCCCTGACCGCCCCGGCCGTCAGCGGCTCGGCGCCCTCCCGCATGATGACCCAGGCCATCAGCTCCTCGCCGTACTTCTCGTCGGGCACCCCGATCACCTGTACGTCCGCGACGTCCGGATGCCGGTACAAAAACTCCTCGACCTCGCGCGGATAGACGTTCTCCCCGCCGCGGATGACCATGTCCTTGATCCGCCCGACCACGTTGACGTAGCCGTCGTCGTCCATGGTGGCCAGGTCACCGGTGTGCATCCAGCGGGCGGCGTCGATGGCCTCGGCGGTCTTGTCCGGCTCGTCCCAGTATCCGAGCATGACCGAATACCCGCGCGTACACAGCTCGCCGGGCTCGCCGCGCGCCACGGTCAGCCCGGTCTCCGGATGCACGATCTTCACCTCGACGTGCGGCAGCACCCGGCCGACGGTCTCGGTCCTGCGGGCCAGGTCGTCGTCGGACCTGGTCATCGTGGACACCGGGGACGTCTCGGTCATGCCGTAGCAGATGGCGACCTCGCGCATGTTCATCTCGCTGACGACGCGCTTCATCACCTCGACCGGGCAGGGTGACCCGGCCATGATGCCGGTCCGGAGCGTGCTCAGGTCGTACCCCTGCGCCACCCCCAGCTCGGCGATGAACATGGTCGGCACGCCGTACAACGACGTGCATCTCTCGTCCTGTACGGCCCGCAGCGTCGCCTCGGGCTCGAAGCTCGGCGCGGGGATCACCACGCAGGCCCCGTGCGAGGTGGCGCCGAGGTTGCCCATGACCATGCCGAAGCAGTGGTAGAACGGCACCGGCAGGCAGACCCGGTCGGCCTCGGTGTAGTGGATCAGCTCACCGACGAAGTAGCCGTTGTTGAGGATGTTGTGGTGCGACAGGGTCGCGCCCTTGGGGAAGCCTGTGGTGCCGGAGGTGTACTGGATGTTGATCGGGTCGTCGCACGACAACTCCGACATGCGGGCCCGCAACCGGTCCTCCGCGACGGTCTCGGCCAGGAGCGCGCCCCAGCCCGGATCGTCCAGGTAGACGGTGTTCGCGAAGCCGATCTCCTCGACCATCGCGCGATAGTCGCTGGTCTTGTGCGTCTGGGCGCTGATCAGCAGCCGCATGCCCGACTGCTTGACGACGTACTCCAGCTCATGGCTCCGGTAGGCCGGGTTGACGTTGACCAGTATCGCGCCGATCTTCGCCGTGGCGTACTGCACGAGCACCCACTCCGCGCGGTTGGGCGCCCAGATGCCCACCCGGTCGCCCTTCGCGATGCCCTTGGCCAGCAGGGCGAGCGCGAGGCGGTTCACGTCGGCGTCGAGCTCGGTGTAGGTCCATCGGCGTCCGGTGGGGACATCGACCAGGGCCTCCCGGTCGCCGAAGGCCGCGACGGTCCGTTCGAGGTTCTCGCCGATCGTCTCGCCCAGGAGGGGGGTCGGCGCGGTGGCGCTGGAGTACGACTGCATGTCCACAGTGTCGGTCTCCTCCCGTCGTACGCACCAGACCCACCCGCGCACCACCACGGCGGCGGTTACGTCGCCGTCGCCGTGGTGGTGCGGCGCTTACCGGTTCAGGTGGAGCGGGTTCAGCACCTGCGCAGGCCGTACTTGCTGGGGTCGGCGTCGAAGGCGCTCGGTGTGTGCACCACGGAGGCCGGCACATACCCGAAGGCACCGAACCTGTCGCCGACGGTTCCGTACCAGGTGGTGTTGCCCCCTGGATGGAGCTCTCCCTGCGTCCAGCAGGTGAACCAGCTCTGCGTGGTGTCGAGGAAGTCCACGGCGTCGACGGGCCGGGGCTCGTGGAACACGGGGAGTCCGCCCTCGTCGTTGGTGCAGTGCAACCTGCCGTCGTGCGGGTCGACCCCGCAGGCTTCCGCGGAGGCGGCGGGCGAGGCCAGCCCGAACAGCGCGAATGCGGTGGCGGCAATGGCCGTGGCGATGACCTGACGCTTGTTCATCTTTGTGTCTCCTTCAGCGTTGTTCTCTTGGAGGGTCCGGACCTCGGCCGCGTCACGGGCCGATGAGGTCGTAGTCGGCCAAGGTGCACTCGCGCAGGCCCGGCGCGGGGTCATGGGCGGTGGCCACATGAACGGCGGGCAGGAAGCCCCAGCCGCGATAGGGCGGCACCGCCTTGTCGCCCGCGGCGAGGTACCAGATGCTGTTGCCGCCGGCATGCGGGCCGCCCTCGACCCAGCACTGGAACCAGCTGAAACTGCTCGTCAGTACGCCGGTCTCCGCGGTCTGGTAGGAGGCGTCGTAGGACAGGGTGACGTTCGGGGTGTTTCCGCAGTAGAGCTTGCCGTCGCTCCGGACCCCGCACTCCGCGGCCGCCGCCAGGGCCGGGGTGGCGGCGGCCCCCGGGAGGGCACCGAACAGGGCCGCGGTCAGGAGGGCGATGGCCGTGACATTGCGGATCATCATGATGGTGGTCTGCCTTTCTGCTCCGTCAGGTGCGGCGGGTTCGCCGCGTTGAGAGCCAGCGAAGCGGCACAGCCCAGGTGTCCAACAGGAGCTCGGACGGACTCGGACGGAATCGAGCCACCCGATGGCCAGGCCCGGACGGCAGGCCGCCGCTGCCGCCATCCCTCGGACACGTTGGGTAATCGCTCGTACACTTTGCGGCAGGGAGGAGTCGAAGGCCGGAGGGCGGGGGTTCGAGGCGATGAGCGAGGGTGGCGAGGAGTCCCAGGTCGTCAGGCAGGTGTCCCGATCCGGGGTGGAGTCGGCGACCTGCCACGAGGATCTGGTGAGGTTGCTGGCCGAGCAGTTCGCGCGGGCCGATACGTCACTGCGGGAGCTGCAGCTGCGGGCGGACAAGGCGGGCGGCACCCGGCTGCCACGGGCGACCTGTGCGGACATGTTGGCCGGCCGGCGCTTCCCCAAGAAGGCGTTGATGATGGCTTTCCTGCGAGCGTGCCGGGTGCCCGAGCATCAGCTCCCGGCGTGGGAAAGGGCATGGGAGCGGGTACGAATCGCCCGGCTGCCCGCCGGGACGGAGCCGGATCGCAACCCCGGCGGCGCGATGCTCGCCCGCCGGACAACCGGGCCGGACGAGACAGGGCCGGCTCCTGTCCCCCGCCGAGGCTGGCGCCAAGCCGCCGTGTCGGCCGTGTTGGCCACGCTGGCGACCGCGGGCGCCCTGAGCGTCATCTTCGATCAGCGGGGTGCGTCACAAGGCATCGTGTCCGACGGTTTCGGCGGCCCTGTGGCTACCGGCCGCATCGTCAGCGATGACGGCCGTGCGTTCAGCGCCGGCGGGTCGAGCCGGTTCACCGCGACCGTCGATCCCGCCAACAGCGGAGTGCGGCTGATCCGCCGCCTGGACGCGGGCGTCGCCCGGCAATACGCCACCATCACCGTCAACGGGAATCCGGCCGGGGCGTGGCGGCAGCTGCCCGGCGACAGCACCTACAAATGGCGGGAGCAGATCGTGGAAATCCCGCGAACCCTGACCGCGGGTCGCCGCTCTCTCACCATCGTCAACACGTTCGTGTCCTCATCCCTGGGCTACAACGAGTTCCTCTACGTCATCGAGCAGAAGATCAACGGGGCCTGGGCGACCGCCGACACGGTCGACATCGGCCCCGACCACACCGCCAGTGAAGCCGCGCACGACTATCACATCGTCGCCGAAGGCTGGGCTGATACCCAGACATTCACCTATCCACCGCGCGAGGAGGATCGGCGAGTCGAGTGAAGTTCGGGTTATCGGAGGGCATCGGTGATGGCGAGGGCGGTGGTGCGCCAGATCGGGGCATGCGGGTCGATCACCGCGAAGTGGTCGCCGGACATTTCCAGATACGTCACGTTATCTCCGGCCTCCTGGGCGGCCCTGGCGTAGCGGCGCGCGAAGTCCACCAGGTCCAGCTCGTCCCCGGACCCTTGGACGATCAGCTGGCGGACCCGCAACGGCAACCTGAGCAGCGGACTCGCCGTACCGACCTCGAGGCCGGTACTGGAGGCTGTGCCGAGGGCGGCGGCGACCGCGCCGGAGCCGAGCCAGCGCCTGTCGCCCTCGACGAGGTCGAGCATCCCCGCCAGCGACACGACCAGCGAAACCCGCGCCCCGTCGGCCACCGCGCGGAAGGCCAGCTGCGCCCCGGCGGAGTGACCGACGACGGCGACCCGGCCGAGGTCGATCGGCGCGGCCACGGTCGACAACGCGGCCAGCCCAGCGGCCGCATCCGCGGTGGTCGCCCGCCACCCGTGCAGGTCGGGACGCCGGTATTCGAGGTTCCACACGGCGAGCCCCCGGCCGACGAGGTCGAGGCAGAGCGCGTCCATGAGATCGGCCGCCCAGTTCGACCGCCAGTTCCCGCCATGAACGAGCACCACGACAGCCGGCCTGTCCACCGCCCCCTCGGGAAGGTACAGCTCACCCCACTGATCGCGATGCGCCCCGTACGCGATCCGCATCCGCGGATGCCGCAGACGGTGTACGGCATGCCGAATCGCCCAGATCAACCCCTCGACGCCACGCCCGTGAACGTGCGTGGCCCCCTCCCCCACCTCAGCCCCGTCCACCCGGGCGAGATCCAGCCACACCAGAGGCCCAAGGCACTGCCCCATGAGCCGTCGCACCTCATCCACCGGCCCCGGAACCACTACGACGGCCGCGGCGGACAACTCACCGTCGCCGCCCGCCATAAGCACCATGACTTCGGCCGCGTCACGAGCGTGCACGAGCGCGCCAGAGACCCCGAGGGCGGCGAACTCGCGTTCGGCGATCTCGCTGAGCAACGCGGCGTCGGCGACCAGCCCTGGGCCGACGACCACCAGGACATCCCTCACGATTCCCGACACTACAGAACCTGCCGCCACTGGTCCGCTATTCGACCTCGCATCGTCGGGATGAGGATGCAGGGCGATACGTCCCGATTCCAGGCGGAGGCCATCGACAACGGCACCCAGCATCGGGAGCCTCGGTGCCGGTAACCCAACGGCCGGTGTCCACCGGGACTCCGTGGGCGGGCGCGACAGCGGCTACGAGACGGCTTCCAGCGGTAGGTCGTTGCCGCGCCAGATAGCTGCCAACACCTGAACCGGCACGTTGAGTGCCTCGCCGAGGCAGACGATCGTGCCGAATCCGGGAGAGGGCAGTCGTCCGGTCTCGATCTTGCGCAGGGTCTCCGGCGAGATGCCGGCCGCGTGCGCGACTTCCGCCAGGTCGCGTCCCGCTCGCGCGTGACGCAGCAGGGCGCCCAGACGCCTGCCGGCTTCGATCTGCTCAGGTGTGAGCGGTTGACGGACCATGCTCCCAAGATAGGGCTGGTATTACTATACCGGCAAGCTGTTAAGGTTGCCGGTATAGTAATACCAGCATCCTGTGACGCGAGGTAATCATGATTGAACTGAAGACGCCTGCGGAGATCCAACGCATGCACGTGGCCGGGCGCTTCGTCGCCGAGGTGCTCTCCGAGGTCGGCCGGCTCGCCGACGTGGGCGTCAACCTCCTGGACCTGGAGCACCACGTGCGCGGCATGATCAAACGGTCCGGGGCGGAGTCGTGCTACTGGGACTACGCGCCGTCCTTCGGACGCGGCCCGTTCCGCAACGTCATCTGCCTGTCGGTCAACGACGCCGTCCTGCACGGAAAACCCCACGACTACACGCTGCGTGACGGCGACGTACTCAGCGCGGACCTCGCGGTCGGCGTCGACGGCTGGGTGGCCGACTCGGCGCGCACGGTCGTCGTCGGGACCGCCGCCGAGGAGGACCTGCGAATTATCCGCGCCACCGAGGAAGCGTTGGAGGCGGCGATCGAGGTGGCGCGTCCGGGCAATCGCCTGGGTGACATCTCGGCGGCCATCTGGGCGGTAGCCCACGACTACGGCTACCCGGTCAACACCGAGTTCGGCGGCCACGGCATTGGCCGCACCATGCACGAGGGGCCCCACGTTTCGAACAAGGGCCGGGCAGGGCGCGGCCTTACGCTCCGGCCGGGCCTGACCCTCGCGCTCGAACCCTGGTTCGCCCGCACGACCGACCGGATCGTCTACGACGCCGACGGCTGGACCATTCGGTCGGCGGACGGCTCGCGCACGGCCCACTCCGAGCACACGGTAGCCATCACCGAGGACGCCCCCTTGGTGCTCACCCGCCGCATAGCTGAGTGCGGGTAGACGCGCAGAGCCTGATGGTCGTGGCCGCGGCACTCGTTGTGGTCGGATGTGCGTGCGGTGTCATGTCCCCGCCGAAGGACGGCTTGAGAAGCTCTTCGTGCAGGTCCCCGAAAGCCGTAGGAACGGTGATCGGCTCCTCGCCGAGGCGTAGTTCCACGCCGTTGTCGGTGACAGTGACGCCCCGGGAGCCGACGGGCATAGGTTGAACCTTGTGCGGGTAAACCAGCTTCACCCCTGGCCGACGAGTACCGCGGAGGCGGAGGCGATCCAGGAGCGCCTCCGGCTTCACCTCGAGCTGACCGGCCCGACCTCGTTCACGTTGGTGGCGGGACTTGACGTGCACTACCACGGCGAGGACGAGGTGGCCGCCGCCGTGGTGGTGCTCTCCACAACCGCCGCCACGGACGACCACGCACAGGGCATGGCGGGCGATCTCGTGGTGGTCGAGCAAGTGGTGGTTCGTGGCAAGGCGCGGTTTCCGTACGTGCCGGGGCTCTTCGCCTTTCGCGAGTTGCCCGCGCTGGTGGAGGCGCTCGAACGGCTCACCGTCACCCCTGACCTGCTGGTCTGCGACGGGTACGGCCTGGCGCACCCGCGCGGGTTCGGCCTGGCCTGCCACCTGGGCGTGCTCACCGGACTCCCTGCGATCGGCGTGGGCAAGACCCACTTCGTCGGCACCCACGACGCCCCGGACCCCGCTCGGGGCGCATGGACGCCGATCGAGCTGGACGGCTCGACCGTGGGCCGGGTCCTGCGTACGCAGTCGACCGTCAAGCCGGTGTACGTGTCCCAGGGCCACCGCGTCACCCTCGACACGGCCTGCGCCGAGGTCCTGCGGCTCTCGCCGTACCACCGCCTGCCGGAGCCCATCCGCAAGGCCGACCACCTGGCCAGACACGGCGACCTGTAACCGTCGATCACCTGTGACCGACTCAGCGGCGCCAAGCCCAGACCAGGAGCCACACGCTCAACCCGAAGACCGCCATCCCGAGCGGCACGTGCACGGTCAGCACACCCGCCCCGCCCACCGCCGACTGCACGAACCCGAGAAGCAGAATCGCCAGCCCGACCAGCGCGGGCCATCCCGCCCCACGCCCCGGCCGCCACATCAGCACGGCCGCGACGAGCTGCGCCAGCCCCAGCACGTGTACGGCCCCCGCCCCCACGTCATGGGACCCCGCCGACGCCCCGCTGAGCAACTGGCCGGCCGTCACGGCCTGGAACAGCACCGCCAGCGTGTTCAGCGCGACGATAATCTTGAACGCGGTCAGATATCCGGTCCCCTTGGCGGCCTGAGTTACCACTCGCTTCTCCTTTGACCTCGTGAGGTCTCCAGGATCTTGCCGCCACGACACCGCGGCATCCGACTCCCGCCGTCATCCTCTGTACGCCGGGAGGCGTACACGGCGAGGCCCGTACCTTCGCTGATCTCCCGTAGGCAGGCACACCCAGCCCATGCGGATGCAACCGGGCCGCCCGGTCGTGGATCTTCTTCGGATTCTCAGCGGCGCCCTCATCCGCGGCACGCACAGGCCGCTCAGGCGCTGGGTCTGGACTCTGACGCTGATCATGATCGTGAGGTCGTCGCCCTCGAAGGTGATCGTCCGGCTCTCCTCGCCGCCGCGGGCGGCCGCCCGCAGCCCGGCCTCCTCGCGCAGCCGCAGAACCTCGGCGTCGGCCGTCTCCACATCCAGGGCGAACTGGACCCGTTCGACCAGCGTCTCGGGCACGGGGTCGAGCACCGAGAACATCTTCCTGATCTCGTCGAGAATGGACTCGTCTGTCGGGTCCAGGTCATCGGGAGGGATCAGGACACGCTCCAGCCACGGTCCTCGGCCGGCAGGCGGCGCAGCTTGGCCGGGCAGCGGCCACACGTGGGACCGATGCCGCCCTTCGGCACCGCGCCCCTCCCCCCGTGGGGCGTACCGTTCGCTCGGGTAGTCGATGGTCAGCATCCGGTGGCCTCCGTCTCAACCGCGCATGAAGCGTATGGAGAAGAGGAGCCACTGCCCGCCGCAGTGATACAACCTGCGGAGTAACAACCGGGTCACAAGCCGTACAGGCCCTCCAGGACCGCGGCCACCCCGTGGTCGTCGTTGGACAGGGTGCGCCGCTCGACGGCCGCCATCACCATGTGGTGGGCGTTGGCCATCGCGTACCCCGCCCCGGCGAAGGCGAGGACGGCGAGGTCGTTGGGCATGTCGCCGAAGGCCACCACCTCGGCCGCGTCCACCCCCCGCTCCTCGCACAGCCGGGCCAGCGTGCCGGCCTTCGTCACCCCGGGAGCGCTGATCTCCAGCAGCCCGCTGCCGCCCGAGTGCGTCACCTCGGCCTGGCCCTCGACGGCCGCGACGGCGGCGGTGAACATCTCGTCCACCGCGTGCGTCGCCGACCAGGCCAGCAGCTTGACGACCGGTTCACCCTCCTCGCAGGCGTCCGTGACCTCGCGGGTGAAGGGCAGGTCCGGGAGGATGCGCCTGGTGTAGGCGGGCTCGACCAGGACGTGCCGGCCGGTCTCCACCGCGAAGGCGACACCGGGCAGGACCTCGCGGAGCGTCTCCATCAGCTTCCTCGCGGCGGCGAGGTCGAGTGCGTACGTGCTGGTGATCTCGCGGCTGTCCAGGTCGTAGACGATGCCGCCGTTGCTGCAGACCGCGGTGCCGGTGACGTCCGCCATCGCGGCGATCGGGTCCACGCCGCGTGGCGGCCGGGCGGTGACGAAGACGATGTCGGCGCCGGCGTCGCGGGCGCGTCCCAGGGCTCGGCGGGTGCGCGGGGACACTGAGCCGGTGGAGTCGAGGAGGGTTCCGTCAAGATCTGTTGCCACGATACGGGGTGCGATCACCTCACCATTAAATCCGGTGCGGCTGAGCAACCCTTTTGGGTATATGTCGGCGTTAGGGAGGAATTCATGCCGAGCAGTCCCAGGCGTACCACGCTGGCCACCGTCGCCGCTTCGGCCGGCGTGTCCGTGGCCACCGTGTCCAAGGTGCTCAACGGCCGCCGCGAAGTCGCGCCTGACACCCGTACGCTGGTGCAGTCCCTGCTGCTGGAACACGGCTACGTCCCGCGCTCGTCACCCCGGGACCGGGCCGATGGGTCGGCCACGGTCGAGATGTGGGTGGACGAGATGTGCGCCTACTCCACCGAGATCATCAAGGGCACGATCGACGCCGGCGCCGAGTCGGGCGTGGCGGTCGTCGTCAGCGGCACGAAAGGCATGGCCGGCGGCGGCACCTCCTGGGCTCGCGACCTGGTCGCCGCCGGGCGGCGGGCGATGATCACTCTTACCAACGGGCCGACCAAGGCCCAGCTCGCCGCACTGTCGCGAGTACGCTTACCCGTGGTCGTCATCGACCCCCTGAACCTGCCGGACGCCCCCGTGACCAGCGTCGGCTGCACCAACTTCGCCGGCGGCCTGTCCGCCACACAGCATCTGCTCGCCCTCGGCCACCGCCGCATCGCCTACCTCGGCGGACCCGCGACCGCGGCCGTCAACCAGGCACGCATGCACGGCTTCCGCGCCGCCATGGAAGCCGCGGGCGTGCCCGTACCTCCCGAATATGTCCGTACTGCGGGCTTCTGCTATCCCCACGGGGTGCAAGAAGGAGCCGCCGTGCTCGACCTGCGCCCCGCGCCGACCGCCATCTTCGCCGCCGGCGACGAGAGCGCCCTCGGCGCCATCCAGGCCGCCAGGGCGCGTGGCCTGCGTGTCCCCGAAGACCTCAGCGTCGTCGGCTTCGACGACACCGAGATCGCGACCATGACCTCGCCGCAGCTGACCACCGTACGCCAGCCGCTGCGCGAGATGGGCGCCGTCGCCCTGCGCACCGCCCTGCGCCTGGCCGCGGGCGAGAGAATCGACTCCCGCCACGTCGAACTCGCCACCGAACTCGTCATACGCGGCTCCACCCTTGCCGCCTGACCACTCAGAACGCTCAGAGGCGCATCTCTGACGGCATCGTCGTGGCCGCGTTGAGGAGTTCCACGCCGAGCAGTTCTCCCGACTCCGCGTAGTCGAGCACGACATCATCCGACAGGGTCTGCCGCACCGCCTCTCCTGGCACGATTTCGTGCTTCATCGCGATATAGGCGACGTCGTGTTCCTTCTCCCACCGGACGTACACCGTGTGCTCGCGTCCGTCGGGGGGCTCCTCGTCCCAGCTCAGCAACCCTTCCTTGGCCTCGTGCGAGCCGGCCAACGCGGCTCGCACCATGGTCATGGCGAGTTCGAGCGCCTGGAGCGAGTCGACGCCGGTGACCTTGCGATCGTGCTCCCACCCGGCGAGCCCGTCGATCCGGTAAGGGCACGACCACTCCCCCGTCGGCTCCTCGATCGGCAGCCCGATCGTGACGACGACCTCGCGTAGCGGCTCGGTGCGCAGCGTCAGCGTGCGGTGGGCGATCTCGTACATGTCAGCTGATCTACCCCGGAGGCGAACTCTGGAAGACTGGAGGCGAGAAGAGGCAGCCCATATCGCCATGGTCGAAAACCTTTCCCGCATCAGACCGGCGCCGTTAGTCTGCGTACGTCGCGAGGGGAGTCCAGTGGTGAATGAGTCGTTCGGGACACGGTTGCGGTCCAGGCTCGACAAGTACGGCCCACTCTGCGTAGGCATCGACCCCAGCCCGGCGCTGCTCGACGCGTGGGGGCTCGACGACTCCCCGGCCGGGCTGGAGCGATTCAGCCGTACGGTGGTCGACGCGATCGGCGACGTGGCGGCGGTGGTCAAGCCGCAGTCCGCGTTCTACGAGCGCTGGGGCAGCCGGGGCATCGCCGTGCTGGAGAGCGTCATCGCCGACCTGCGTGAGGCGGGCACGGTGGTGATCCTCGACGTCAAGCGGGGCGACATCGGCAGCACGATGGCCGCCTACGCCGAGGCGTACCTCGACCGGGGCAGCCCGCTCGCGGTCGACGCCGTGACGCTCAGCCCCTACCTCGGGTTCGGTTCGCTGGAGGGCGCGATCACGTCGGCCATCGCCAACGACGCCGGCGTCTTCGTCCTGGCGCGCACCTCCAACCCGGAGGCCGTGGCGCTGCAGACGGCGGTCGCGGGCGAGATCTTCGCGGGCGCCGCGGCGGCGAACGCGGGCCGCGCCCCGCTGGGCCCGGTCGGCGTCGTGATCGGCGCCACCCTCCCGTCGCTGGAGCATCCGCTGGAGCAGCTCAACGGCCCCATCCTGGCGCCGGGCCTGGGCGCGCAGGGCGCCGCTCCGGCCGACCTGGCCCGGCTGTTCGGTCCGGTACGGCAGGCGGTCGTGCCGTCGGTGTCACGGGCCGTGCTCGCCGACCCGGAGCGGATCCGCGAGCTGGTGCAGCGCTACCGCGACGACTGCGCCCGCCACCTGTCCTCCTGACGGGCTCCCTCCCGGACTAGGGACATCCCTAGGTTCCGTCCTGACGCGGCTCGTGCTCCGGCGTACTGATCATTGAGGTTCTGCCGCGGTGACCTCAGCCCCGCGGTCCTGGGCTGATCAGAACGGCCGGAGTCGAGGAGCCTTCATGCCCGCTTTCCCATACGCCGACGATCTCGCCGAAGAGCTGGCCGCGATGGCCGGGGAGGTTCTCCCCGACCCTGAACCTGGTCCCCAAGCCGCGCCGCGTGGCCTAAGCGACTGAAGCCGCTCGGTTGACTGCGGCTCGGTTGACGGCGGCTCGGTTGACGGCGGCTCGGTTGACGGCGGCTCGGTTGACGGCGGCTCGGTTGACGGCGGCTCGGTTGACGGCGGCGAGCAGAGCGCGGACGGAGGCGGTCAGCACGGAGGTGTCGCGGCCCGCTCCCCACCGGACCGTCTCCCCCACGCGCGCCTCCACGTAGGCGACGGCCTGACTGTCCTGGCCCGGCCCGGTGGCGTGCTGCGCGTAGTGGAGGATGTCGACCCCGCCCAGCGCCCCGGCCAGCGCCGACAGCGGGCCGTTGCCGGTCCCCCGCAGCTCGCCACCGCCGTCACGCCGGGTGCCGGTGAACTCGTGAACCCCCGGCCCGGACTCGGCGGTGCTCCAGTCGGCGAGCGCGTACGGCCCGTCGTCCGCCGGATCCAGGTATGCGGCCTGGAAGAGCCGCCACAGCTCCTCGGCCGTCATCTCCGCCCCGCTGCCGTCCGTGGCCCGCTGAACGACCGCCGAGAAGTCGATCTGCAGCCGTCGCGGCAGGTCGAGCCCCTGGTGGGTGCTGAGCAGGTAGGCGATGCCGCCCTTGCCCGACTGGCTGTTGACGCGGATCACAGCCTGGTAGTCGCGGCCCACGTCGGCGGGGTCGATCGGCAGATACGGCACCTCCCAGGGCGCCTGCTCCACGGGCACGCCCAGCTCGGCGGCCCGTTTGGCGTGGTGGGCCAGGCCCTTGCCGATGGCGTCCTGGTGGGTGCCGGAGAAGGCGGTGTAGACCAGGTCTCCGGCGTACGGGTGGCGGTCGGGTACGGGCAGCCGGTTGCAGTGCTCGACCGTACGGCGGATCGCGTCGATGTCGGAGAGGTCCAGCATCGGGTCCACGCCCTGAGAGTGCAGGTTGAGCGCGAGCGTGACCAGGTCGACGTTGCCAGTGCGCTCGCCGTTGCCGAACAGGCACCCCTCGACCCGCTGCGCCCCGGCCAGCAGCGCCAGCTCCGCGCAGGCGACGCCGGTGCCGCGGTCGTTGTGCGGGTGCACCGAGAGGATCACCGAGTCGCGGCGGGCCAGATGGCGGTGCATGTACTCGATCTGGTCGGCGTAGACGTTCGGGGTGGCGGTCTCGACCGTGGCGGGCAGGTTGTGGATGACCGGGCGGTCCGGGCTCGCCTCCCACAGGGCCGTCAGGTCGTCGCACACCTCCAGGACGTAGTCGGGCTCGGTGAGGTTGAACACCTCCGGCGAGAACTCGTACCTGATCGGCGGCCCGGGACGGGCGTCGGCCAGGCGAGCGACGTGCCCGGCGGCGTCCTTGATGAGGGCGCGCAACGCCTGCCTGTCGTGACCGAGCACCACGTCACGCCAGACGGGTGCGGTCGCCGTGTAGAGGTGAACGACGACGCGCGGCAGCCCCTCGACGGAGGCGAAGGTCCGCTCGATCAGGTCGCGCCTGGCCGCGGTGAACACGACGATCGTCACGTCCTCCGGCACCGCCCCCGGCACGGCCAGGTCGCGGACGAAGTCGAAGTCCGTCTGGCTGGCCGACGGGTAGCCGACCTCGATCTCCTTGAAGCCCATGGCCACCAGCAGCTCGAACATCCGCCGCTTGCGGGCCGGGTCCATCGGCTCGGCCAGTGCCTGGTTGCCATCGCGCAGGTCCACGGGCACCCAGAGCGGCGCCTGTTCGATGCGCCGCGCGGGCCAGCCGCGCTCGGTCAGCGGCACCTCGACGCGCCGGTGGGCGGGCTGGTAGCGGTGGTACGGCATGGCGCTGGGGCGTTGCGGGTTCCAGTCGTGCACGGGGTTTCCTTCCGGTCGTTCTCAGGGGTTCGACCGGCACTGCGGAGCCACCGCGGCGGGGTGCCGGTCGATTCAGGCCCCGCCGCGGCGGCCGAGAAGGAGACCACGTGACGTCATGCCGGGTACACTAACCACAACACAGGTCCTCAGACAACCTGAGAGGTTCACTCGCGATGCCGCTCGGCACCCTCCGTCCCAGCCCTCTGGTCGAACAGGCCACCGAGCACCTGCGCGAGCAGATCACCGGCGGCCACTGGCCGGTCGGCACCCGGCTCCCCGGCGAGAACGCCCTGGCCAAGACCCTCGGCGTGGGCCGCTCCACCGTCCGCGAGGCGCTGCGCGCGCTGGCGGGCGCCGGGCTGGTGCAGGCCCGCCAGGGCAGCGGCGTGTTCGTCATCGCCACCGAACCGGCCGCCGACTGGCCCACCCGCCTGCGCCGGGCCGCGATCACCGACGTCTACGAGGTGCGGATGATGGTCGAGACCCAGGCCGCCCGCCTGGCCGCCGCCCGCCGTACCGACGAGGACCTCGCCTCACTTGAGGCGGCCCTGCAGGCGCGGCGGACGGCGGCCGGAGGCGACGACGCGGGGTTCGTGGACGCGGACATCGCGCTGCACGCGGCGGTCGTGGCGGCGGCGCGCAACCCAGTGCTCGACGACCTGTTCGCCGAGTTCGCCCCGGCACTGCGGGGTCGGCTGGTGGACGTGGTGGAGCTGCTCGGCCTGCGGGAGACCGAGCCCAATCCCGGCGACGACGCGCATGCCGCGCTGGTGGACGCCATCCGGGAGGGGGACGGGCAGGCGGCGAGCGACATCCTCCAGGCGGAGCTGGAACAGACGCTGGCCATGCTTCATCGCAACGCCGTCTGACAATCGGCTCGGTCCATCGGGAGCGTCAACCAACAGGACCAACGGTGCTGCCGCTGTGCGGCGGGCCGTCGCGACTTCGGGTGGGCCTGTTCATCGGCGCTTCAACAATTGGACGTTTGACGTCATTAGGGTCAGGACGCTCGTATTCGCCGGTGTGAAAGGCCGTGCCATGTTCCGTCCCGTACTCGTGGGTCTGGCGCTCGTCGTGGGCCCGGCGGTCACCGCCGCCCCCTCCTTGGCCGAGGCCGCGCCGCGGCCCGTGGTGGTCAAGGACGTGAGCATCCCGCCCGTACCCCTCAAGGACCTGCAGCGGTCCATCGCCGACGATCGCGGGGTCAAGCTGGGCGGGGTCGGCAGCGGGCTGTTCCCGGCCGGGCGGCGCGGGGACTACTGGATGGTCACCGACCGTGGCCCCAACGGGCAGGTGGGCGCGGACAAGCGCCGCACGTTCCCCATTCCGGAGTTCGCCCCCGCGATCGTGCAGGTGGCCACCCGGTTCGGCGTCGAGATCAAGAAGTACGTCCCCCTGGTCGGCACCTCCGGCAAGCCGATCACCGGGCTCAGCAACCAGGCCGGCCACGACGAGGTGCCCTACACCTGGGACGGCCAGACCGCGCTGCCGTACAACCCGAGCGGGGTGGACACCGAGGACCTGGTGCGGACCCCGCGCGGCGACTTCTGGCTGGTCGACGAGTACGGGCCGTCGCTGCTGCACGTCTCCGAGCGGGGGCGAGTGCTGGCGCGCTACGTCCCCAAGGGGCTCAACCTCACCGGCGCCGACTACCCGGTCAAGGAGACGCTGCCGGCCATCCTCGCCTCCCGCCAGCAGAACCGCGGGTTCGAAGGGCTGGCGATCGACGGCGACACCTTGTACCTCGCGGTGCAGAGCCCGCTGGCCAATCCGGACAAGAAGACCGGCAAATCCTCCCGCGTCGGCCGGATCCTCACCTTCAGCATCCGCGCGGCGCGGGTGACCGGCGAGTACGCCTACCGCTTCGAGGACGTCACGACCTTCGACCCCAAGGTGAACGGCGACCAGAGCGAAATGAAGGTCTCCGGCCTGGCGCACGTGGGCGGCCGCCGGCTGCTGGTGGACGAGCGGACCGACAACGTCGCCCGCATCTACCAGATCGACCTGGCCAAGGCCACGAACCTGCTGGGCGGGCGGTATGACGACCCGGCCACCGCGCCGTCGCTGGAGGCGCTGGCCGACCTGGGGGATGTCAAGGTTCCGGCCAAGTCGCTCGTCGCCGACCTGTCCGAGGTCGCCCCCACTCTGCCTGGCAAGGTCGAGGGCATCGCCCTGCTCGACCCGCGGACGCTCGTGGTCGCCAATGACAACGACTTCGGGCTCGGCGAGTTCGGGGCGGACGGGCGGCTGGTGGACAGCGGCGTTCCCAGCCGGATCGTCACCATCCGCCTGCCGCGCCCGGTTCGCTAAAGGATGTGCGGGCCCCGGCGATTACCGGGGCCTTCACTTGGGAGGTCAGATGTCGAACTCGCCCAGTTTCGCGCCGCCCACGAAGGCGCGGAAGACGCCACCTCGCAAGATCAGCGGCTCGACGTCGGGCTGCTCAGAGTCTCTGATCGCGTATCGGTCGCCGCTCAGTTTGGCCGCGTAGAGGCAGTCGCCTCCGTTTGAACCCGAGAGAGTGGATTTCGTCCACTCAGCGGCCGCCAGTTCGGCGCGCAGCTCGTCACTGATCTTCATACTTTGCCGCCACCTCACGTACTAGTCGCTCGCTCACGTGTATGGGATGAGCCCATTTGTGGATCGCGTCGTATCTGACATTAACCCTTCGGACCATCTCCTCGCGATCGGATACGGAGCCCTGTTCAGCGCTGTCGAGGTAGATGTGATCTGGCATGCCCTGGCCTTGAGCCAGGGCGAAGCCGCCAAGCAAACCCGGCGTCGCCCCCACGCCGAGGGGGACGATCTGGATTGAGATGAAGGGGGTGGCCATCATTCTCAGCAGGTGTTCGAGTTGTTCCCGCATCACCTCGGCACCCCCGATGGGGCGGATCAGAGCGCACTCGTCGAGCAGGGCCCAGTACATCGGCGGCTCGTCGCGGTCGAACACCGCCTGACGCTGAAGCCGGGTCGCGACGGCCTCCTCGATCCAGTCCTGGGTGACTCCCGGCTCGGCGGAGAGGATCGCTCGCGCGTACGCGGCCGTCTGCAGCAGGCCCGGAACGACAAGAGGTTGCCAGGCTCGGATGGTATGGGCGTTTTCTTCTACCTTTGGCCACTCTCTGAACCACTTCGGCCCCGACATCCTGCTGATGGGCAGCAGCCGAAGCAATTCCCCATTCAGGTCCAGGGCCGTCTCGGCCGCGAGGGTGAATTGCCGGGTCGGGTTGCGCTTGCCGCGCTCGATCAGGCCGATCAAGCTCTCGCTGCACGGGATCAGCGCCCCCATGGCCATCTGAGAGAGGCCGACCGCCATTCGGGCTTCCTTGAGGACCGCACCGTAGGAGTTCTGCTCGTCTGGAGATGGGGCCTGTTCATCCACGGACATGCCACGCTCCTCGAAATGCTCCGGACCGCTCTTCCCGACATCGCACATACAAAAACTCAACGCGACTGTCTGGATACGAACAGCTGGTTGCTGAATACAAAGCTAGCCGGGAAGCGGCACTCTGGCGATGTTTCTCGGAGCACAGACAGGCCGTCCGGACATGTCCGCTGCATTCTGTCTGGTTAATAAACCGGATAATCCAGCCGCATTCCGGACAGAACATGGACGGTGACAGGGAATGACTCGCGAACCGCTGAGGAAAACGACCGAACCCTCAGAACCTCATCCACGCCATTCGCCGATCAGCGAAAGTGCCGCGGCCGAGCATGACCAGGCCCTGGCCAAGCTGCGGGTCCTGCTGACCAGGCGCGGGATACACAGTTACGTCGTCGAGTGGCTCAAGCTCACGCTCCGCTCCGCGCCCTTTCCCGCCGACGCGCTCAGCAGCCTGGATCGGTATCCCCCGGAACTCGTGGTCTTCGCTCCCCAGGGGTGGCGGGTCGCCACGGTCCGCATAGCCGCCGACCGGTCAGCGGCGTACATCGTGGAAGTGGCGCGAATAGGAGAAGATCACGGCGTGATGCCGGACATTCGCTATATCGTCCCCTCGGGAAAACCGGCAAAAGCCGCCGCTTTGATCCCCGGCTAATCCCCGCCGTCGGATCTGGCCTCTTTGACGGCGGGGGTGCGGCAAGGGCTGCCGTCAGCCGGTGGGACCCGCTTCGGGCCGCACCTCCTTTTCGCCGCCGTCGCCAGCCTCCTCGCCAGCCTCTTCGCCGGTTTCGGCACGCCTTTCGGCGTCAACTGCGGCCTCGGCCTCAGGCTCGGGAGCGGTTATCTCGGGCGTGGGGATCGCGGGGTTCGTGTCGGTGTCGGGCCAATCGGCGGGTACGGGGCGGGGCGCCTTCGGGGTGCCGGCCCCTGACCGCTCCGCCACCACGTCGCTCTCGCCACCATCCCGGTTCACCGCATCAGGCAGGTCTTCATTCATCACCCCCACCTGCCCACCGAACTCCACTCCAACAGTCCGCAGGGACAATCTTCAGTACGCGGCTTTGAAGCCCATATGGGGTGAGCTTAGGCACATCTTTGCCTCTTCCATACGCGCGCTTGTGTCGATCTTTGCCTGTACATTCGGATGCCAGCGATGGCGCTGCGACTGGCGGTAGAGGGGTGCCTGTATTGGAACGGTCCAAGACTAGGTGGCAGTTCTACACCACCCCCGCTGGGGCTGAAGTCGTCAGCAAAGAGATCCACGATGTCCTCCAGGGCAAGCCTCCCCTCCTCGAGCTGGGCCACCTGATGTGGCGGATTGAGCACGACAGCGTCCTAGATCGAGATGTGCGCCCTCTGGGCAGAGGGCTCAGCGAGGCCCGGCTGAGCTACGGGGGTGACGAGTATCGCCTGTACTACGCGGTGCTCACAGACGGGAAGCACCTTCTACTCGGTCTCAAGTTTCATAAGAAGGGCGGCAATGGGGCGCAGGAACGAGCGATCGAACGAGCGAGGGATCGGCTGGCCGAATGGCAGCGCAGGATATAAGGTAGAACCGATAAAGGGAGGTAGGCGTGGACCGCGACATCGCCGCACTGCTCGGTATCGACCCGGATGATCCCGAGGTTCAGCGTGAGAACGCAGCCATCGAGCGAGACGTGCGTCTCATCGAGACCCTGGTCGGGGTCCGCAAGCAACTGGGGCTGACACAGGCTGACGTGGCCGACAAGATGGATCGCAGCCAGCCCGCCGTGTCGGACTTCGAGCGCCTTGGCGGAGATCCCCGCTTGTCCACCATCCGTCGCTACGCACTCGCGATAGGTGCTGATGTCTTCCATGTCGTGAAGACGCCCGGCACTACCTATGGCACCACATCGACATCAGCGCGCGTGGTGATCGAGGGCCTCACTGGCACTGTGTCCCCACCCCCTACGCGTTCCGCAGGGGCACTCGAATTGAAGAGAGCTGTCTAGTAAATGCAGGGCTTCCTAGTCCTAGGCGACGCAGCCAGCACCGATGGGGCCACCGGAAAGATCAACCTGCTCGGAGCGGGCTGGTCTGTGACAGGGCCCATGGTCTCAATGTCCGCTGTTGCAGGTTTTTTGCGCGTCCCGCGGGAGGATCTGGGGGAGAAGATCCGCTTCGCCCTGCATCTTCTGGACGAGGAGGGGCAACCTGTCCGCCCATTCGCGGACAGTGACGGAACGCTCTCCTTCACCGGTGAGATCACACCGGACGCTGAACGGTTGGAGCCGATGGCGACCCGAGTCCCCTTCAATCTCAGCTTCGCCATCCCGATTCCGCCCCTGCCTCTAGTAGCGGGTCGTGTCTATGAGTGGGTCATGGAAGCGGACGAGACCAGGGTCGCTTCCGTGCAATTCGCGGTCAGAGCCGAACTGCCGGTGAATGGTGCACAGGCAGAGACGTCAGAAGCGGCACGGAAGCCGGGTTCCCGAATTAAGTGACGCACGGCCCTGCTGGCATTCCTGCCGCAGGGCATCCACCCCCCACCTGCCCAGCATCAGGCGAGCGAGTCGTCGATCTCCGCGCGGGTGGGCATCGACGTGCTCGCGCCCTCGCGCTGCACCGACAGCGCCGCCGCCACCGAGGCGAAGCGGAGGGCGGGGGCGGCGGGGAGGCCCTCGGCGCGAGCCACCGCGAGCGCGCCGACGAAGGTGTCGCCCGCCGCCGTGGTGTCCACCGCCTTCACCTTCACGGCGGGTACGCGCAGCCGCTCGCCCGACCGTGAGCCGTACAGCGCCCCTTCGGAACCGAGTGTGATGACGGCCTCCGGGACCCGCGCGAGCAGCGCCTCCAACGCCGCCTCGGCCGAGTCGGTCCCGGTGATGTCGGCGGCCTCGTGTTCGTTCGGCACGATCAGCGTGACCGCGTCGAGCAGCGCGTCCGGCAGCGGCTGGGCGGGCGCGGGGGTGAGGATCACCGGTACATCCGACACCTGCCCGGCCTGCGCGGCGGCGACCACCGCGGCCATGGGCAGCTCCAGCTGGAGCAGCAGCGCCCGGGAACCGGCGATCACCGCGACGTCGTCCTCGGTGGGCCCGGTGACGGTGCCGTTGGCGCCGGGCACCACGATGATCGAGTTGCCGCCTTCGTCGTCGACCACGATGTGCGCGATGCCGCTCGGCCCGGGCACCTGCCGCAGCTGGGCGACCTCCACTCCGGCCGCGGCCAGGGTGGTGCGCATCTCGGAGCCGAAGCCGTCGTCGCCCACCGCCCCCAGGAACGCCACCACGGCGCCCGCGCGGGCCGCCGCGATGGCCTGGTTGGCGCCCTTGCCGCCGGGGATGGTACGGAATCCGCGCCCGGTGACCGTCTCGCCCCGCTTGGGGGCCTGGGACACGTAGGCGACGAGGTCCATGTTCGCGCTGCCGAAGACCGAGATCATGCCCTCATCATCTCCTGTGTACGGCGCGCCAAATCGCCCAGCCCCACCCCATCGAAGCCGGTCAGGCTGCTGGCCAGGGTGTCGCGCATCCTCCACCGCTCCGGGACCCCGCCGTTCAGCGCGCCCGCGACCGACCCGGCCGTGGCGCCCGCCGAGTCGGTGTCCCAGCCGCCGGCGACCGCTCCGGCGATGGTGGCGGTGAAGTCGCCCCGGCCGTGGATCAGCGTGGCGGCGACCAGGGCGGCGTTGTTGATCGTGTGCACCCAGTGCAGGGCGCCGTGCCGCTCGTGCAGCCGGTTGACGACCCGCTCGAAGTCACTCTCCGCCGAGGCGTCCTCTGCCGCCTGCCGTACCGCCTGGTGGAGCCGTGATCGCGGCGGGACGACGGACAGCCCGGCCTCGATCACCTCGGCGGCGGAGGCGGCGACCAGGGAGCTCGCGCACATGGCGGCGGCGAACATGGCGCCGTAGATCCCGTTCGCGGTGTGGGTGAGGCGGGCGTCGCGCCAGGCGTACTCGGCCGCAGTGGCCGGATCGCCGGGATTGACCCACCCGTACACGTCGGTCCTGATCAGCGCGCCGATCCACTCGCGGAACGGGTTGCGGTACGTCGCCGTCTCCGGCACCTCTACCCCGGCCAGCAGGTTGCGGTAGGCGACGCGTTCGGCCGTGAACGTACGGCCGGCGGGCAGCTCGTCGAGCCACAGCTTGGCCACGTCGTCGGTGGTGAAGCCGCGGCCGTGCCGTTCCAGGACGGACAGGGCGAGCAGCGGGTAGTTCAGGTCGTCGTCCTCGGGGACCCCGTCGATGTTCTCGGCCAGCGAGTTGACGGCGCTGCGCCGGTTCCACGGCCAGCGTTCGGCGATGTCGCCGGGCAGGCCCTTGGCGGTGAACCAGCCGGTGATGGGCCAGTTGCCGGTGGCCTCGGCGATCTCCCTGATGCCCGCGCGGGGGATCTTCTCGACCGGCTTGCCGAGCACGCAACCGGCCGCCCGGCCCTGCCAGGCCCCCAGCACGCGGGTCACATCGACCTGCCGGGGAGCAGTGGGCGCGGGCCAGTTCGGGCAGGCGGCGATGATGGCGGGCAGGTCGGACGGCTCGTCGGAATCGAGCGGCGACGAGATGGCGGCCAGCTCGTCCAGCAGGTCCTCGGCGAGCGGCCGCAGCCTGAGCGCGCCCGGCTCGGAGGCCCCGGCGCGCGGCGGGGCGTCGTGACCGCCCGCCGCGTGCCACCGCTCAGCGATGTCGCGCACGTCCCTGCCGTCCTCGGCGGCCTGGCGCAGCTCATGGCCCACCAGGTCCTCGGGCTGCACCCAGGTCAGGCGGATCATCGGCCCACCAGCCCTTCCGACCGCGCTCGGTTGAGGCGGATCATTGGCCGTCGAGGGCGGCGAAGGCGGATTCGACGGCGCGGCGGCGGGCCGCGTCGTCGGCGTGCACCCGGCGGGCGACCTCGGCGATCACCCGGCCGGGCGCCTCCAGGTCGGTACGGCTCGCCTCGGCCACCTGCGAGACCCATTCGCCCGGAATCGAGCCGAGCCCGCCCAGAGCGCCGGCGATGGCACCGCCCATGGACGCGATCGAGTCGGCGTCGCGGCCGTAGTTGACGCCGCCGAGCACGGTGTCGCGGTAGTCGCCCTTGGCCACCACGAGGAAGCCCAGCGCCAGCGGCAGCTCCTCGATGCTGTGCACCCGGCTCGGCCGCCGCGCCCCGAGACCCTGGTCGCGGTAGGTGTCGGCGACCGTGTCGAACGGCCGCATGGCCGCCCGCAGCGTCTCGAACGACCCGTCCCAGTGGCCGAGCCCAGAGGCCGCCTCGCAGACCGCCTCGATGGCCGCTCTGGTGCCGTCCTTGGCCAGCCGCAGGCAGGTGGCCACCACGGAGTCGAAGGTCGCGCCGGGCCGCATGGCCTCGGCGACGGCCGCCGCCATGACGCCGGCGGCCTCCCGGCCGTAGCTCGACTGGTGGGCGCCGGTCAGGTCGATGGCCTCGGCGTAGGCGGCGTCGGGGTCGGCGGCGTTGACGATGCCGACCGGCGCCACGTACATGGCCGCGCCGCAGTTGACGATGTTGCCGACACCGGCCTCGCGCGGGTCCACGTGGCCGTAGTGCAGCCGGGCGACGATCCACTTCTCGGCCAGGAAGATCCGCTGGAGCGGCAGCGCCTCGGCCTCCAGCTCGGGGATCCACCGGCGCTCGCCCATGAGCTCGGGTACGAAGTGCTCGGCCATCGAGTACGCCCCGAGGTGACCCGCGACCTTCTCGTAGACGCGGATGAGCGCGTGCGTCATGAGGGTGTCGTCGGTGATGTGGCCGTCGCCCTTGTGATAGGGGGCGATGGGCCGGGCGTTGCGCCAGTCCTCGTTGTACGGGGGCACGATGCCCTCCACGTGCCCGCCGTACCTGGTGGTGATCTGTTCGGGAGTCCAGCCCTCGGTGGCGCCGCCCAGCGCGTCACCGACCGCCGCCCCCGCCACGCAGCCGGTCGCCCTGTCCTCAAGCGGCGTCATGCGAGTTCCTCCAAGAGTTCGATGAGATCTTTTCCTGCCAGTTCCGGCAGACAGCAGCCTGCCAGTGTGCGCGCCGACGCGGTCCACCCCTCCGGGATCGCGTCGAGCCCGCCGCACGCTCCGGTGAGCGCCCCGGTGAGCGCGGGCGCCGAGTCGGCCAGCGTGGCCAGGCACGCGGCGGCCGGTACGGCCGCGCTCAGGGCGCCGCCCGCCACTTCGGCCAGCGCCAGCGCCACGGGCACCGTCTGCGCGGCGCCCACCCCGTAGCTGTAGACGTGGTCGAGCAGCGCGGCGTCGAGCGCGGGCACGGCGGCGAACGGGTCGCCCGCCTTCCGCGCCACGTCCAGCGCCAGCCGGGCGTTGTGCCCGATGGCGGTGTCAGGCGGCAGTACGGCCAGCGCCGCCTCGGCCGCCGCGGTGGCCGAGCCCGTCGCCACCGCCTCGGCCACCGCGGCCGCCATGGCCAGGGCCCCGAGCAGCCCGTCACCGGCGTTGGTCACCTGGGCGTCCTCGGCCGGGTCACGGCCGAGCGCGCCGAAGGCGACGGCCCTGATGGCGGCGGCGTCGTCGAAATGGTGTGGGTTGTCGTGGCCGCTGGCCGGGGGCTCGACGCCCTTGGCCAGGTTGCCGAGCGCGGTGGCCACCGAGATGCGCGCCCGGATGTCCTCGCGGCCCACCAACTCGCCGAACGCCTCGGCACGTGGCCGGTCGATGGTACGCACCGTCCAGGCGAGCCACTCGGCGTCGTCGGACGGGCCGACGGCCAGCGGCGCCACGGGCTGGTTCAGTGCGAACGGCACCGGCAGCGTGGTCACCCGGTGCTCCTCCGCGAACGTGTCGAGCTCGCGCAGCAGCCGCCTGCTCCATGGCGCGTGCAGCGCCGACCGGTGCCTGGTGGCGGGCCAGCCCACGGCGTCTCCCACGGCGAGCCCGACGAAGGCTCCCGCGATCCTGTCCCCCGACATGAGTTCCTACAGTCCTTCCGCCAGTTCGTCGGCGACGTCCAGCACGTGCCTGCCGGCCACGACGGGCAGGCATTTGCCCGTTACGGGGCCTATCCTGCTCGCCCAGCGTTCCGGTACGCCGTCCCGCCCCTGTCCGGCACCCGCGATGGCGCCGGCGATGGCGCCGATGGTGTCGGCGTCGCGGCCGAGACTCACCCCGAAGGTGACGGTCGCCTCGATGTCGCCGCCGCCCGCGAGGTAGGCGGCGAGGGCGAGCGCCACGGCCTCGGGCGCCACGTCGGTCCACGGGTAGTGCTGGACCACCACGGCTTGGTGAAGCGCTTCGACGATATGCGGCTCGTCTTGGTCCGAAGTGATCACGTCGCGGGCCCGGACGATGTCACGGGCCGTCCACGAGTCCGCGGGGATCACCGACAGCGCGGCGGCCACCACATCACGCGGCGCGGCCCCGGTCATCGCCGCGGCCACCGCCCCGGCGACGGCCCGGCCGCCCAGCACGCCTTCACCCGACTGGCTGACCCGGCCGTCCTCCTCGACGAGCCGGGCGGCCTCCGCCGGATCGCCGGGGCAGAACACGCCGTACGGCGCTGCCCGCATTGCCAGCCCGTCGGACCAGCCGTGCTGATGGACGAGCCCGGTCAGCGGCGGTTCGAGCCCGCGCCTGAGCGCCTCGATGGTGCCGAGCTCGGAGAACCCGGCGCCGCGCATCGGCCCGGTCACCAGCGGGATGATCTCCGTACGGTAGGCGTGAGCCACGTCGGCCGAGGTCAGCGCGTGCCCGTGCCGTACCAGCAGCGAGGAGGCGAAGATGGCGTACTCGGTGTCGTCCGTGCCCCCGCCTTCGATCTCGGTGAGCCGGCCCCACCGCCGGCGGATCTCCGCCGGCGTGAGGTTCTCCGCGGGCGCCCCGAGGGCGTCGCCGGCCGCCAGGCCGAGCAGACACCCCCGGGCCCTGTCGCGATAAGTCACCGCTGGTACCGCTCCAACACCTTGTTGCCGTCCGCCACCAGCTTCGCCGCCGCGTCGTCGATCGAGATCTTGTTGGCGAAGTACTGCTGCAGGACCGGCGTGGCGACCTTGCTCTTCCACTCGTCGAACCCGTTGACCTTGAGGAACGGCGCCACGACGAGGTTCTTGGCGGAGGCGGTGGCCACGTCCCAGCCGTTCTCCTTGGTGGTCATCGCCGGGTCGGCGGCGGCCTTGGCGGAGGTGGGCAGCAGCCAGTCGCCCTTGGCGAGCTTGGCCTGGTTGGTGCCGTTGAGGAAGAAGGAGATGAACTTCAGCGACTCCTCCGCGTGCTTGCTGTCGGCGGCGACGGACAGGGTCTGCGAGACCGCGCCCTGGTCGCCGGTGGTGCCCTTCAGCGGCGGGAGGGTGACCCAGTCGAAGCCCTTGGGGGCCTGCTCGACGACCTGCTGGCGCAGGTAGACGCCGACCGGCAGCATCGCGTACTTGCCGGCGAAGAAGCCGGGCAGCGGGTCGGCGGTGCCCATGCCGAGCGCCGAGGTGTCGGCGGACTTGTCCTTGTAGAGCTGGTCGTGGATGCGCTGGAGGACCTGCTTCTCCTCCGGGCCCACCTTGACGGTCGTCTTGCCGTCGGTGGTCTGGAAGAAGGTGCCGCCGAAGTTGAGCGCCAGGTTCAGCGTCTTGTTGACGGGCGACTTCATGGGCCAGGCCACGCCGAAGGAGCCGCTCTTGGTGAGCTTCTTGCTGACCTCGGCGAACTCGTCCCACGTCCACGGGTCGTCGGAGGTGGGAACGCGGTGGCCGACGGTGTCGAGCAGCTTCTTGTTGGCGATGATGACCTGCGACTCCTGCAGGAACGGCACGCCGTACACGCCCTGGTTGCCCTTGCCGTCGTCGAAGGTGACGGTGTCCCAGGCGGGCTGCGGGATGTCGCTCTTGAGGTCGGCGGGCACCTTGTCCTTGATGTCGAGCAGGTAGCCCTTGGAGGCGAAGCCCGACAGGGCCGGGGAGTCGTCGTGGATGACGTCCGGCGGGTCGCCGCCCTCGAAGGAGGTGACGAGCTGGTCGTTGACGTTGTCCCAGCTGCCCTGGACGTAGGTGACCTGGATGGTCGGGTTGGCCTTGTTCCACTCGTCGACGAGCTGCTTGTTGGCCGCGACCGACTCCTTCTGCCAGGCGAGGCTGAGGAAGTTGAGCTTGACCGGCTCCCCGGGCTTGGCGGACTCGCCGGAGCCGGCGTCGCCACCGCCCCCGCCGCACCCGGCGGCCAGCGCGACGATCGCCGCCGCCGCCAACGCGGATTTGATACGCATAAGAGCCTCCTAGCCCTTCACAGCGCCGGCCATCAGGCCGGACCTCAGCCGTCGCTGGATGATTGCGAAAAAGATCAGGCTCGGGATCGTCGCCATGAGCGACGCCGCGGCCAGCGGGCCGAGCCTCGACACTCCCTCAGGGCCGGTGAACCTCACCAGCGTCAGCGGCAGCGTCATCACATCGGGGTCCTTGAGGACCACGAGCGCGAACAGGAACTCGTTCCACGAGGAGATGAACGAGAACAGCAGCGTCGCCACCACGCCCGGCGCGAGCAGCGGCGCGACGATGCTGACGATCGAGCGCAGGCGGGTCGCGCCGTCCATGGCCGCGGCCTCCTCCAGCTCGCGCGGCACGGAGCGCACGTACCCCTGGAGCATCCACAGCGCGAACGGCAGCGTGAACGTCACGTGCACGACCACCAGGCCGAACAGCGTGTTCACCAGGTCGAGCTGCTTGAGCACCATGAACAGCGGGATGATGATCAGGATGAACGGGAACACCTGGCTGACCAGCACCCACCCGAGCGCCACCCGCTTGAGCACGCCTTTGTAGCGGGCCAGGGCGTAGGAGGCGGGCAGCGAGACGGCGACCGTCAGCACGGAGCTGGACAGGGCCACGATCAGGCTGCGCAGCCCGGCTCCCACCAGGTCCTGCTCACCGAAGGCATCGCTGAAGTTGGCCAGCGTCGGCCGGTCCGGGATCCACGTCGGGTGCAGGTTGGCCATCTCCTGTGGCGTCTTGAGCGCCGTGGACAGCAGCCACACCAGCGGGAACGCCAGAAAGACCATGTAGGCCAGCAGTGCCGCGTACTGCGGGATCTTCTTCATGACGCCTCCCGCATCTGCCGCCAGAGATAGAAGCCGAGCAGGCCCAGCACGACGATCACGATGGTGACGCCCATGGTCGCCGCGTAGCCGAAGAAGCCGTAGCGGAACGCCTCCTCGTAGGCGAACAGCATCGGCAGCCTGGTCCGCCCGCCGGGCCCGCCCTGCGTCAGCACATAGACGAGGGTGAACTGGTTGACGTTCCACACGAAGTCGAGCGAGGTGATGGTGACGATCACGGGCCGCAGCTGCGGCAGCGTGATGCTCCAGAACTTCCGCCAGGTGGCCGCCCCGTCGACCTCGCCCGCCTCGTAGAGCTCCTTGGGGATGCCCTGCAGACCGGCCAGGAGGACGACCGTGGTCTGCGGCATGCCGCTCCAGACGCCCATGACGATGATGGCGGGCAGGGCCCAGGAGAAGTCGGCGAGCCAGTTGATGTCGGTGCCGAACGTGGTGTTCACGATCCCGGCGTCGGGGTGGTAGACCAGCCGCCACATCAGGCCTATGACCACCGGCGGCATCGCCCACGGCACCACGGCCAGCACCCGGGCCAGCCCCCTGAACCACAGCTTCTGGTTGAGCAGCAGCGCCAGCCCCAGGGAGGCCAGGAACTGCAGCACGGTCACCGACACGGCCCAGATCAGGCCGATCCTGATCGACGCCCAGAAGTCCTCGTCGGCCAGCAGCGTGCCGAAGTTCTCCAGGCCCACGAAGCTGGTGACGTGGTTGCGGCCCGACTCGGCGTCGGTGAAGGCCAGCCCGATGCCGTACAGCAGCGGGCCCACGCTGAACAGCAGCACCGGCACCAGTGCGGGCAGCATGAGCACCCACATCTCGCGGGTCTGCCGCGAGACGCCGCTGGGTCGCCTGCGCCGCGTCTGCGGGGGCCTGGTCGCGGTCGCCGTCATGAAGACCTTCCTCCCTCGGACGCCTCGCCTGCGGTGGACGCGCGGACCGCCAGGCGGGGCAGGACGGTGACCAGGCGGGGCTCGCGATCGCCGTTCTGCAGCCGGTCGAGCAGCAGCTCGGCGGCGGCCTTGCCGCGTTCGGCCGAGCCCAGCGAGACGCTGGTGAGCGACGGCCAGGAGGCGGCGGCCAGGTCGGTGTCGTCCATGCCGACCACCGCGACGTCCTGCGGCACCCGCTTGCCCGCCGCGCGCAGCACGTCAAGCGCGCCCAGGGCGATCAGGTCGTTGGCGCACATCAGCGCGTCGATGTCGGGCGCCCGCCGCAGCAGCGTCGCCACCGCGCGGCGGCCCTCCTCGCGGTAGAAGTCGCCGATCTCCACCAGCTTCTCCTCGTACGACAGGCCGACCGCCGCCAGCGCCTCCCGGTACGCGGCGCCGCGGGCGGCACCCGGAACGGTGTCGAGCGGGCCGTTGACCATGCCGATCCGGCGGCGGCCGAGCATGTGCAGGTGGTCGATGGCGAGCCTGACGCCGGTACGTGAGTCCGCGCGTACGTTGTCGACCGGCGTCCCGTCGGGCACCGAGCCGATGATCACGACCGGCGCCCGAGCGGCGGCGAGCATCCGCAGGTGCGCCTCGGTGACGCGCAGCGGGCTCATGATCAGCCCGTCGACGTAGCGCTCGCCGAGGCTGTGCAGCACGTCGATCTCGTCGGCGGCGACGGCGTCGGTCGAGTGCAGGACCAGCCGGTAGCCCGCCGCCTTGAGCACGGGCTGGATCTCGCGCAGCATGGCCAGGTAGGCCGGGTTGCCGATGTCGGCCATGGCGAAGGCGACCTGGTGCGTGCGGCGTGACTTGAGCGACCTGGCCACGGCGTTGCGCACGTAACCGAGCTCGTCGGCGGCGGCCATCACCTTGCGCACGGTCTCCTGCCTGGTCGGCAGGCCGTTCAGCACCCGCGAGACCGAGGCGATGGAGACGCCCGCGCGCTCGGCGATCGTGGTGATCGTGGGTCCGTCGGCCAAGGCTGTCCCTCCATGCGCGTCGAACGAATCCGTAAAATCGCTGTAAACGTTTACGGCGTGTGGGACATGAAACATGCACGTTACGCACGGGGTCAAGTCACGATCACATAACGCGAGGTCAACGAGCGCCGCCTGGCTCCAGACGGAGCCAGGCGGCGCTCGTAGCGAGGTGAGGCCGGGACGGAGGCGGGACTCCAGCCGCGGAAGCCCGTACCCGATCAGGTCAGCGCGAGTCGGCCGGGACCGGTACGGGGACGCGGCTCAGGGCACGGATGGCCGGGGCGCCCGCGAGGGCGACCGCGGCGGCCAGCAGGGCCGGGACGATCAGTGCGAACCGCAATGTCCAGGACTCCGCGAGATAGCCGAGCAGCGCGGGCCCCACCAGCAGCCCGCTGTAGCCGAACGCCGTCACCAGCGCCAGCGCGCGGCCGACCCGGCTGCCCGCCGCGCCCACCGCGCTGAAGATCACCGGTACGACGGTGGCCAGCCCGACGCCCACGAGCGCCCACCCGGACCACGCGCACACCACCTGGAGCGCGTCGGCGGTGAGCGGAGCGACGAGGACGAGCACGTAGCCGCAGGTGGCGAGCACGCCGGCGAGCTGGATCGTGCGCACCGAGCCCAGACGGGCCCGGATCGGGTCGCCCAGCAGCCGTACCGTCGTCATGGCCACCGCGAAGATCGTGTACGCGATCGGCGCGGCGGCCGGGTCGGTGTGCAGCACCCAGCGGGCGTGCAGGGCGGCCCAGTCGATGGCGGCGCCCTCGCTCAGGTGCCCGGCGAACGCGGCCAGGCCCAGCAGGGCCACCAGGCCCCAGCGCAGCGAGCTGCTCCCGGTCGCGCTCTCCTCCCGGGTGACGTGCTGGGGCGGGTCCGGCAGCAGCATCCGCGCCGCCGGAACGTACAGGAACGGCACCACGATCGCCGCCCCGACCAGCAGCGCCTGCGGGTCCACGCCGACCTTCAGCGCCCCGGCGGTCAGCGCGCCACCGACGGCGCCACCCAGGCTCCACGTGCCGTGGAAGGCCGAGATGATCGGCCGGCCGTAGACCCGTTCGACCTCGACCGAGTGAGAGTTCATGGCCACCTCGGCCACCCCCAGGCCGATCCCGAGCAGCACGGCGAGAACGGCCAGCGCCGGGTAGGAGGGGGCCAAGGCGGGGCCGAGCAGGACGGCCGCCGACAGCGGGCCGCCGACCCAGCAGACGACCCTGCTCGACCACTTGTCCACCAGCGGCCCCGCCACCAGCATCGACACCAGCGCGCCGCCCGAGACCAGCAGCAGGACGCTGCCGAGCCGGGCCGGTCCGAGATCCAGGCGGTCGTTGAGCGACGGCAACCCCGCCGCCCACAGGCCCATCACGAACCCACTGAGAAAGAAGAAGGAGAAGACTGCGATACGGGCGCGCTTGGCGTCACTTTTGTTCACGGCTAGAGCATAATAACCCGGATGAGGCTTCGACAATGGTGATGAATGGGGCAACGACAAGTGCCGGTCTGCGCGCGTACAACCGGGTGCGGCTGCTACGGGCCGTGCACGACTGCGGCGCGACCCGTACGCGCTCCCGTCTGACCCAGGACCTGGCGCTGGCCCGAGGCACCGCCTCGGTGCTGGTCAGCGGCCTGGCCGACGACCGGCTGCTGCACGAGGAGCCGTCCGCGGAGCATGCCAGGGGACGCCCCACGCAGGTGCCTGGCCCGCATCCCGAGGGACCGCTGGCGCTGGCCGTGGACCTCCGGGAGGACTCGTGGGAGGTCGCCGCCTGCGAGCTGGGCGGACGCGTCTCCGTCCTGGACGTACGGCGCCACGACGGCACACCAGAAGGAGCCCTGGGGCCGCTAGGTGAGGTGCTGCGCGGGCAGCTCGGACGCCTCGGGTCCCGGGTGGTCGGGGTGGGCGTCGCGGTGGCGGGGCCGGTGCGTGACGGCGGCCTGGTGGACGTGGCCCACCTGCGCTGGCGCTCGGTGGACGTGCCCGCCCTGCTCGGCCTCGGCGCCGCGGTGCCGGGCGGTGGGCCGCGGGTGGGCAACGACACGGCCTTCGCGGCCTTGGCGGAGGCGCGGCGGGGACGCTTGCGCGGGATCGGGGTGGGGCTGCACGTCCACGTGGACTTCGACCTCGGCGGCGTGCTCGTGGTGGATGGGCGCCCGCTGGAAGGGGCCGGCGGGATGGGCGCGGAGTTCGGGCACATGCCGCTCACGGGCGGCGACGCGCCTTGCATGTGCGGCGCGCACGGCTGCTGGGGGCTGGAGGTGGGCGCGAACGCGCTCCTGCGCCACATGGGCCTGGCGTACGGCGGCGGCCAGGGCCGCGACGACGCCCGCCGCATCCTCGCCACCGCCGACGCAGGCGGCGGTACGGGCGGCGGCCAGGTTCCGAGCCCGCACGACCACACGGGCGGCGGGGCGGCGCTGCGCGCGGTCAGGACGAACGCGCAGGCGCTGGGCCGGGGACTGGCGGCACTGGTGAACGCGCACGACCCGGCGGTCGTGACCCTGTCCGGTCTGGGCGTCGACCTGTACGACCGAGCCCTGCCCACCCTCATGGAGTCATTCGGCCGCGGCCTGATGACGATCCGCCACGAACGGCCGCCCGTGATCGCCCCCTCGGCCCTGGGCTGGCAGGGTCCGCTGGTCGGCGCCATGGAGTCGGTGTTCGACATGTTCCTCACCGTCTCCGGCGTCGAATCCTGGCGCGGCAGCACGTGATAGAGACCGGCTGATCGAGCGCCGGCGAGCAGAGCGCCGGCGAACAAAGCACGGCCCCGCGAAGCGCGGGGAAGCCTTGATCCAGCATCCTGCTCCTTCCCCCGAAGAGCACCCCCATGCCGACATGGTACGCGTGCATGCCCCCTGACCTGCAACAACCCGGCTCCACCGGAGCGTTGCCGGACCGATCGAGGCCCTCGCGACACGCCCGAACGCCGAATGTGACGGATACCACGCGCAAGGGCGGAAACCACCCACCCGAGCCGTGATCTTGCCGAGAAGGCATCCCGAGAGAGGCGACACCGCACGCCGACCTGCGGCTCCGCCGACCCGGCGAAATCCCGCCGGAGAGCTCTATGACCTGGTCAGAGACCATTTCGCGGGCCGCGAAGGCGATGCCGCCCAGTGGGCGGGCTACGGTGAGGAGAACCTCGTGGTCGGCGGCATGGGCGTCAGCGGAGGCATGCTCGCGCGGGAGGTGGCGGGCGCCGAGACGGCCGTTTCGGCGTGGCGCACACGCTGAGCGGGCGCTTTTCGCAACACGAACCGCTGGTATCCGCCATGATTAGCCACTGCACTACGGGTTACAGGAATCCCCGACCCCAAACTCCCCTAGGAGAACCGAGATGGCACTTCCGACTCTCACCCCCGAGCAGCGCAAGGCGGCTCTGGAGAAGGCCGCGGAGGCACGCGCGGCCCGCACCGCCCTGCTGGGCAAGGTCAAGGCCGGTGAGCTGACCTTCGCGCAGCTGCTGGAGCGCGACGACGACATCGCCAAGAAGATCAAGGTGTCGCAGGCCCTGCGCGCCGTCAAGGGCGTCGGCCCGGCCAAGGCCACCGCGCTCATGGAGGAGGCCGGCGTCGACGAGAAGCGCCGCCTCGGCGGCCTGGGCGCCCAGCAGCGCAAGAAGCTGGTCGACGCGCTCGGCTGACCACCGGGCGGCCAGGTCCGCGCGGAACGCCGCGCGGACCGGCCAGCGCCCTGGAGGTACCCGGCGTCTAGAAGTACAGGGTGTGTCAGGGCTCGCCTGGACGTACAGCGTGTGTCAGGGCTCGCCTGGACGTACAGCGTGTGTCAGGGCTCGCCTGGACGTACAGCGTGTGTCAGGACCGCAGATAGGCGAGGACGGCCAGCACGCGCCGATGCTGATCGCTGTCGTCGGCGTAAAGCCCGAGCTTGCTGAAGATGCTCCTGATGTGCTTCTCCACGGCCCCGTCGCTGATGACCAGCTGCCTGCCGATGGCCGGATTGGACTTGCCCTCGGCCATCAGCCCGAGCACTTCCCGCTCCCGCGGCGTCAGCTGCGCCAACGGGTCGTCCCTGCGCCTGCGCACCATCAATTGGGACACCACCTGAGGATCGAACACGGTCCCGCCCGCGGCGACCCGTCGCAGGCCCTCCATGAACTCGTCCACGTCCACGACCCGGTCCTTCAGCAGGTAGCCCACCGCGCCTCGGGCATCGGCCAGCAGGTCGTCGGCGTAGGAGACCTCGACGTACTGCGAGAGGATCAGCACCGGCGCCCCCGGAACCCGGCGGCGCGCCTCCACGGCGGCCCTGAGCCCCTCGTCGGTGAACGACGGCGGCATCCGCACATCGACCACGGACACGTCCGGCCGGTGCTCGGCCACCGCCTTGACGAGGCCGTCGCCGTCACCCGCCGTCGCGACCACCTCGCAGCCGAACTCCTCCAACAGCCTGACCAGGCCCTCCCTGATCAGAACCGCGTCATCGGCCACGACTACCCGCACGGAACCTCCGCCACGATCACAGTAGGCCCGCCGTCCGGCGACTGCACGGCCAGCTCCCCGTCGACCGCGCGGAGCCGGTCAGCCAGACCGGCGAGACCATGTCCCTTGGCGACGTGCGCGCCGCCGACCCCATCATCCCCGATGGTGAGCATGAGAATGTCACCGATGTGGACGAGCTGGATCGTGCAGATGGTGGCGCGGCTGTGCTTGGCGACGTTCGTGAGCGTCTCGGCGACGACGTAGTAGATGGCGTTCTCGACGGAGGCCTGGTAGCGGCGGACGGTCTGCACGTCGAGATCGACCGGGATGGTGCAGCGTCCGGCCAAGGCGGCCAGGGCCGGGGCGAGGCCGCGGTCGGACAGGATGGGCGGCGCGATGCCGCGTGACAGGGCGCGCAGCTCGTCGAGCGTCTCGCGGGTGGCGGTGATCGCCGAGCTGATCGTGGCCTGCGCGGCGTCGGGGTCGCGCTGCATCTGCCGCTGTGCCCTGGACAGTTCCATGGCCAGCGAGACCAGCCGCTGCTGCGGGCCGTCGTGGATGTCGCGCTCCAGCTTGCGCAGCGCGTTGGCCTCGGCGGAGACGGCCGCGGCCCGGCCTTCGGCCAGGTCGTCGATGCGCTCCTGCAGCTCGGCGACCCCGGTCAGCAACGCGCGGCCGACCCCGGCGCGCAGCAGCGCGGCGGCGCGCACCATGAACGGCAGGATGAGCATGCCGAGCAGGCCGAGCACGACGTAGAAGGCCGAGTTGACCCAGTAGTTCTGCTCGAACCCGAGCAGCTGGGGCAGCTCTTCGTTGCCGGGGATGCGCGAGGTGATGACGCCCCACAGCGGGTAGCTCAGCCCGGTGATCGGCACCGCCCAGAACGCCACGGTCAGCACGAACGACACGATGGCGAGGGGGAAGTTGACTATCCCGTGCAGCAGGTCGAGCCATGACTGCCCGCTGGTCAGCGGGTTCACCAGCCGGCGGAACCGGCCCGCGCCCGCCGGCGCCGGCTTGTAGCGCGGGCGCACCGGAGGGCGCTTGAGCACGTCGGAGAGCCAGCCGCGCTCCGCGTCCGCGAACCCCCTGGCGATCATGAGCGTTCCCGCGAGAAGGGGCACACCGATCCATACGACCGTCGTGCCCACGCCGACGGCCATGCCGGCGATCAGCAGCACGAAGGCGATGACGGCCGTGGGGAAGCCGACCAGCGTGTAGCGCGTGTCCAGGAGGACACGTCTCATGAGGGAGCGCATGGCGTTCACGGTACGACTGTGCCATGCCCGGATCGACCCTGTGCGCCGGTATATGGCGGTAGGGCCTGCCCTACCTTCCATGGTGGTGTGATCTTCCCGCAAGAGGGCGGCTCACGGCACTGTGCCGGGCCGCCCGCGACGGAAGTCTTGAGGCCTCAAGGTTCGCGATGAACGTCCACCACGAAACGAGGCCCCCATGACCGCGTTGCTCGACCATCCGGCGGCCCTGCCCGAGGCCGCCGCACCGGTCCACCCCGCCCCGGCGGCGCGGGCGACGGTCAGGGACCCGTTCATCGACCTGCTGCGGGTGTTCGGCATGGCGCTCGTGGTGCTGCAGCACTGGACGATTCCGGTGCTGGCCTTCGACGGCACTCGCCTGACCACCGGCAACGCCCTGGCGGCGCCGGGCGTCTGGGTGGTGACCTGGATCAGCCAGGTGATGCCGCTGGTGTTCTTCGCGGGCGGCGCCGCCAACGCGATCAGCTTCGGCCGGGCGGCGCACGGCGGGCCGCAGTGGCTGGCCACCCGGCTGCGCCGGCTGGCCTGGCCGCTCCTGCCGCTGGCCGCGGTCTGGATCCCGCTCCCCCAGTTGCTGCTCACGCTGGGCGTGCCCGCGCAGCCACTGCAGGTGGGCGCGCAGCTGACCGGGCAGCTCCTGTGGTTCCTGGCCGTCTATCTGATCGCGGTCACGGCCACGCCGTACATGATGAGCCTGCACGAAAGGTACGGCCTGCGCGTCCCCGCCGTGCTGGCCGCCGGGGCGGTGCTGACGGACGTGCTGCGGTTCTCGACCGGGGTCGACGCGCTGGGCTACCTCAACATCGTGTTCGTCTGGCTGGCGGTGCACCAGCTCGGCTTCCGGTACGCCGAGGGACGGCTGACCCGCCCCGGCCTGATGGCGATCGGCGGCTTCGGGGCCGCGGCGCTGCTCGTGGCGTTCGGCCCGTACCCGGGCAGCATGATCGGCCTGCCCGGCGCCGAGGTGTCGAACATGGCCCCGCCCACGCTGGCCATGCTGGCCGTCTCGATCGGCCAGATCGGGCTGGCCACGCTGCTGCGGCCGTGGATCCTGCGGCTGCGGACCGAGAAGCTGCTCGCCTGGGCCGGGCCGCGCATCATGACCGCCTATCTGTGGCACATGCCGGCGCTGTTCGCGGTCACCGGCGTGGTCGTCGTCGGTCTCGGCATCGACACGCCGGCGCCGGGCGGGCTGGCGTGGTTCGCCGGGTGGCCGATCTGGTTCGGGATGCTCTGCCTGGTGATGTGGCCGCTGCTGAAGGGCTTCTCCCGGTTCGAGGAGCCGCCCGCGCTGCCGTACGGGAAGGCCACCTGGCGCAGCGCGCTCACCTCGGCGGGGCTGGTCGGCGGCGGGCTGCTGGGACTGACCATGGCGGGGTTCGCGCCCGGCAACACGCCGTTCCTGGCGGCTCTGGCGATCCTGGGCGGGCTGCTGCTCACCGGCCCGAAGGCCCGGGTGTGACGCGCGCGTGAGGATGCGGAAACATGATGGTCACGCGAATCGTCTAAGAATGCAGTTCTATGACGCTCATTCAGCCTTTGTCCGAGACCGACCTGCCAGCCGTCGCTGATATCTACGCGCACTATGTGACGGATTCGGTGGCGACCTTCGACGAGACGCCCCTCGACATCGAGGCGTGGCGGCTGAAGGCGGCGGCGATCGCCGAGGCGGGCCTGCCGTTCCTGGTGGCCAAGGAGGAGGACGGCCGGGTGCTGGGGTTCGCCTATTGCGGGCGTTACCGCCCCAAGCCCGCCTATCGGCACACCGTGGAGGACACGATCTACCTCTCGCCGGGGGCGACGGGGCGCGGGCTGGGGCGGCTGCTGCTCGGCGAGCTGATCGCCCGCACCGGGGAGGCCGGCGTCCGGCAGATGATCGCGGTGATCGCCGACGGCGGTGACCCGGCCTCGCTGAAGCTGCACGCGGCGTTCGGATTCGCGGAGGCGGGCCGGCTGAAGTCGGTCGGTTTCAAGCACGGGCGATGGATCGACACCATCCTCTACCAGCTCGAACTCCCTTAAGTCACGGGGATCGGGCGCCGTCTCGCCTGCTCGGGTTCGAGCATTCGGCAAACTTCGGCAGGATAGAGGGTGTGAGCCTTCTCGTTGACCGCCTGCCAGAAGAGATCGACGCCGACCCGGACGCCATTTTCGACGCGTTCGTCTCCTGGAACTCCGAACGGGGGCTCACGCTCTATCCCGCCCAGGAGGAGGCGCTCATCGAGGTCGTCTCCGGGAGCAACGTGATCCTGTCCACCCCGACGGGCTCCGGCAAGAGCCTGGTCGCGGCGGGCGCCCACTTCGCCGCGCTGACCAGGGACGTACGCACCTTCTACACCGCGCCGATCAAGGCGCTGGTGTCGGAGAAGTTCTTCGACCTCGTCTCCGTCTTCGGCACCGAAAATGTCGGCATGATGACCGGCGACGCCAGCGTCAACCCGGGCGCCCCGATCATCTGCTGCACGGCCGAGATCCTGGCCAACGTCGCGCTGCGCGACGGCGCGGCGGCCGACATCGGCCAGGTCGTCATGGACGAGTTCCACTTCTACGCCGAGCCCGACCGGGGCTGGGCGTGGCAGGTGCCGCTGCTGGAGCTGCCGAACGTCCAGTTCATCCTGATGTCAGCAACGCTCGGCGACGTCTCGATGTTCGAGCGCGACCTGACCCGGCGCACCGGCCGGCCCACCTCGGTCGTCAAGCACACCGAGCGGCCGGTGCCGCTGATCTACTCCTATCGGATGACGCCCCTGCACGAGACGCTGGAGGAGATGCTCCGCACCGGGCAGGCGCCGGTCTATGTCGTGCACTTCACCCAGGCCGCCGCCATGGAGCGGGCGCAGTCGCTGATGTCGATCAACATGTCGACGAAGGCCGAGAAGGAGGCCATCGCGACGCTGATCGGCGGCTTCCGCTTCACCACCCGGTTCGGCCGCGCCCTGTCCCGCCTCGTACGCCATGGCATCGGCGTCCACCACGCCGGGATGCTGCCCAAATACCGGCGGCTGGTGGAGCGGCTGGCCCAGGCCGGCCTGCTGAAGGTCATCTGCGGCACCGACACCCTCGGCGTCGGTGTCAACGTGCCGATCCGGACCGTGCTGTTCACCGCGCTGTCCAAGTACGACGGCAACAAGGTGCGCCGCCTGCGCGCTCGCGAGTTCCACCAGATCGCCGGCCGGGCCGGGCGGGCGGGCTTCGACACCATCGGCTATGTCGCCTGCCAGGCGCCCGAGCACGACATCGAGAACGCCAAGGCGCTGGCGAAGATCGGCGACGACCCGAAGCGGCGGCGCGGCTACGCCCGCAAGAAGCCGCCGGAGGGCTTCGTCGGCTGGAGCGAGGAGACCTTCGAGAAGCTGCAGACCGCCGAGCCGGAGCCGCTCAACTCCCGGTTCAAGGTCACCAACGCCATGCTGCTCGCGGTCATCAACCGGCCCGGCGACTGCTTCCAGGCGATGAAGCACCTGCTCACCGACAACCACGAGGACCGCAAGTGGCAGCGGCGGCACATCAGCCAGGCCATCGCCATCTACCGGTCGCTGCTCGCGGGCGGCATCGTGGAGCAGCTCAGTGAGGCCGACGAGCAGGGCAGGCGGGCCAGGCTGACGATCGACCTACAGGAGGACTTCGCGCTCAACCAGGCGCTGTCCACCTTCGCGCTGGCCGCCTTCGACCTGCTCGACCACGAGTCGCCGAGCTACGCCCTCGACATGGTGTCGATCGTGGAGTCCATCCTCGACGACCCGCGCCAGATCCTGTCGGCCCAGCTGAAGAAAGCCAGGGGCGAGGCGGTCGCGCAGATGAAGGCCGACGGCATCGAGTACGAGGAGCGGATGGAGCAGCTGGCCGAGGTCATGTACCCGATGCCGCTGGACGATCTGCTGCTCGGGGCCTATGAGACATACCGGCACGGGCACCCGTGGGTGGGCGACTACACGGTCAGCCCGAAGAGCGTGGTGCGCGACATGTACGAGCGGGCGATGACGTTCGCCGACTACATCCAGTTCTACGAGCTGGCCAGGTCGGAGGGCACGGTGCTGCGCTACCTGGCCGACGCCTACCGGACGCTGTCGCGCACGGTCCCCGAGCACCTCAAGACCGAGGACCTGATCGACCTGATCGAGTGGCTGGGCGAGCTGGTCAGGCAGGTCGACTCGTCGCTGATCGACGAGTGGGAGCAGCTGGCCAACCCGGAGGAGGCGCTGGAGCGCCAGGAGCAGCTGGAGGCCAAGGTCCGGCCGGTCACCGCCAACACGCGGGCGTTCCGGGTGCTGGTGCGCAACGCGATGTTCCGCCTGGTCGAGCTCTGCGCCATCGAGAAGGAGGACGAGCTGGCGGAGCTGGCGCCCGACGTCGACTGGGGCGCGGCGCTCGACGCCTACTACGCCGAGCACGAGGAGATCTTCACCGACGCCGACGCGCGTGGTCCCGCGCTGCTGCGCATCGAGGAGGAGAGCGGGCTGTGGAAGGTGCGCCAGACCGTCAAGGACCCGGCGGGTGACGGTGACTGGGGCATCGACGCGCAGATCGACCTGGCCGCCTCCGACGAGGAGGGCCGCGCGGTGGTGCACGTACAGGGTCTCAACCGATTGTGAGATAAACAGATTGTGATAAAGCCGTGTGCCGGAGCGGACTGGCAAGGGCGCTCCGGCACACGCGCGTTCCTCAAGTCTCCGATAGATAAGTTCGTCATAAGGTCATGACAATGTCTCAAGATCGGGACATTTGGCCGGGATCCCGCCGCAGGCATCGATCCGGCGATCATGAGACAAAATATCCGAATGAGCGATGAAGAGAACCGACGAGTGCTCGGTCTGCTCGCCCAGGACGACACGCTCCGGGCGTTCGCCTCGCTGGTCCTCGGTGTCACCGACGGGCTGTCGCCGAAGGTCCTCGCCCGGCTGGCCGCCGGTGGGCTGGCCGTGCGGGGCGAGGACGGCGCGTGGCGGGCGGCGCCGGAGAAGTTCCGCGAACTGCTCCGGACACGGGCCGCCGAGCCCTCGGACGCGGTCGGCGCCGAGGAGCGGCTGCTCCGGACGTTCCTGGTGGACGGGCGGCTGACGACCATGCCCACGAAACGGGACAAGAAGCTCGTGGTGCTGCGCTACATCTCGCGGGTGTTCGAGCCCGGCGTGCGCTATTCGGAGAAGGACGTGAACGTGGCGCTGCGGGCCTTCCACGATGACTACGCGGCGCTGCGCCGCTATCTGGTGGACGAGGACCTGCTGTCGAGACACGACAACGTCTACTGGCGCAGCGGCGGGCCGGTAGAGCTCTAACTCCGGAGGTTGCTGGTCCAGGCGTCGATCTTGGCCTGCCAACGCGCCCGGTCCTCCGGGCGGCCGGGGACACCGGGGCGGGTCTGCCAGGGCAGCGGCCCCGACTCCGGCCGGTACTCCACCCCGATCGCGGCCAGCCGTGGCAGGTGGTCCGCCAGCCGTACACGGAAGTCGGCCAGGTCCCGGGCGGGCGGGCTCCACACCGTCTCCGCGAACGCCGCCACCCTCGGGAAGGCCATGTAGTCCATGTGCCGGTTGGAGTCGATCAGCTCGCTCCACAGACCGCACTGCGACCCGAGGACCCGCGCCTCTGCTGGATCATCGCGCAACTCCTCCGGAACCGGGTCGAAGGCATACACCTCCTCCAGCGTCAGCACGGTCCCGAACGGCACCGGCTCGTCCTCCCCCGGCCCCTGCCGGTAGTCGAAGTAGACGGAGGTGTTGGGGCAGGTGATCACATCGTGCCCGGCGCGGGCCGCCGACACCGCCCCCAGGTCGCCGCGCCAGGAGGCCACCACGGCACCCGGCGCGAGACCGCCTTCCAGGATCTCGTCCCAGCCCACCAACCGGCGCCCCCGCTCGGCCAGGTAGTCGTCGAAGCGGCGGATGAACCAGCTCTGCAGCTCCTCCTCGTCCCGCAGCCCGAGCTCGCGGATGCGCCGCCGCGCGGCGGGGCTGTCGCGCCACTGGTCCTTGCGGCACTCGTCGCCGCCGACGCACACGTACGGGCTCGGGAACAGCTCCAGCACCTCGTCGAAGACGTTCTGGAAGAAGGCGATCGTGCTGTCCTCGACGTTCAGCACGTTCACCCCGACGCCCCAGGTGGTGCGCACCTCCAGCGGGGTGTCGAGGTTGCCCAGCTCGGGATAGGCGGCGATGGCGGCCTGGGTGTGGCCGGGCAGGTCGATCTCCGGCACGACGGTGACATGCCGCCGCGCCGCGTAGGCCACGATCTCCCGGATGTCGTCCTGGGTGTAGTAGCCGCCGTGCGGGCGGCCGTCCATGGCGCCGTTCCAGCCGGTCTGGCTCTCCTTGCGCCAGCCGCCGACCTCGGCCAGCCGGGGGTAGCGCTTGATCTCGACGCGCCAGCCCTGGTCGTCGGTCAGGTGCAGGTGCAGCACGTTGAGCTTGTGCAGAGCCATCAGGTCGATGAAGCGCAGCACATCCTGCTTGACCATGAAATGCCGGGCGACGTCGAGGATGCAGCCGCGCCACCCGAACCTCGGCTCGTCCTCGATCAGGACGGCCGGCAGCACCATCGGCCCACCCGCCGACGCCTTCCTGAACGCGGCGGGCGGGAGCAGCTGCCGCAGGCTCTGCGCCCCGTAGAACACCCCCGCCGGGCCGCCGCCCTCGATCACCACGCCGTCGTCGGCCACACTCAGCCGGTACGCCTCGGGCGGCAGATCGTCGCGGAGCCCGAGCGTGATCGTTCCCGAGCCCGGCCCCGGCAGCAGCTCCCCGCCGACGACCGGGCTCAGCTCGCCCCGCAACCAGGAGGCCACCTCGCCCAGCGGCGGCGACGCCGTCACCGAGGTCTCCCGATCGAGGACGAAGCGCCCCTGCCGGATCTCGTACCGGACGGGCTTGGGAACGATCATGAGCTCTCTTTCTACTGGCAGGTGATAGAGGCGTCGGCGAAGTCGGCGTGGTCCGACGTCGCGTTGTCGCCGCCGTTGGTCGCGACCAGCCGGACGTACGTGGCGCCCTTCACGGACGCGGTGACCTTCCTGGCGGGTTGCGCGCCGGTGACGATGCCCGAGTGGGCGACCCGGCCGCCGTCGGCCCATACTTCGAGGTCGGCCGAGCCCGCCTGGCCCACCTCGTCGTCGATCCCGGCCTGGAACTCGACGGTCGAGCAGCGGCCGGCGGTGTAGAACTCGATGTCGGCGGGCGCGTGGGTCCCGAGCCCCTTGGCGTACGTGACTCCCTCGATGGTGATCGGTTTGCCGTCTCCGGCGGCCTTCTCGCCGTTGCTGGTGTCCTTCTCGACCGGGCCGAAGTAGTTGGCGACGCGGGTCCAGGGCAGGTCGCTCAAGTACGTCCGGCCGGAGCCGGGCGCCCGCGCGACCTTGACGACGGCGGTGGCCGCGGACTTGGCGGCGGTCGCCGTGATCTCATAGTCCTTGAGCTCGGCTCCGGCGGGCGGCGTGACCGCCCACTTCACGGTGAACGCCTCGCGGCCGTCCAGCAGCCCGGTCCTAGTGGCCGTGCGCGCCCTGGCCCGCCACCCTTCAGGTACGGCCAGCGCCACCTCGACATCCCGCAGCCGGTCCGTAGCCCCGGTGTTGGTGACCCTGGTGACGACCTCCCGCTCCTTGCCCGGCTCCAGCACGGACGGGTGATCGTCGCCCAGGAGTCCCGGGTCCACCTCCACCAGCACGGCGGGCGGGGCCTTCTCCCGGCTCTGGCTCACCCGGAAGAGCACCGACCCGTGGGCGGGCACCTGGGCCGCCAGGTCGCCCTCCGTGGTCGTGACCGCGCCGGTCCACAGCTCCTCGACGCGATAGCGGGCGGGCTTCAGCTTGGTGGAGATCGTCGCCGCCCGGTCGCTCTCGTTGAACAGCAGGATCGCCTGATCCCCGTTCGCCAGCGGCTTGGACAGCACGTGATACCAGCCGTCCGAGGTCACGAACCGGCCCGGCACGCCAAGCGCGTCCTGGTCGACGGCGATCACCTTGGGGTTGGCGACGATCGCCGCCGGCGCCTTGGCCGGGTCGGCCTGGAGGATGAGCGGGGCGGCGCCGACGGCCCAGAGGCTGACCTGGGTGAGGTACTCGGCGTCGGTCATGCCGCCCCGGCCCGCCTGGACCAGGTCGGAGTCCGCCCAGCTGCCCGGACCCGCGTACTGGACCCTGAGCTGGTTGACCTCCCAGACGTCGACCATGGTCGCGTAGCTGTCAGGCAGGGGCTTGTTGTAGACGTTGGTCCGCCAGGTGGTGGCCTTCGCCTCCTTACCCCACAGCCACGGCACGGTGCTGCCGTCCTCGTTGTTCATCGCGAACTCGATCGCGTCGCCGAGCGCCTGACGCATGCGCGGATAGAGGGTCTGGGCGATCTGCTGGACGTTCTGGCCGGGGAAGTCGGCGGCGGGGATGTTGCACCAGTCGTACTTGACGTAGTCGACGCCCCAGCCCTTGACCTGCGCGGCGTCGGCGGTCTCGCTCTTGTAGGAGCCGGCGCCGCCGCCGGAGCACGCCTTGGTGCCCGCCGACAGGCTCAGGCCGAGCTTGAGCCCCTTGCCGTGCAGGTAGTCGGCCAGCGCTTTGACGCCGGAGGGGAAGCGAGCGGCGTCGGGGGCCAGGGCGCCGCCCGTACGCTGGGCGGCCAGCCAGCAATCGTCCAGGATGACGTGGTCGTAGCCGGCCGGGGCGAGCGCGGTCAGGGCGTCGGCCGCCTGCCGTACGGACGCCTCCGAGACCGAGCAGCCGAGCGTACGGCTGCTCCAGCCCATCGGCGGCCCTTGCGGGGCGGCGTCGGCGTTGCCCGGTAATGGGACGAAGGGCAGGGCGATGAGGGCCGCCGCGAGGGCGGCCGTGGTTGTGCGCATGGGGGGGTCCCGTCAGGCTGGGTGGAGCGCCGGGTCGCCGGGCTCGATGACGAAGGAGCCGGAGGTGTAGGCGGGGGCGTAGGGCTCGGTGACTCGGGACAGCGAGCGGAAGTCGACCTTCATCTCCCGCTCGGTGAGCTTGGCGCGCACGTAGCCGCGGCGGCCGTTGAAGAACTTGACGTGCGGGTTCTCCTGGAGCAGGACCTGCGTGTTCGGGTACTCGTCCAGGCCGTTGCCGGCGCTGGTGACCGAGGTGGTGACGAGCTCGACGGCGACCGACTTGGAGGCGGGGTCCTGGTAGTCGCGCTTGATCTCGCCCGCCCAGTGGGAGTGCACGTCGCCGGTGAGCACGACGCCGTTGCGCTTGTAGTCGTCGATGGCGGCGGCCAGGCGGTTGCGGGAGGCGACGTAGCCGTCCCAGCCCTCGTTGGAGTAGCCCTTGCCCTCGCCGTTGGTCCAGTCCATCTCCATGAAGAAGACCTGCTGGCCGAGCAGGTCCCAGGTGGCCTTCGAGCCGCGCAGCTCCCCGTCGAGCCAGGATTCCTGGGCGGCGCCGAGGATGGTCCGGTTGGGGGCGAAGCGCTCCAGGCAGTCGGCGCCGACGGTGCCGCTCTTGCCGGTGCAGGGGTAGATGTCGCGATATTGGCGGGTGTCTAACAGGTGCAGGTTGGCGATCGCGCCCCAGCGGATGCTCCGATACAGCTTGAGCGCCGCCCCGTCCGGCTTCTGGGCGCGCCGCAGCGGCATGTTCTCGTAGTACGCCTGGAAGGCGGCCGCCCGGCGGGCAAGGAAGGGCGGGTCGGGCTGCTCGGGCACGTCGCCGGCCCAGGCGTTCTCGATGTCGTGGTCGTCCCACACCACCACCCAGGGGGCGATGGCGTGGGCCAGCTGGGACTCCGGGTCGGCCTTGTGCTGGGCGTGCCTGAGCCGGTATCCGGCCAGGTCGAAGCACTCTCCCCCGGCCTGGTCGCGCACCGGGTACTTGTAGTCGCCGTACTCGTAGATGTAGTCGCCGAGGAAGGCGATCAGGTCGGGCTGGTCCTCGGCCATCCTCCGGTAGGGGGTGAACCAGCCGGTCTGGTAGTCGGCGCAGGAGGTGAACGACAGGTTGAGCGCGCGGCTCCGCGTGCCGCGCGCGGGGCTGGTCAGGGTACGGCCGACCGGGGAGATCTCGCCGGCGGCCTTGAAGCGGTAGAAGTACTCGGTGCCGGGGTTCAGGCCGTCGAGCTCGACGTGGACGCTGTGGGCGGCCTCGGGCCGGGCGAGGTCGGCGCCGCCCCGCACGACGTGGCGGAAGTTCTCGTCCTTGGCGAGTTGCCATTCGACCGGTACGGGCCGCGACGGCATGCCGCCGAGCCCGTCGAGGGCGACGGGGTCCATGGCCAGGCGGGTCCACAGGACCACGCCGTCGGGGGCCGGCTCGCCGGAGGCGACGCCGAGCTGGAAGGGGTCGGAGATCGGGGCACGGCGGGCCGCCGCGCGCACGGGTGAGGCACCCAGTGCGGCGGTCAGTCCCAGTCCGGCGCCCCCAGCGAGGAGTGAGCGCCGGCTGATCATTTGACGGTCGCGTTCCCTTCCGTGACGGCCTGGTCCGCGGCCTGCTTGGGGTCGAGCTTGCCGAGGTACATCTCGTTGAAGATCTGGTTGAGCTTGGTCTCGAAGCCGGTGAACCCGGTGGTGACGGGCAGCGGGAACGTGGTGCCCTTCGACTCCTCGACGAACGGGGAGACGTCGATCTTCTTGGTCTTCTGCCAGTAGTCGACGTAGCCCTGGGTGAGGCCGTTGAGCGCGGGGAGGATGTAGCCGTCGGCGGCCATCAGTTTCTGCGGCTCCTCGCTGCCGAGGTAGGCGGCCAGCTTCATCGCCTCCTGGGGGTGCTTGCTCTTGGCGTACACGGCCTCCGACAGGCCGTTGAGGTTGACCGCGCGACCGGCCGGGCCCTCGGGCATGAGGGCGACGCCCAGCTCGAAGTTCGCCTCCGGTGCGACGTAGGGCAGCAGCGCGTTGTTGGCCGGGAACATCGCCACCTCGCCCGCCTTGAACATGTCGGTGGCCTTGCCGGTCGGCGGGTTCGTCTGGGTCGCGGGCGGCGAGACGTGATACTTGTTCACCAGGTCGACGCCGAACCGCAGGGCCTGCACGGAGGCGTCGTCGTTGAAGGCGTACTTGCCGAACGGCTGGTCGAGCAGCTTGCCACCGTTGGAGTTGACCCAGTTCATCCACTGGGTCTGGTAGTGGTTCCAGGAGGCGAAGCCGTAGGTCTTGACCTTGGCCGGGTCGAAGCCGGGGTCCTCGGGGTGTTTGCCCGCCTCGTCCACGGTCAGCTTGCGCGCGGTCTCCAGGAAGGTGCCGGAGCCGTCGGGCTTCCAGGTGAGGCTGGCCGGCATCTCGACACCGGCCTTCTTGAACAGATCCTTGTTGTAGAGCAGGCCGACGATGCCCCAGTCCTTGGGCACCCCATACAGCTTGTCCTGGTAGGTAAACGACCCGACCACCGTTGGATGAAATTTCGTGGCATCGAGCTTGAGGGGCGACATGTCGGCCAGGACGCCCTTGGTGACGAACTCGGGGAACTGCGACGGCGTCATCCAGAACACGTCCGGCGCCGTGCCGGCCACCGCGTCGGCGGTGAGCTTGGTCCAGTACTCGTCGTACGGCATCAGCTCGATCTTGACGTCGATGTTGGGGTTGGCCTTCTCGAAGGCCGCCATGACCTTGTCGTAGCCCACCTTCTGCTGGTCGTCCCAGAGCCGGTAGGTCAAGGTGACCTTGCCGTCTCCGCCGGTTTCATTGCCGCCGCCCGAGCCGCAGGCGGTCAGGGTGAGCGCGGCGGCGGCCAGCAGTGTCACGGCATGGCGGAGCTCGCGTATGCGGGGGGATCGCATATGACCTCTCTTACTTGAGGCCGGTGAGGACCACCGACCGGACGATGTACTTCTGGAAGAAGATGAAGATCGCGATCATCGGCACCAGCGCGATCAGCCCGCCGGCCATGATCAGGTTGTAGTTCACGCCGATGCCCTGGTTGAGCGTGGCGAGGCCGACCGTCATCACCTTGGTGTCGTCGCCGCTGGTGATGATCAGCGGCCAGATGAAGCTGTTCCACGACGAGATCACCGTGATGATCGTCAGCGTGCCGATCGCGGGGCGGCAGAGCGGCAGCAGGATCCGGGTCAGGATCTTCAGCGGGCCCGCGCCGTCGATCCGTGCCGCCTCTTCGAGCCCGGCGGGCAGGCCGCGGAAGAACTGCCGCATCAGGAAGATCCCGTACGGGGTGCCCAGAATGTACGGCGCGAGCAGGCCGTACCACGTGTTGACCAGGCCGAGCTCCCGCATGATCAGGAACAGCGGGATCATCGTGACGGCGCTGGGCACCATCATCGTGGCCACGTACAGCCAGAAGAGCACCTCGCGCCCGCGAAAACGCAGCCGCGCGAAGGCGTAGGCGGCGAACGTGGTGAACACCAGCTGGCCCAGCGTGAGCAGCGCGGTCATCACCACCGTGTTGAGCAGGTAGCGGGGGAACTCGCCGCCGAGGAGCTTGGTCAGGTTGGCGGTGGTGGGCGGCAGGCCGGGCACCCACGGCTCGGTCGAGTTCAGCTGGCCCTGGGTCTTGAAGGCGGTCAGCACCACGAGCAGATAGGGGAAGACGGCGACGAAGGCGCCCAGGCTGAGCGTGGCGTAGAGCAGGATGCGCTTGGTCATGTCGTCCTTCAGCTCATGTCGTAGGTGGTGCGCTTGCCGAAGAACCTGACCTGCACCAGCGTCACGGCCAGGATGACCGCGAAGAGCAGCATCGACAGCGTCGAGGCGTAGCCGAAGTCGAACTCCCTGAACGCGGTGCCGAAGATCTTGAAGTTGATGACCTCGGTGCTCTGGCTGGGCCCGCCGTTGGTCATCACGAAGACGGTGTCGAAGACCTGGAACGCGCCGATCAGGTTCGTCACCATGACGAAGAACATCGTGGGGTTGAGCAGCGGCAGCGTCACCCGCCAGAACCGCTGGCGCGGGGTGGCGCCGTCGGTGGCGGCCGCGTCGTAGAGCTCCCTCGGGATGCCCTGCAGCCCGGCCAGGAAGAACAGCATGTTGTAGCCGGTGTACTGCCAGACGTTGACCAGCGCGACGGCGGGCAGGGCCCAGGTGGCGTCCGACAGCCAGTCGGGGCCGGTGACGCCGATCACGGCCAGGGCACTGTTGATCGCGCCGTCACGCGGGTCGAAGATCCAGTTCCAGACCAGGCCCATGACGATCGGGGTGGCCATCCACGGCACCACGAACAGGGAGCGGAACACCCTGACGCCCTTGATCCGCTGGTTGAGCAGCAGGGCCAGTACCAGCGCCAGGACCGTCTGCAGGGGGATGCAGAGCAGCACGTAGACGACGGTGATCCCGAGGGAGTGCCAGGAGTCTCCGTCGCCGGCCAGACGGCGGTAGTTGTCCAGTCCGGCGAAGGACGGGGGCGACAGGAGCTCCCAATGGAAGAAGCTGAGCACGAAGACGATGACCATCGGCAGCAGCAGGAAGGCGAGCACGCCCAGCAGGCTCGGGCCGATGAACAGGTAGGCGTGCCAGTCGCGCCCTCTCCTCCGCACGCTCCTCGTCACGACGGCTCCGTCGTGGTGGGGATCATGAGGCGCCTGGTCGTCTCCAGGCCCCAGTCGTCGAGCGCCGCGATCGGGTCGCTGGAGCCGCGCAGGCCGCCGGTCGCCTCGATGTGGGCGGCCCACTCCTGCCTGGCCTCCACCTCGGGGCGCAGGATGATGCAGTCGGGGTCGTTCACCCACCAGCGGGCGTGCAGGAACTCGCGGGCCGCGCCGGTCAGCCGGGCACCCAGCTGGGACGGCTGGCTGATGTCGCCCGACTTCGGGTGCAGCGTGGGCGCGATGTCCGGGCTGACCCGCATGATGTCGACCAGGCCGATGCTGGGCAGCATGGGCGCGCCGCAGCCGTGCAGGGTGGCGTCCGGGCCGGCGCCCTCGCGGATCAGCTCCAGCCCGCGCCGATAGGCGGCGATCGGGTCGAGGTCCTCGTGCCTGCTGCCCGCCAGTGCCCCGGCGTAGATGAAGTCGAGCTTGAAGTGGGTGATGCCGTACGCGGCGAAGGTCCTGAACACCTCGACCAGGTGGGCGGCGGCATCCGGGTGGGTGACGTCGAGCACCGCCAGGTCCTGGTCCCACATGCGGCCCGCGTGGGCGCCGCCGACCAGCCAGTCGGGGTGCTCGCGGAAGATCCGGCTGCGGTGGCCGACCAGGAAGGGGGCGGTCCAGACGCCGGTACGCCTGCCCGCCTCTCCCAGGGCTTCCGCCACTTTTCGCAGCGAGCCGAAGCCGGGGCGCGGGTCCAGCCAGTCGCCGATCTCGGCCTCGTAGCCGTCGTCGACGAGGAACATGTCGGCGCCCAGTTCGTGCCGCTCCGACAGGCGGAGGTTGTCCAGGACGTCGTCCTCGGTGACCTTGCCCCAGTAGCCGTACCAGGTGCACCACATGGGGGGTACGGCCGGAAACGTCCTGGGCGCGTACCCCTCGGCCATGCCTTCTGCCCAGGTTCCCAGCGACTCGCCGGTCAGGTGGCGTACGGGCCCGTTCGCGCTCACGATCAGGCGCCCGTCCTCCTCGCGCGCCCGGATGGAGGGCACCTCCACGGGGCTCGGCGCGGACCATAGCTCCAGCGGCGCGCCGCCGCCGGGGTCGATCGCGAGCAGCCCCTCACCCTGGAACACCCCGGCGGGCACCGGCGTCTCGGGGCGGTAGCAAAGGATCTGGATGTTGTCGTCCGCGGGCCTGGGCGGGGTCTCGCCGAGGCGGTAGGCGCCGGTGGGGCTCCACGACTGCCACCCGTGCTCGAAGACCCGGGCCTGCCCTGGCTGATGGACGACCTCGCCCACGTCCGCGAACGACATCAGACCCTCAATTCCTGTTGATCTACTTACGAAGGAGCGCTTCATTAGTAGCACCAGGACTCGTGGAGGGTCAATGCCCGATTCTGTGCGGAACCGCCCGGGTTGAAGCAGAAGCGAACGCTGGCATAATGGCGAGTTACAGAGGACACCTACGTTAGGGGCGGCGATGGCGGACCTGCGCGGCGGCGACCTGTCCCGGCTCAGACAGCTCAACTCGCTGACCGCGATACGGGCGCTGCGCGGCGCCGGACCGCTCACCCTCTCGGCGCTGGCCGAGCGTACGGGGCTGTCGCGGCCCTCCATGAAGGAGGTCGCCGACGAGCTCATGGAGCTGGGCTGGGTGGAGGAGGTGCCGCCTTCGCCGGGCACGATGGGCCGGCCGGCCCGCCGTTATCGGTTCCGCGCCGACAGCGGCTGTCTGGTCGGCGTGGACATAGGCGGGCACAACGTACGGGCCGCGCTGTCCGACCTCGACGGCGAGATCCTGGCCGAGACCCGGCAGCCCGTCCTGCCGGACGCGCCGCTTGAGGAGCGCCTGGCCGCCATAGACCGCGCGGTCTCCGGGTGCCTGGCGCTCAGCGGCAGGTCGGCCGCGGACCTCTGGACGGTGGCCGTCGGCACCACGGGCGTGCTCACGCCGGAGGGCCGCATCGCGTTCTCGGCCGCGATCCCCGCCTGGACGGGCCTCGACCTGGCGGCCAAGCTGCGTGAGATGTTCCCGTGCCAGGTGCTGATCGAGAACGACAGCCGCCTGGCCGCACTCGCCGAAGCCCGCCGGGGCGCCGCGCAGGGCGCTCGGGACGTGGTGTTCCTGCACGTCGGGCGGCGCATGGGCACCGGCCTCATCATCGACGGCAAGGTGCACCGCGGCTTCGGCGCCGCCGCCGGCGAGATCGTCATGCTGCCGGAGGCCCGCTGGTACGACGCCCCCGAGCACCTCAACGGCTGCGAGGTCGTGCCCGATGGCACCGCGCCCGAGGACGCGGCGGGCTACACGCTGGCGGCGGCCCGCGACGGCCACCCCGTCGCCCTGGCCGCGGTCAACCGCTACGTGGACGACCTCGCGGTGGGGACGGCGGCCATGGTGCTGGTGCTGGACCCGCAGATGGTGGTGCTGGGCGGCGGCTTCTCCCGCTCGGCCGACGTCCTGCTGGCGCCGCTGCGAGAGCGGCTGGAGCGGGCCTGCATGCGGATGCCGGAGGTACGCGCGTCCACGTTGGGGGACGAATGCGTGGTGATGGGCGCCATCGACTACGCCGCCGACCACCTGGACAGCGAACTGTTCACCTCCGACGCCCCGCTGACGCCGCTGCGCTGACGCATTCGGTCTGTTAGGCGTTCGGCTCGTCAGAGGTTGTCGGGCGTTCGGGCGAAGGCGGGAGCGGCTGATTCTCAGGCGTTCGGCCGGCGGAGACGGGAGCGGAAGTCGCGGGGCGGCATGCCGTACTCGTGGCTGAAGGCCCGGCTGAAGTGGAACGGGCTGACGAAGCCCGACGCCGCCGCGACCTGGCCGACGTCCATGTCCGTCACCTCCAGCAGCCGGGCCGCGTGCCGGATCCGCGCCCGCCGTACGGCCCGCATGGGCGGGTGGCCCGTCTCGGTCGTGAACAGGTGCGCGAACCGGGAGGGCGACAGGGCGACGGCCCTGGCGAGGGAGGCGACCGAATGGGGGGCGCCCGGTTCGGCGGCGATCAGGGCCAGCGCCCGGTGGACCCGCGCGTCACCGGGCTCCTCGGCGCGCCGGGCGTCGCCGACCGGCCGCGCGGAGGCGGTGGCCAGCACGATCACCTCCTCGACGGCGTTCAGCACCAGCTCACGGGCGGGCCCGGAGACGGCGACGGCGGGCGCGTACTCGCGCGCGAGGCGGACAACGGGCGCCTGAACGGGACGGACAACGGGCGCCTGCGCGGCGCGGTCGGCGGACGCGTCGGCAGGGCGGGCGGGAGACGCCTGCGCGGGACGGGCAGCGGACGTCTGTGCGGGGCGGGCGGCGGGCGCCTGCCCTCCCAGGGACCGGACGGCGGGTGGGAGCCAGCGGGCGTTTCGGGCGGCGCGGCCGAAAGCCTCGTCGATCTGGGCGCGGGTCGGCTCGGGCACGCCTTCGACCAGGTGGCAGCCCGGAGCCCGGGCGTGCTCGGCGAGCCAGCCCAGCCAGGCCGGGCGCGGCTGGAAGTGCGCCCACCAGAAGCGCCACCGCTCCGCCCCCGGCGCGACCCGGTAGTGCTGCGCGGCGTCGGCCCCGAGCACCACCAGATCCCCCGGCCCGGCCGTGAACGACACCCCCGCCTGCTCGACCAGCCCCGCCCCGTCCTGGGTCCACATGAGCAGCCAGCTCGGCGACCCGCTGACGCGCCGCGTGGCGTACCCGGGCCGGTTGTCGAAGTGACCCACGATCGTCAGCTCCGCAGCAGGAACAGACATCTCCTCAGCGGTCACAGGCATACCGTTCACCGGTCCGGCTCCTTAGCGTGAAGGTATGAGGCTGACAGATTTCCATGATCGAGGGTTCGTCCTGGTGCCCGGTCTTCTGGCCGCGGATGAGGTGGTGGAGCTGCGGGAGGAGTTCATGGCGCTGCACGCCCGGGGGCCGATCCCGGGTCACTTCTCCCCCAAGCCGCAGGACCCCGGCCAACCGTACGACATCCTGCGCGACTACCCGCGCGTCATGCACCCCCACCAGGTGAACGACGTCGCGCTACGGTACCTCCTCGACGCCCGGATCGCCGCCGTGCTCCGCGACCTGCTCGGCGAGGAGCCGATAGCAGCCCAGAGCATGTTCTACTTCAAGCCGCCCGGCGCCCGCGGGCAGGCGCTGCATCAGGACAACTTCTACTTGCGGGTCGAGCCGGGCACGTGTGTGGCCGCCTGGGTGGCGCTGGACCGCGTCGACCGGGCCAACGGCGGCCTGGAGGTGGTGCCCGGCACGCACCTGATGGACCTGTTCTGTCCCGAGGAGGCCGACAACGACGTCTCCTTCACCAAGGACTACGTCCCCCCGCCGCCGGGCCTCGAGCGGGTGCCGGTGGACATGGATCCGGGCGACGTGCTGTTCTTCAACGGCAGCCTGGTCCACGGCTCCGAGCCGAACAGCACGGCCGACCGGTTCAGGCGCAGCTTCATCTGCCATTACGCGGGCCGCTCGGCCGAACGCATCGCCGCCTACTACCCGACGCTCACGATGTCGGGCGACCCGGTCCAGCTCCAGCCCGCCACCGGCGGCGGCCCTTGCGGCACGGAGGCGGCCGGCCCGCATTAGATATACAGCTCAGCCGCCGGATATATCCGACTCGGCGTCCGAAGGCACGACACAATCCCATGGGTCGTCCAGCCAGCCGTCCGGCAGCAGCACCTTGCCGCGCTCTCCCGACTTGCCGCGCGGGGTGTCGGTGTTGGGCGGCCACGGCTGGTCGTGCTCCAGCTTGGCCAGCCCTTCGCGCAGCCCGTCGAGCGACTCGGCGGTGGCCAGCTCGCGCCGCAGCTCGCCGCCGACCGTGAACCCCTTCAGATACCAGCCGACGTGCTTGCGGAAGTCGGCGATCGCGTAACGCTCGATGTCGAAGCACTCGGTGAGCCCCTCGGCGTGCCTGGCCATCATCGCGGCCACCTCGCCGAGGCTCGGCCGTACCCGCTCCGGACTGCCGTTGAAGGCGTTCTCCAGATCCCTGAACAGCCACGGCCGCCCCAGGCACCCGCGCCCGACGACCACCCCGTCGCAGCCGGTCTCCGCCACCATGCGCAGCGCGTCGTCGGCGCACCAGATGTCGCCGTTGCCCAGCACCGGGACCTCCGGCACCGCCTCCTTCAGCCTGGCGATCGCGTCCCAGTCGGCCACGCCGCCGTAGTGCTGCTTGGCCGTACGCGCGTGCAGGGCGATCGCCGCGACCCCCTCCTCGACGGCGATCCGGCCGGCGTCGAGGTAGGTGAGGTGATCGTCGTCGATGCCCTTGCGCATCTTCATCGTGACGGGCAGCGGGCCTGCGTTCGCCACCGCCTCACGCAGGATCCGCCGCAGCAGATTCCTCTTGTACGGCAGCGCGGAGCCGCCGCCGCGCCTGGTGACCTTGGGCACGGGGCAGCCGAAGTTCAGGTCGATGTGGTCGGCCAGGTCCTCTTCGGCGATCATCTTGGCCGCGCGCCCGACGGTGTCGGGGTCGACGCCGTACAGCTGGATGCTCCTGGGCCGCTCCGACTCCGCGAACCTGATCATCCTGAACGTCTTGGGGTTGCGCTCCACCAGCGCCCGCGTGGTGATCATCTCGCACACGAACAACCCGGCGCCCTGCTCGCGGCAGAGCACCCTGAACGCCGCGTTGGTGATGCCCGCCATCGGCGCCAGCACGACCGGCGGCCACACCCCTATCGGTCCAATCTTCACTCAGTCAGTTGTAGCGCAGGTCAGGCCGTGACGGGTATTCGCGGATAGGCTGTGAAGTGGCATCTAGTGGGGAGGGGACGGATGCTTCTGCGAGTACGCATCGCACTGCCCGACCGGCCGGGTTCGCTGGCACAGATCACCCGAGTCCTCGGCACGGTCGGCGCCGACATCACCCAGTTCACCGTTCTCGACAGGGGCGCCGGCCGCGCCGTCGACGACATCACGGTCTTCTGCCCCGACGGCACCCCCAAGCAGACCCTGCTCAAGAGCCTGCAGAGCGTCGCCGACGTGGCAGTCGAAGGCATCTGGACCACCCGAGAGGCTCCGGGCACCTATCCGGAGCTGGAGATCCTCAAATACATCACCACGGCGGGCGACAGGGCGCTGACCACCCTGGTCGACTCACTGCCGGTGCTGTTCAGCGCCGACTGGGCCGCCACCGCCGCCGAGCGCGGCGTCATCTACGCCAGCTGGCGCGCGCCGCAGCAGGTGACGCTGCCGAAGGACGTACCGTCTCGCCCGATGGCCCTCACGCTCGACGACGGCCTGCACGTCATCCACGCCCCGCTCCCGCCGCTGGCCCTCACCCTGCTCCTGGCCAGGAGCGACGGCCCGGCCTTCCACCGCATCGAGGTGCACCGCCTCACCCGCATCCTGGAGATCTTCCTCAGCCTGCCCGCGACGGAACGGAGCGTGGCCCGCCAGCTCCGCAAGTGAGCATCCGGTCGGAAAACCCGCTAGAGTTATGGGGCAACGCGGAAGTGGCTCAGTGGTAGAGCATCACCTTGCCAAGGTGAGGGTCGCGGGTTCGAATCCCGTCTTCCGCTCGGATGGGCGACTCGGTGGAGTGGCCGAGAGGCGAGGCAGCGGCCTGCAAAGCCGTCCACACGGGTTCAAATCCCGTCTCCACCTCCAAGGACGATTAGCTCAGCGGGAGAGCACTTCCCTGACACGGAAGGGGTCACTGGTTCAATCCCAGTATCGTCCACCAGACCCGTTCAACAGGAGTCACAGCCCCAGCTCGCGGCACATGCCGGGAGTCTGGGGCTTCTTCCTGTTCCGGGCTGTTTGTGGCTGACATCAGCATGGGTGCCGACTTGCTGATGACCCATCCCAGTACGCTAGATGGCCAGGTCAGCTCACGAGCAAGAAGCTCGTGACTCTGTGTGTCCGTCGCGCGACTCTTGGTGCTCACGGCATTAGACCAGGAGGGCGAAATCTCGTGCAATCCTACGGTGATGCAGATGATCTCTCTCTAACCTTCTACTGCAAGGACCCCGATTCCAATCAGGACAACGAGTGCGAGACGTTCTACCGGACAGATCGAGGGTCTTGGCTCGTACAGGTCAAGAAGCGCGGCTCCAGGGTAGGGGCGCAGCTCATCGGCCTCGGGGAAGACGAGACGTTCGGGGAACTCTCTGACCGCACCATGAACGCGTTCGTCCGCAAGTACGTGAGGGAGCACTATGGAGTTGATCTCTCCGAAGGAACGAGCTGATCTGGTCAACAACATCAGCCGGGAAGCACTCCACGTCGAGATGCGGGACAACTACGGCATAGACGCTGATCTGTTCGCCAACTGGCAGGCAGGCGACCGGGAGGAAGTCCCTCGCGTTCTCAAGCCGTGGTGTGATCGGGTCAAGGCTGGGGTTGCGGAGGGCAAGACATACCGTCGCGTGTGCGTGGTGTCAGAACCTCTTTCCGCGTACCAGCGGTGGTGCTTCGAGGCGACGAATGGCCTCAAGGTCGAGGCTGGGGAGGACCTGCGTTGGGTGCCACGACGGCTGACCTCAACGTTGAGCCTGTCAGGGAATGACTTCTGGTTGCTCGACGGTGAGACAGTCGTGTTCAACGTCTTCGACGGGACGGACAAGCGCGCCGAGATTCAGCTCTACCGAGACCCCGCCATCCTGAAGCACTGCGCTGACGTATTCTCGGCTCTGTGGGACCTGGCCATCCCGCACCGCGACTACCGGCCCGCCTGACAGCGTTCCGCCCTTGTCTGAACAAGACCAAGTACAAGCTGCCCGAAAGGCGTTCGGGCAGAGGCTTCGCGCCCTACGCCTGGACGCCAATCTCAACGGCCGCCAGCTCTCAGCTCGATCCGGGATGCGCGACTCCAAGATTTCCAGGATCGAGCTGGGACGGCAGAATCCCACGGAAGACGACATAAGGGTTTGGTGCCGTGCGTGCGCTGCGGAGGACCAGGTCCCCGAACTGATAGCCGCGCACCGGCAGATCGATGAGATGTGGGAGGCCGCCCGGCACATCCCCGGAGTGAGCGGGCACGAGCTGTCCATGGCCGCCAACCGGCACTTCTCCATTCCCAAGCTGAACGAGGCGATCGCGGACGTGGTCAACGCGCACGCCCGGCTCGACATGTCGCGGGTGTGGGGCAACGGCACCCATATGGACACCTACCTCAACAACCTGCTCGCCGAGACCAGCGTCCGGTACGGAAAGCCCGGCGGGATCGCCTACCACCACGTCGCCGACACCTACATCGCTTTGTTCACCCGATTTATCCCCTGTGGGGCGTGGGAGGCGGTCTACATCATCGACGGGCTGTTGCAGAACGCCTCGGAGGTCAAGCCGACCACGATCCATGCCGATACCCAAGGCCAGAGCTTCCCGGTCTTTACTCTGGCGCACCTGCTCGGGTTTGAGCTGATGCCGCGCATCCGCAACTGGAAGGACCTGACCTTCTACCGGCCCGGCCGCGCCACCCGGTACCGGCACATCGACGCGTTGTTCGGCGAGCGGGGCAAGAACGTCATCGATTGGACGCTGATCGAGACCCATTTCCGGGACCTGCTGCGGGTGGCGGTCTCCATCCGGGAGAACGCCATCTCCTCCACGCTGCTGCTGCGCCGGCTGCGCTCCGGCTCGCGCAAGAACGCCCACTACGCCGCCTTCCGCGAGGTGGGGCGGGTGATCAGGACGGTGCAGTTGTTGCGGTACTTGTCGGTCGCCCCGTTGCGCCGGCGGGTGACCGCGGCGACCAACAAGGTGGAGGCCTACAACGGCTTCGCCGAGTGGCTGCATTTCGGCCAGCGCGGGGTGATTGCCGACAACGACCCCATTGACACGATGGCCTCCACAAGTGCGGTGCCAGGGCGCGGCAGGTGGAGGCGATCGGCAACAGGCGGGGTTCGGACGTTCAGCCGAGGTCGGCCGGGTGGATGGCGCCCGCGATGGCTCGGTACCCGGCGTCGTTGAGGTGGAGGTGATCGCCTGAGTCGTAGGCGGGGTTGAGCCGGTCGCGGTCGGCGGGTGAGGCGGTGACGCGGTCGAGATCCACCACCGCGTCGAACGGGGCAGAGGTGCGAATCCAGGCGTTGATGGCCTCGCGCTTGGCCTCACTGCGGGCGGTGTAGTAGGCCGATCCCTTGACCGGCATCACCGTCGCGCCGATTACGCGCAGGTGCTTGGCGTGGCCTATCTGGATCAGTTCGCGAAGTCCCGCGATGACCTGGCCGGCGGAGACGTCGGGGTAGGGGGCGAAGATCGGGGAGGGAGGCGCCGCCGCCAGTTCGCCGATGCCGATGTCGTTGATGCCGGCCAGGATGATGACGGTGCGCACGCCTGGCTGGCCGAGGACGTCTCGGCGGAAGCGGGCGGTGGCCTTGTCGCCGAACCAGGCCGAGTCGACGGTGACGCGGTTGCCGGCGATGCCTTGGTTCAGCACGGCGCGGGGGGTGCCGGCGGCGGCCAGGCGCTCGGCGAGTTCATCGGGGTAGCGGTTGTTGGCGTCGGTGCTGCTGCCGGCTCCGTCGGTGAGGGAGTCGCCGAAGGTGACCACGCCGCCGCGAGGCGCCGTGGTGATCACGTCCACGCCGGTGAGGTAGTACCAGGACTGCGAGGTGTCGGTGAAGGCGGCGGCGCCGATGTCCGCGGCGTGATCGTCGGCGGCCCGGTAGGTGGTGGCGAGGGCTTGCGCGTGATAGGTGGCCGGGCCCGTCGGCTGGGTCGCGAAGAACGTGATGGTGACCGATTCCAAGGCGGCCAGGTCCAGTGGTACCGGGTCGGTGACGAGGTCGGTCCCGGCCGGGACGGTGAAGGCGCGCTTGCCGCGGACGGTCAGGTGGCGCAGCGATCCCGGTTCGATGGCGGCTCCGCGGTCGGTGCGGGCGATGGTGGCTTGGTCGATGGTGAGCGAGGTGGTGCCGTAGCGGTTGGACAGCCGGATCCGGGCGGCTTTACCGCCGGCGCTGATCCGGACGATCTGGCGCACGGTCTGGCGGGTGAAGCCCTGCTGTGACCAGTTGGGAGCGAAGCTGATGCTGGGGCGCTGTGGCGCGGCGGTCCAGGTCGCGCTCCAGCCGGGTCCGGTGGCGGCTGAGGGCTGCCGGGCGGTGTCCGGAAATGCGGCAGCGGCGCCGGTCAGCAGGGCGCAGACGGTGATGGCCGTGACGGTCAACAGCCGTCGGGTGGCGGAGGACATGGTTCTTCCCGGGTGGTGGGGTCAGCTGGTGGTGGCGTCGAAGAAGGCGTACAGGTGGCGGATGCGCCCGTCGGCGAAGACGGCGACGTCGGAGCCAGTCGCGGCGGGGGTGTCGGCTTTGGGATCGCCGAACCGCCAGAAGAAACGGGCCTGACGATGGTGCACGTCGACCGGGGCACTCAGGCCGAAGCGGAAACCAGGCGGGATCCGCTGCTGCAGGGCGGCGAACGCCGCATCCAGCGCATCGTGTCCTTCGACGGCGGTCTCCGGGTCGGTGTAGGTGCAGTCGGGGGTGAGGATCTCCTTGATGGTGGCGCGCCGGGAGGCGGCGTCGGTGTCGTTGATGGCCTCGATGAACCGGTGGATGAGCTCGGCGTAGTTCATGGGTTTCTCCTGTCAGTGCCGGACGGTGACGACGATCTTGCCGACCTGGGTGTTGGACTCCATGTAGCGGTGGGCCTCGACGATGTCGGTCAGGTCGAAGGTGCGGTCGATGACCGGGGCGAGCGCTCCGGCTCGCAGGCCATCGGTGATGAAGGTCTCGGCCCGGAGGACCCGCTCCTCATCGGCGAACAGGTGGAAGATGGCGTAGCCGTAGACGTTGATCGGCCACCACATCGGCAGCGGGGTGGGCCGCCCGTCCAGGGAACCGTAGACGATCAGCATGCCGTCAGGGGCCACCGCCTGCGCCAGGTCGGGCAGGCCGGGACCGGCGACGCCGTCGAAGATCAGCCGCGCGCCGCGCTCGCCGGTGAGGGCGTGCACCTGCTTGACCACGTTGCCGTCGTCGGCGGCGATCACGTGCTTGGCGCCCGCGGCCAGAAGCCGGTCGGTTTTGGCGCCGGTCCTGGTCACCGCGATGGGCGTGGCGCCCAGGTGGGCGGCGATTTGGACGGCGGCCAGGCCGACGCTGCTGGAGGCGGCCGTGACGACCACATCATCGCCGGGCTGCAGTCTGCCGACCTCGACCAGTGCGCCGTAGGAGGTGAACGCGGGCACCCAGATGGCCGCGCCGGTCACGGCGTCCATGTGTTCCGGACGGCGGATCAGCCGCTCGGCCGCCACGATGGCCCGGTCGGCGTAGATGCCGTGGACGGACATCCCCTCGTCGCTCGGCTTGGCCACGATGCTGACCGCTTCTCCGGCGGCGTAGCCGGTCACGCCGGGTCCGATGGCCTCCACCACGCCGGCGGCCTCGGTTCCCAGGCGCGAGCCGGGCAGCACCGCGTCGTAGTAGTACCGGCCGGTGCGCAGGAACACCTCGCCCCGGTTGAGTCCGAAGGCGTCGATGCGCACCCGCACTTGGCCGGGGCCGGGTTCACCGATTTCCACGTCGGCGAGGTAGAGCACCTCGGGACCGCCGAGCTCGTCGAACAGGACTGTCCTGGCTTTCATCACGAACTCTTCTCTCAGTTACATGGATCCTGTCGCCGTTCAAAGTCAGAACGGCGTTCAAACTTGGTGCGCCGTACTCTAACGTAGCGGTGTAAGCTGTCAAGCGTGCAAGAGCAGACAGTGGGCCGGCGGGCACGGTTGCGGGCGCAGACCACCGCGGAGATCAAAGCCATCGCGCTCAAGCACCTGACCGAGGGCGGCCCCGACGCGGTCTCGCTGCGGGCGATCGGCCGCGAGATGGGGATGAGCGGCAGCGCCATCTACAGCTACTTCGAGACCCGCGACGCGTTGATCACCACGTTGATCAACGACATCTACTCCTCGCTGCTGGACCAGGTGGAGGCTGCACGCGACGCCGTCGCCCCCGACGACATCGCCGGCCGGATCCTGGCCTGGGGGCAGGCCCTACGCGTCTGGTCGCTGGCCAACCCCGAAGGCTTCCGGCTCATCTACGGAGATCCGGTCGCCGGCTACCACGCGCCGACCGGAGGACCGGCCCCCGAGGCCGCCAAACGTGCCTGCTTGGGACTCACCGAACTGGCCGCAGCCGCCTGGCCGTACGCGAAAGCCACCCAGGCATCCACCGACCACCAGTGGTCGGACTTCTCACCCGGCCTGGCCGACACCATCCGCGAACACTTCCCCGACCTGCCCCCGGCTGCCGTTGCCCTCGCACTGCGCATGTGGGGCCGCATGCACGGCCTGATCTCCCTGGAGGTCTACGGCCATCTCGGCACGCAGACCGGCGACCCCGCCAAGCTCTACCACGCCGAACTGCTCGACCTGCTCAGATCCCTAGGGCTCGACGTGGAGCATGCGCGCCGCGCGAGGACGCCGCACTCCTCGACCTGAGCCTTTGGACGATGTGCCGCACAAGGAGATGTAGCACGCCACAGATAACACTCTATTATCTGTGGCACCGCTGATCACGACCTGCGGTAACGAATGCGGGCCGCTGCGTGAAGCGGCCCTGTTATCTGCGACAAGGAGGACGCCGTGCCCGCCGTGACGCCGCTGCCAGCCGCCCAGCACCTGACGGTCCGCGCCGCGGCCGACGCCTTCCTCGACACCGTGCCCAACCCCAACACCGTGCGCGCCTACGCCGCCGGCGTCGGCAAGATCGCGCTCCGGCTCGGCGAGCACCGCCCCCTCGCGGCGGTGGCCGACGACGAGATCGGCGAGGCCCTGGAGGCACTGTGGGGCGGTGCGGCCGTCAACACCTGGAACGCCCGCCGCGCCGCCGTACTGTCCTGGCTGGCCTGGTGCCGCGACCGCGGCCACGCCGCCCGGCCGTACCCGCCTGGGCCAGGCGACTGGCCGCACCTGACAGCCAGACCCCCGCTCGCTCCAAGACCGCGATCGACCGACTGATCGCACGCCGCGACGTCGGCCTTCGGGAGAAGACCCTCTACAGGCTCCTGTATGAGACGGCCGCCCGGGCCGAGGAAATCCTCACCCTCAACATCGAGGACCTGGACCTGACGGCCCGCCAGGCGCGGGTCAAGGCCAAGGGCGCCCGCGCCAAGACTCGCCGCCGCGGTCAGGCTCGCGAGGACTTCGTGCTGGAGACCGTCTACTGGGACGCCGGCGCCGCTCGGCTGCTGCCTCGCCTGCTCAAAGGCCGCACCCGCGGCCCGGTCTTCGTCACCCACCGGCGTCCCGGCCCCGGCAAGGTCGTCAGCCCCCGCGACATCTGCCCCGACACCGGCCTGGCCCGCCTGTCCTACGGCCAGGCCCGCGCCCTGCTGGATGAGCACACCGCGCTGAACGGTCCCGGCATGGGGTGGGACCTGCACGAATTCCGCCATTCGGCGCTGACCCACCTGGGCGAGGCGGGCGCGAGCCTGCTGATGCTGATGGCCAAATCCCGGCACAAGAAACCGGAGAACTTGCGGCGCTACTTCAAGCCCTCACCGGACGCCATCGCCGAGATCACCAGCCTGCTCGCCCCTCGGATCAGCGGCTGACCTGCCTCGACTTGCTCAACCAAGATCGCGATTGTGGGTTTTAGGCTTACCTTGGCTACACCCCTTCCATCCTGAGCGGATCATCGTCGCCGGCGGCAGCGCTGGCGGTGGCCTGGCTGCGGCCCTGGCTCTGATGGCCCGTGACCGCGGCGGCCCGGCCCTGTTCGCGCAGATGCTGATGTGCCCGATGATCGACGACCGCAACGACACTGCCTCAGCGCGCCAGCTGGTTGGGCTGGGCGTCTGGGACCAGGCATCCAACCAGGGTGGATGGACGGCCCTGCTCGGCGACGCCCGGGGCACCAACGACGTCTCCCCCTACGCGGCGCCGGCGCGGGCGGCGGACCTGTCCGGGCTGCCGCCCGCCTTCATCGACGTGGGATCCGCCGAGACCTTCCGCGACGAGGACGTCACCTACGCCAGTCGTATCTGGCAGGCCGGAGGGAGCGCCGAACTGCACGTGTGGCCCGGCGGCTTCCACGGGTTCGACGGCCTGGTGCCGCAGGCGGTGCTGTCTCAGAACGCCCGCGAGGCACGCGCCCGGTGGCTGGGCAGGATTCTGTCCTGAGCTGAGACGGACACAGTCGGCGCGGAGCCGAACAGCATCCGGAACCCCTGGTTGCGGCGGTGATGGTTGTGGTGATCAACCCGTCTACCAGGGGTTTGTGTGCCACGAACGCGAGGTGATCGTGTGAGGTAGCAACGATCGCACGCGGTGCTGCACGAGAGATGAAGGAAATATGGCCCTTCGGAGCCGCCCGTCGGGGGGAGGCTTCAAACCGCCCTCAGCTGCGTTAGCCGAAGACTGTCGTGGTGAGCGTGGAGGGAAAAGGCGCCCGTTGAGGCGTCAGGTGGGGATCAAGAAGGCGTTGCATCGAAAGTCCCTGATGAAGGGATTCACCGCGGAAGCGCCGTTAGGTATGAAGTGGCATCGAAACCGGGCCTTTAACCCCAGCCCGGGATAAGCCTGGCGGGTGCCCGAGGTCTTGGCCAGGCGGTGTCCGGCGCAGAGGTGGCGCGAGCTTGATCTGCTGCTCTCGTGCGGAACGTGGGAGGGCGTGTCCCGACACAGTCCCGTACCGGATGCCCGAGGCGGGGCGGCAGGGAGTTCCCCAAGCGTCTGAAACGCAAGGGAGTGAGTACCGTCGCGGGACACGCAGGCGGACCGGCCCGTAGTAGCGGTGAGACCCCTGCTTGATGCGGTGGGGGTGGAGCGAAGGAGCCGGCTCGACCGTGGTTCGTGCATCAGATCAACCAGGCGGAAGGTCTGGGAGGAATCGCGTGGACGAGCAGAGACCGGCAGGCAAGCCGTTCGATATTTCCAAACAGGAGGTGTGGGACGCGTATCTGAAGGTGCGGGCCAACAAGGGCGCACCGGGCGTGGACGGCTGCACGATCGCGGACTTCGAGCAGGATCTGAAGAACAACCTCTACAAGATCTGGAACCGGATGTCCTCGGGCAGCTACTTCCCGCCCCCGGTGCTGGCGGTGGAGATACCCAAGCCGCATGGCGGCGGCACCCGGACGCTCGGCATACCGACTGTCGCGGACCGGATCGCTCAGACTGTGGTGGCCGCCCGGCTGGAGGCGGCGGTGGAACCGATGTTCCATCCGGACTCCTATGGGTATCGGCCGGGCCGGTCGGCGCTGGATGCGGTGGCCGGGTGCCGGGAACGCTGCTGGTCGAACGACTGGGTCATCGATCTGGACATCCAGAAGTTCTTCGACAGCGTTCCGTGGGATCTCATCGTCAAAGCGGTGCGGGCCAACACCGATCAGCCCTGGATCGTCTTGTATGTGCAGCGGTGGCTGGCCGCCCCGCTGCAGACGAGCGACGGCTCGCGGGCCGAGCGTGATCGCGGAACCCCGCAAGGATCAGCGGTCTCGCCCGTGCTGGCCAACCTGTTCCTGCACTACGCCTTCGACACCTGGATGGCGCGGAGATTTCCGTCCGTGTCGTTCGAGCGCTATGTCGACGATGTGGTGGTGCATTGCCGCAGCGAAAGCCAGGCCCGCATGCTGGCCATGGCGATCGGCGAGCGGATGAAGCAGGTCGGGCTGCGGTTACACCCGGACAAGACCCGGATCGTCTACTGCAAGGACGGCCGACGCAGGAGCTCTTTCGAGCACACCGCGTTCGACTTCCTGGGGTTCACCTTCCGGGCACGAGGGGTGCGCAGCAGGAACGGGACGGTGTTCACCGGTTTCGGCCCGGCGGTCAGCAAGACCGCCATGAAGAGGATGAGCGAACAGGTGCGGTCCTGGCGGCTGCACCGCCGCACTACCGCCTCCGAGCGGGACCTGGCACGGTGGATCAACCCCATCGTGTCGGGCTGGATGAACTACTACGGCCGCTTCTACCGGTCGGAGCTTCATCCGCTGCTGCGGCGCATCAACGCCTACCTGGTGCGCTGGATGAGGAAGAAATACAAGCGGCTGAGGACCTTCAAGAAGGCCCTCGCGGCCTGGGACCGAACCACCCGCCAATACCCGCGCTTCTTCGCGCACTGGCGGTGGATTTCCGAGTTCTGACGGTGAGGTTGAGAAGAGCCCGGTGACGGGAGACTGTCACGCCGGGATCTGTGGGAGCCCGGAGGTGAGACTCCTCCGGGCGACCCGACCTTCCAGGATTCCTGGACGCGCCCGTCATCGTCGGCCAGGGCACGTGCCGCAGATATCGGCGCCGCGCCTGCCGCCTCCTGCTGCTTGATGGTGAGGTCGATCCATCACCACCGCCAGCGCCAACTCCGGCCACCTCGCCTTCACCCTCACAGCAAGACGAACGACCAGGACGATAGACCTTCAGGATCCCTGACATCTCATCAATCCCTTAAGAAGCCGGAGCGCCAGCAGATAAGCCCGGGTCCTGCGGCTAGAGGGGCCAGGGAGGCCAGAAGCAACTCCAGGGTAGTTACTTCCGGGATTGTCCAATCTCGGAACTCCGGCTTCTCCAGTGCGGGACAAATCGGTGATGTGTGGACTCGATATGGAAGGTCGGCGTGCAGAAGTTCGCACAGGAAGTTTGATCTTCATACCGGTTCGATGACGGCGCCTTCCGCACCCAAGTGTCGAACCACGTACCTGGCCATGCCTCATTCCCACATTTAGGACAAGAAGACGAGACGTCATTACCTCTGTGACGGGGACGCCCTCCGGGCTTTGGCCCGCTGGTAGTGCCTGGCCGCCTTGGCCCGGTTGCCGCAGCCCTCCTTTGTGCACCAGCGGCGCAGATGGCGGCGGTCAAGGAAGAGCCAGCCGCAGTTGTCGGCCTGGCAGATTGACACCGACCGCAGATCGGGTGAGGCGAGCAGTTCGGTGCCCTGCCGGGCGATCGTCCATACCGCCAGATCGCAAGAGCCCTGGTCGTCCCAGCCCCATGCCAGGTCGGGGGTCAGCCGCGTGTGACCCATCGCCACCCGCAGGTGCGCGTTGATCGTGTCCAGGTCGCCAGGGTCGGGGGAGTTCTCCTTCATGGCGGCCAGGAACGAGCGGAACAGCGCCTCGCGCAGTTCCCTTGCCGCGGACAGTGTGGCCTGCGTGCCGGCCGGCACCAGGATCCCTGCCTGCTGCGCCCAGTCCGCGAGGTCGGCGGGGGTCTGCAGATGGTCGTACGGCTCCGGCCCGGTGTGCCAGCTGACCGTGTTGGCGAAGTCGAGCGGGAGCGAACCTCCGACGAACATGAACGGCATGCTCTAACTATAAGAGTTGACACAAGGGGTTAGAAGGCTCTAATTCTAACCCGGTGATGCTTTTCAAGAGGGTAGAAGGCCGCGACTTCGGATCGCTGTGGGCCGCGCAGTCCATCTCCCAGGTGGGATCCCAGATCACCACCGTGGCGCTGCCACTGACCGCCGTCGCGCTGTTCGACGCCGGCCCCGCCCAGATGGGCCTGCTGAACGCCGCCGGCTACCTACCCGCGCTCCTGCTCACCCTGCTCGCCGGTGTGTGGATCGACCGTAGCCGCCGCCGGCCGCTGCTCCTCGGAGCCGACCTGGGGCGAGCCGTCGTGATCGGCCTGATCCCGGTCACCGCCCTGGCCGGGGTGCTGGGCATCGAGGGCCTGTACGTGATCGTCCTGGCGAGCGGGGCACTGACCGTGCTGTTCGATACCGCCTACCATGCCTACGTGCCCGCGCTCGTGCCAGGCCAGAGCCTGGTTCGGGCCAACAGTCGCCTGCAGTTCAGCGCCTCGCTCGCCCAACTGGCCGGGCCGGGGTTGGGCGGTCTGCTGATCCAGGTGCTCAGTGCGCCCGTCGCGCTCGCCTTCGACGCGCTGTCCTTCCTGCTCTCGGCGCTGTTCCTGGTCCGCATCCGGCATCGCGAGCGGCCCCTGGAGCCCGGCCGGCGCCGGCAGATCCGGCAGGAGATCGCCGAAGGGCTGCGCGCGACCTTCGGCAACCGTCACGTCCGGCCCGTCGCCCTGGAGGCGGCCACGTTCAACTTCTTCGGCCAGTTCATCGCCGCCCTCTACGTCCTGTACGCCGTGCACGACCTGGGGCTGTCCGCCGGGGTTATCGGCGCCATCGCCTCAGCGGCGGCGGCGGGCGCCGTGCTCGGCGCGCTCGCCGCCGAGCCACTGGTGCGCCGGCTCGGCTTCGGCCCTGCACTCATCGCGACCATGGTGATCGCTTCCACGCCGCTCATCGCCATTCCCCTGGCGACCGGCCCGGCCAGCCCGATCGTGCTGGCCATCGCGTACTTCGTGGAGGGGTTCGGCATCGCGGTGTCAGGCTCGCAGGCGGTGACGCTGCGGCAGGTCGCCGTGCCCGCAGCCGTGGTCGGGCGGGCCAACGCCGCCTACCGCACACTGTCGTTCGGCGTACTCCCGCTGGGAGCCGTGGCCGGCGGTCTGCTGGGGGACCTGATCGGCCTGCGCCCAGCGCTGCTGGCAGGAGGTATCGGTCTCGCGCTGGCACCCGTGTGGGTGCTGCTGTCGCCCATACGCCACCTGCGCACCGCCGAGGACGCCCGTCCTCGCGAGACCGAGGTCGGCGCCTGAATGGGGGTAACTGGTGAGGTTCCGTAATCAACTGTGTTGTATTCGTGGACGGGAAGTGCCGGTTCGTCACCGTTGGTGATCGCCAGGGGCGTAGCGGCTCCAGGGGCCAGCAGCTGGGCGGCGATCTGGGCAGCGGTCTCGTTGTTGTAGCCGAGCATGCGGGCGACAACAGGGGCCGGGGCTTGGAGGACGAGCTGGCGGATCGCGGCGGTTCGGGCCTTGCCGACCTCGAAGCCGCCACCGGCCAGACCGCCAGCACCCCAAACGGCGAACTCGCCCGCTTCTCAGCCGCCGTCTCCACCTGGATCGGCCAACACACCACCGCCATCGCCCTCTTCGCCGCCGTCATGGTCCTCGCCGTGGCGGCGACCGCCGTACGCCACCGGATGCGCCAAGCCCCCGCACCGGGGACGGCGCCCCGACCACCCAGGACTGCTGCCCACCTACCTCACAGGCAACGGCCGCCACAGACCAATCCGCCAATAGCAACCCCTGAACACGGGCCCAAACTCAGGCATCACGCTGCGTCCCCCTGCGGCGTTCGGCGAGAACAACAACGCCGCTCCGGATTCGATCAAGCTCGCCCAGTGCGTCATCTCGTTCCCGCTGCACCGCGTCGAGGCGTTCGGTGAGGTCGCGGATCAGTACCGCGTAGGCCTCCACCCGGTCCTTGAGCTCGCGCTTGCCAGCGCGTAGTTGGGCCAGGCCTTCTTCAAGGTCGGCGGCCTTGCTCAGCGCGGCTTGGACGGGTGCCGAGACCTGGCCGAGGTTCTTGAATTCGGCCTGGTACTGCTCGCGCAGTTCCGGGTGCTTGTGGGTGAGGATCCATCGTTTGATAGCGGCCTCGGCGGCGAGGTCGACGATCGTCAGTTTTCCACCTGAGCGAAGCGGTGTTCCTGCGATGAGGCGGTCTGCTGCGGCGCGAAGGTCGGTGAGGAGCCGCGGGTCCGGTGGGGACGTGGTCACGGAGATTCATGCTCTCCTTGTTCCTGGAGGGTCTCGTGCTCGGAGATGATCTGTTCCATCCGTTCGAGCTGTCGGCGTTCGCGTTCGTGGCGGATCGTGGGGCTGAGCTGGTCGGCGATCCGGGTTCGGAGTTCGGCGGCCTGTTGGTAGACGAGGGTCATGTCCTGGTCGGTGCGGGCGATGTTTCGGCAGGAGGGGCGGCAGTCGTCGAGATCCGGTGTGCGCCGGTCGTCGTGTTCGTCGGCGTCGCGCATCTGGCACAGCGCCTTGCTTCGCTCGAACACGCAGGTCATGCCCTTGCCGGGGTAGATCTGCAGCACGGGGTTGGCCAGGACGGCTTTGGCTTGGCGGCCGCTGCGGATGACGCGGCCTGCGAACTTGGCGGGGCCGCCGACGACGCGGCTGCGGTAGGGGCCGGCGGCAGGTCCGCTGACGTGTTCGCCGTCGCGGAGCCGCGCGCAGCCCCGTGGAGATGATCTCCGGCGGCAAGGTGTGAGCCAGCGGATCCAGCGCCCGGAGCAGACCGCCGGCGAGCGCATCCTCATCAGGGATCCGCAGGGTGCCCGGCTCACGCCCGCGGGTGAGACGCTCCTCGCCTACGCCGAACGCATGCTGGCCCTGCACGACGAGGCCCGCACCTCGATCGCCGGGCCTCGCGCCACACCATCAGGCAGGCGCACGATCGGACTGCTCGAGGATCTGGCGATCACCACCTTTCCCGTGGCCCTGAGCCGACTTCGCCGTACTCCATCCGCGAGTCGACCTCGAGGTGATCGTCGGCTCGGCGCCGCCCCTGCGCAAGCTCGCCGACCGGAGCCGTCTTGACCTGGTGTTCGGGGATCCGTCGGTCATGCCCGAAGCGTCCGTGCGCTGGCAGCGTCAGGTCCCGCTGACCTGGGCCTGCGCGCCGCTCTTCGATCCACTCGCCGACCCGCTGCCGCTGGTGCTGTTCTCGCTTCCCTGCCAATGGCGCCAGCCCGTCCTGGACACGCTCAGCCGCCACGGGCGCCGATGGCGGATCGCCTTCCAGAGCACCAGTGTGCATGCCGTACAGGCGGCCATCGCCGCCGGAATCGGCGTCGGCGCGCTACTCGTGGGCAATGTCCCGGCGGGGGCTGTGCGCCCATCAGAGCAGCAGGGGTTGCCGCTGCTGCCGATGGTCGACATCGCGATCTCCCGGCGCGCCGGCACCGACACCGATCAGGCCCTCAACAGCCTGGAACGCCTCCTGCGGCGGGCGGCCGCCACAGATACGCCAGTGAGCCCCTGATGCGGCTTCATGACGTGCGGTAGGCCGTGACAGGAGCTGATGCGCGGTAGTCGGGCCGTCCTTCCGCTGCCACACTGGGACCATGGCTCGTGGCACGGTGAAGTTCTGGAAGGCCGAGAAAGGCTGGGGTGCGATCTCCTCCAGCGACCTCCCCGCCGGGCGTGGTGACGCTTTCGCGCACTTCAGCGAGATCGTCGGCGACGGCTTCCGGGAGCTCCGACAGGGCGATGTCGTGGAGTTCGACATCGAGGAAGGGCAGCAGGACAGCTTCCAGTTCCGCGCCCTCAACGTCCGCAGGCTGTGACATCTCCCAGCCGCATGATCGGCCGGGGCCGGGCCCTCGCCGGTGCACCCGGTCACCACACGTCCACGTCCACGCCGATCGCGATGGTCCGCAGGGCGCTGAAGACGACCCAGGTTCGCGTGTTGCTGTCCAGCCCGTAGTTGCCGGCCTCGCCCGTCCCGGGCAGCAGGTCGAGCACGGCGCTGACGTGGCCGCACTCCGCCGCCTTCCGGGCCACATGTGCGGACTCGCGGCGCTTCGCCGCCTTGGGGAGTTTGGCGAGCCCGGCGTGCTGGGCAGCGAGATCGGTCAGCTGGTCGTCGGTCGGGCCGGTGGGCCTGCCCTCGGCGGCGATCCGTTCGGCCACCGGCAGGTCGTCCGACACCCAACACCGGTTGATCTCGCCCCACAACCGGAGCAGATCCGGCTGTCCGTAGAGGGTGAGCGCGCGGGCCGCCGTCCAGTCGTCGAACCAGCGCACGCCGTATTCGTGCCGCTTGTTCGGGTCCTCCGGCTCGCTGCGCTCCCCGATCAGCTCGCGTACCAGCTCGGACTCGCCCCGCCTGAGCAGGCACACCAGCCATGGCACACCGTGGTACCGGTCCCTCGGCGTGCCGGCGCCCTCGTCCAGCACGGCGCGGGCCTCCTGCTCCCGGCCGCACTCGGTGAGCGCCCAGACCAGCGGCAGCCGGACCTCCCAGTTCGAACGGTCGGCGTCGGCGGCCTCGCGCGCGGCGGCGAACCATCGATCGGCGCGTTCATGCCGCCCCAGGACCGCGCAGGCCCCGGCGACCACCGCCATGTCCGCCCCATCACTCACGTCCGCAAGATCGTCGTCGGCGTAGGGGAAGACGGCGGCGGCCTCGGCGGCGAAACCGGCCGCGCCGAGCGCGAGCGCGACCCGCGCCAGGTGTCCGAGACGTTGCCGGTGCTCCGGCATCGCGAGGGCCAGGTCGCGGGCTTCGGCGGCCTCGCCCCGCCGGGCGCGGATCATCGCGAGCTGCTGGAACGTGTCGACGATCCAGTTTTCGTAAACGACCGAATGCTCAACGCTCAGGTCGACGAGCGTGCCCAGGACCACCGTGATCAGATCGGTGACGGTGGCGGTGTCGGGCGGCGGCCACGTCCCCGTCGCCTTCGCCGTACTGCCACGTCCCCGGAACGGCGTCAGCAGCAGCTCGGTCTCCGGCGAGGCCGCCCCCACTCCCGCGCGGGCGGCGTCGGGGAAGACGCTCTGGTCACCCCAGCGGAACGGCCAGGCGAAACGGCGGTCGACGGTCCAGCAGAGCCGGCCGTCGAGATCGTCGTCCCGGCCGGGAGGCGCGATGACCGTGCCGTCCTCGAACCCCACCGCCCAGGTCTCCTCGTCCAGCGCGAACGTCGGGTCGAGCCGGAGCCGGTCGCCGAGGTCACGACCGGCCAGGAAGAGCGGGCGACGGGCGGCCGGGGCGTGGTGGAAAGGGTGGTCGGCCACGATCTCGCCGGTCTCGGGGCGCAGGAAGCGCACCACGTGCGAGCCGATCGCGATCAGCACGTCGGCGGCGGGCCATACCAGGCCGAAGCCGTGCTCCCACTGGCCGACGGTACGCCGGACGCCGTCCAGGACACGCAGCCGTCCGGGGCGCTCGCCGAGCGACCAGATCTCGATGCGCCCCTCGGCGGTGACGCAGGCGGCCCGCTCGCCGTCCGGCGACCAGGCCCACGACCGGGCGTCCCAGCCGCGCGGGTTGGAGGTGCCCGCCCCCACGCCCAGGTCGTACTGGTGCTCGCCGGTCGTCGCGTCGATGATCCCGACGGTGCCACCCGCCGGGTCCACCACCGCCAGCCGGCCGCCCGGCCCCCAGCACAGGACGTCGGCGCCCGGGTAGCCAGCGAGCTCCGCCGTCGTCTCACCCGTCAGCGCGTCGGCGATGACGAGCTTTCCGCCGCGCTGGTGGGCCAGGAGCCGTTCGTCCAGGCTCCACTCGGGCGGCGGGGCGTCCTGGTCCTCTTCCAGGTCCAAAGTCCAGGAGACCTGCCGCTTCTCCACATCGAGCGAGATCGCCGCGTACGCGTCCCCCGCCTCTCCGTAGACCCGGGAACCGTCGCGCGACCAGAACGCCCGGCCGAGAATGAACTCGGGCTCGTCGCTCACGGTTTCGCGCGACGGTGCGCTGAACTCGATCGGCTCCGTTCCCTCCGGGTGGGCATCCGGCGGCCCGGCGACCGAGCCCTCGTGCATCGCCACGATGACGTTGTGCAGGAAGTCCGACTCGCCTCCGTAGACGAACGCGCGCCTGCCCTCGGGGGCGAAGGCCATGCCCAACGGCCTGCCGGAGCCGAGGAAGAAGGCGTCGGCGATCGGCTCTCGGGCGGTGCCGAACGGGTCCCACACGCCGGTCGCGTTGGTGTTGTACTCCAGCGCGATCCGCCTGCCGTCCGCCGACCATTGGAGGCTGCGGCTGTGGTTCTCGAAGCCGATGCCGCCCATGATGCCGTCGATCGCGTGGACGCAACGGCCGGTGGCGACCTCGAAGACCTGCAGGACCCCGCCTCGGTCGTAGTCTTCCCCGGTCCAACTGCCGACCGCGAGGTGGCGGCCGTCGGGGCTCAGTGCGTGGCCGTTCAACTGGCCGTGGTGCACGTCGGAGTGGCGCAGCTCGGCACCCGCGTCGCGGAGGCGGGCGGTCGCGAGGCGATGCGCGTCGGTGACGCCGTGGGCGCGTTCCAGAGTCTGGAGGGCGTCCCGCAGCGGTACGGTGTCGCGCTCCGGGGAGAACGCGGACCAGTCGGCGTTCTTGACCAAGTCGAGGGCCTCACCGGGTCCCATCGGCTCGTCCGGAACGCCGGTGAACGGCGGGGACGGCGGCCGGGTGCCGGACTCCCTGCCTTCCAGCACGGCCAGCAGCGCATCCTCGTCGTAGATCGGAACGCCGCGCACCGCCGCCGGACCCGCCTTGGCGCCCGATTTCTCCCCGGCGAAGACCAGATCCGTCTTCGCCGAGACCGACGCGGCCACCTTCGCGCCCAACAGCTCCAGGCCGTGCTTGGCCTCATCCTTCGAAAGCCGACTGAACCGCCCGGCCAGCACGATCGTGCTGCCACTGATGATCATGCCAAGCGACCGTAACGGATATGACCGACACTTCGCCCCTTGTTCGTGGCGTCCGCTCCCTTTTCAGCGCGACAATCGCCCGAGCCAGCCGAACATTCTGCCCAGAAGGCCGCCGCCGGACCCCGCGGCCGCCGCCTCCGAGGCACGGACCGCGGCGAAGCCGTACTCGGTCATCCGCCGCTCATAGCCGCCGATCACGTCGGCCGGCGGCCCGCCCGCGGCCACCGCGCGGCACAGCAGTGCGGCGTCCAGCAGCGCGCAGTTGGCCCCCGAACCCTGGGCCGGGCTCATCGCGTGGATGGCGTCGCCCAGAACTGTGACGTTCGTCGGCTCCCAGGCTTCGATGGGCGTGGAGCTCCTGATGGGGACGTAGAAGGTCTGGTCCACCTCGGCGGCCGCGACGAGCGCCACCAGGTCGGGATGCCAGCCGGTGATCCGCTCCCGTACCAGCTCGTGCAGGCGGGCGCCGCCCGCCGCCGACAGTTCGGCGTCGGTGCCGGGCAGCCCGGCCGAGGGTACGGCCAGCGCCCACATCACATAGTCACCCGCCCAGCTCAGGCTCAGGCCGGGCCAGAGCCTCGCGGCTGCCTCGGCCGGATCCTCGCGCGGTCGTACCAGGCCGAGCGCCATACCGGCGCGTCTCGACCGCACCGACATGAAACCGTCGGTCAGCCGGGGCGGTAGCAGCTCGGCCACGCGATCGTCCAGCCGCGTCTTGCCGTACACGCACCTGGTGCCCAGGTCCCTGATCTCCAGGTGCGGCAGGTACTGCCCGCGCACCCGGGAGCCGACACCGTCGGCACCCACCAGCAGGTCGCCGACCGCGCTGGTGCCGTCGGCGAACCAGGCGCGCACCCGTTCGCCCTCGTGCTCGTAGTGGGTGAACTCGGCGCCGAAGCGGACCACGTCGTCCAGCCCCGCCAGGAGGACCTGGCGCAGCGTCATCCGGTCGACGGCGGCGTTGAACGTCTTGGGGTCCTCCCCCGCCGACCCGCCGTCGAACTGGACGGCGTGCAGCTCCCGCAGCCGCTCGTTCACGATCGTGACCCGGCTGCTGGGCATCCCGGCCGTGGCGACGAACAGCTCGTACAGGCGGGGCGGCAGGCACTCGTGCAGCCCGCCCGCCCCACGGGAGTCCAGGTGGACGCGGTAGCCCTGTGGACGGTGGTCCAGCGAGGGGTCGCGCTCATAGAGCGCCACTTCGATCCCGGCGGCGCGCAGCCCATGGGCCGCGCACAGGCCGCCGAGGCCGCCTCCGATGATCACGACCCGCTGCGGCGCTTCCGGCATCGGTACGCACTCCTGTCGCTGATGGACGGGGTCGGACGCGAGACTCGAACGATCATAGCGAGGTGGGCCGCGCTCACCGTACGGACGCCGAGACGGCTCGCCCGAACAAGGTGAGCACGTCGCGGACGAAGCGGGTCCGAGACAGCCCCAGGCAGCGCAGGGCCAGACCGTGATCGACGGCGACCACGGTCACCGCGCCGAGCATCAGGCACCACCAGCCGCCCGCCAGCACGGCGCGGCCCGCCGCGGGCAGGTGGCGGAACGACCGGCTGAGGCGCCCGCAGTGAAACGGGACATGGCGCTCCTCGTCGGCCAGGATCCGGGCGGCGACGTCGGCGGCGAGTGGATCGCCCGCGCCGTCGCGCAGTGCCCGGTAGTAGCGCAGCGCGATCACCTCGGCGATCATCAGGACCATCAGCTCCAGGCGTAGGCCCAGCATCCGGCGCAGCCGTACGAAGGCGGTGTCGCTCCAGTGCCCGGCCAGGGTCGGCGCGCCCGCCGCGGCCAGCAGGTGAGCGAGCAGGCGGGCGTGGTTCTGCTCTTCGGCGACGAAGAGGCGGACTGCCGCGCCGTATGCATCGTCCTCGGCTTTGCCCGCCTTGCCGATCAGAGCGGCGCCGTCGCCGCTCTCGCCGACCTGGAAGCGCTGGATGCTGGCCGCCACCGCCCGGTGCAGGCATGCGCCCCGCGCCCAGTCGGGGTCGCCGTCGGCGTGCCGCCGCTCGGCCTCCGCTTCGAACTCCGCCACCCAGGCGGAGAAGTCGGCACCCTTTTTCATGGCATTCACCGTACGAACGGATTGTGGACAAAACCTGCGGGTGATCGTCGAGGTTTCGTGCAGATTGTCGGCCAGCGCCCGCAGGGACGTGGACCGCGGAATGTCAAGATTGCCGCCACCTGGGTAGAGGGGGCCGCATGAGCGGCGACGGATCACATCAGGCGACTCTCGCGGCGCTGGCCGCCAACGTGGGAGTCGCGGCCACCAAGTTCGTGGCCTTCTTCTTCACCGGCTCCTCGGCGATGCTCGCCGAGGGCATCCATTCCATCGCCGACACGGGTAACCAGGGCCTGCTCATGCTCGGCCGGCGGCGGGCCAAGCGGGAGCCGAGCGCCGACCACCCCTTCGGCTACGGGCGCGAGCGCTACTTCTACGGCTTCCTGGTCTCGCTCGTGCTGTTCTTCGGGGGCGGGCTGTTCGCCCTGTACGAGGGGTACGAGAAGATCGCCCATCCGCATCCGCTGGAGAGCTGGCCGTGGGCGGTCGGGGTTCTGGTGGCGGCGATCATCATGGAGTCGCTCTCGCTGCGCACCGCCGTACGCAACTCCAACCGGGTGCGTGATGGCCGGTCGTGGGCCGGGTTCATCCGCGACGCGAAGGCGCCCGAGTTGCCGGTGGTGCTGCTGGAGGACACGGCAGCGCTGGCCGGGCTGGTGTTCGCGCTCGTCGGCGTCGGGCTGACGGTGCTCACCGGCAACTCCGCCTTCGACGGCCTCGGCTCGATCGCCATCGGGCTGCTGCTGGTCGCGGTGGCGGTGACGCTGGCCAGGGAGACCAAGAGCATGATCATCGGTGAGGCGGCCACGCCGTCCGTTCAGGACGCCATCGAGAACGTCCTGGACGACGACCCGTCCATCCAGGCGTTCACCCAGGTGCGGACCCTGCACCTGGGACCGGAGGACCTGCTGGTGGCCGCCCGGGTGACGATGCACCCGTCGGGCGACGTGGACGGGGCCGCGAAGGCGCTGGCGGAGACCGAACAGCGAATCAGGCAACGGGTCTCGATCGCGTCGGCGGTGTACCTGCAGCCGACCCCGCCGGAGAGGGTTCCGTGAAGGCTGGTCGATGTGCCGTGAAGGCTGGTCGACGTGCCGTGAAGGCAGGTCAACGTGCGGCCAGCAGGCTCTCGGCGCAGTCGACGACGGTCGTGGCGGCGGGTCGTGGGCGCCACGCCAGCAGGCGCTGAGCCTTTTCCGAGGTGTGGAGGTATTTCCGCCCCAGGTTCGGCAGCACCGCCCGTACCCCGGGGTCGAAAAGCGAGATCAATCGAAAGAGGAAGTCCGGCAGCACTCGCGTGGGCACCTTGCCGGCGGCCGGGCCGAGCTTCGCGCGAAGCTCTTTCGCGACGTCGTTCAGCCACATGAACTCGCCGACCCCGATGAACCGCTGTCCGGCCGCCTGCGCCGAGGTCATCGCGCGCAGGTGCAGATCAGCCAGATCACGGACATCCACGATGTTGAACCCCAGACGAGGAACGCCGGGCATGCGCCCCTCCACGAGACGCCCGATCACCCGCACGGACCCCAGGTTGTCCGCCGACAGCACCGGGCCGAACACCGCGCCTGGCAGGACCGTCGTCAACGTGGTGGGCCCCTCGTTGTCGGCCATGAACCGCCAGGCGGCGCGCTCGGAGACCACCTTGGACTTCCGGTAGGCGTTGAGCCGCGCGCCTTCGACGTCGGTCCAGACGGTTTCGTCGAAGACGCCGCCTTCGCGGTCGCGCGGCGGGGTGGCGGCGGCGCACGAGGACGTCATCACCACGCGCTTGACCTCGGCCTTGGTGGCGGCCTTCAGGACCCGGAGCGCGCCGTCACGAGCGGGCACGATCAACTCGTCCGGATCCGTGGAGTCGCCTCCGCCCAGTGGCGAGGCCACGTGCAGCACGTAGTCGCATCCCGCCACCGCCGCGTCCCAGCCGACATCCGACGTCAGGTCGGCGACGAAGACGCTCACCCGGCCGCCCGCGTCGGAGACGGTGGCCTTCCTCGCCAGGCTGCGTACGGTGACGCGCACGTCATAGCCGCGCCGCAGCAACTCGGCGACACACCAGCCGGCGACGAAACCGGTCCCGCCCGTCACCAGAACGGTCTCAGTCACAGCTCCCCTCCCATCTTCCATTTCATTAGCCGATCGGCTAATGAAATGACAACACAGCGCGGCCCGGCCGTCAACCGGTGGGCTACCATCGCCGCATGTCGCCGACCCGAGCCGAGCAGGCAGAGAAGACCAGGCAGGCGATCCTCGACACCGCTCGGCGGCTGTTCGTCGAGCACGGGTTCGACGCGACGTCGTTGCAGCTGATCGCGGACACGATGGGCGTGACGAAGGCCAACGTCTACTACTACTTCCGCACCAAGATCGAGATTCTGGAAGCGCTCCTCGACGTCAGCATCGCCGTGTTCGACGCGATGCTGGACACGGCCGAGACGATCCGCGGCAAGCGGGCCCGGATGGAGTACCTGGTCGACGGGTTCGTCGACCAGGTCATCGCCAACCGCGCGATCGCGCCGCTGAGCCACACCGATCCGGGCCTGCGCCGGCACGACCGGATCAGGCGCACACTCGACGATCAGGCCGAACGCGGCCTCCACCTGCTGTTCGGCGACCAGCCGACAGTGGACGAACAGGCGGCGTACTTCATGGCCAACGACCTGGGTCCGGCGATCCGCCGCCTCACCCATCTGGGCGACGACGAGTTGCGCGAGACCCTCAAGCGGCTCTGCCTGCGCCTGCTGCGCGTCTGACGTCCACCGACCGGCCGCCGCGCCTGCGAGCCGTTGCCGGCGTGGGCCGACGCACCGGCTCGCTGAATAAATGCGTTGCCCGGCGATGATCTGTCCGGCATGCTTCTCGACATGAAGAACCTCAGCAGCGACGCGATGCGCCACGGTCATATGGTCCGCCATGGCCGTATGCCCTGGGGTCTTCGTCACTGACGTCACAGTCAGCGAGCCGCCGCCCAGGACCACACGGTCTGGGCGGTTTTTGTTTCCCCGATGGCGGGTGAGGGTGCTGGTGTGCCCGGCGGTTTCATAAGCCGCCCCAGGTGGGTTCGATCCCCACACCCGCTACCGGGCCTTCGTGGCGCAGTGGAGAGCGCGCCTGCTTGCGGAGCAGGAGGACGCCGGTTCGAATCCGGCCGAAGGCACTGCGGCCGATCCCGAAGCGAACGAGGGACCAAGTTGTGATCTTGGTGAAAGCGGGTTTGAGTCCCGTCGGCCGCCCCACGTCGGTGTCATCGAGAAGGCGCGGAGACCTGCGCGGGACCTCCGCTCCCTCGCGCAGGCCCTCGCGGCGACCCGGCCAGCCTCTACGGTTAGGCCCTATGCCGACACCTTCTGGCCCCTTCACCGGGCGTACGATCGGCGGCCTCGCGCAGGAGTTGCGCGACGGCCGGACCACCTCCACGGCGCTCGTCCAGCTCGCGCTCGACGCCATCGCCGAGGCCGATCCGCTGCTCAACGCGTTCATCACCGTGGACGCCGCGGGGGCGCGGGCCGCGGCGCGGCACGCGGACGAGGAGCTGGCCGGGGGCGTCGACCGGGGGCCGCTGCACGGTGTGCCGGTCGGCGTGAAGGACCTCATCATGGTCGCCGGGCTGCCCGCGACCATGGGCTCGCGGCACTTCGCCGGTCACGTCGCGGTCGCCGACGCCGCCTGCGTGGCCCGCCTGCGCCAGGCCGGCGCCGTCGTCATCGGCAAGACGAACACCCACGAGTTCGCGTACGGCCCCACGGGTGATCGTTCCGCCGCCGGCCCGTCGCGCAATCCGTGGGAACCCGCGCGCATGTCGGGCGGCTCCAGCGGCGGCAGCGCGGTCGCCGTGGCGGCGGGCATGGTCCCGCTGGCCCTCGGCACGGACACCGGGGGCTCGGTCCGTATTCCAGCGGCTTTATGTGGCGTCGCCGGTTTCAAGCCCGCGTACGGGGCGATCCCGGTCGACGGAGTCTTCCCCCTGGCGCAGACCTTCGACACCGTCGGCCTTCTCGCGGGCCACGAGCAGGACTGCCTGATCGCCTACCGGTCCCTCGTCCCCGCCGGTGTCCAGAGGGACGACGGCTGGCCGGCGCGGGTCGCCTGGCTTGACCCCACCGGGCTGTTCGCCTGCGACCCGCAGGTGGCCCGTACGGTACGCCGGGCCGTGGAGGCGGGCACCGGACCGCTGGAGGAGCTCGCCTTTCCTGCCAAGGAGGTGGACGAGCTGCGCGAGACCTTCACCGCCGTTCAGAGCAGCGAGGCGGCGGCCGTGCACGCCGACCGGCTGGCCGAGGCGCCCGAGCTGTTCGACCCCGAGCTGCTCGAACGCGTGCGCGGCGCCGCCGAGATGCCGGGCTGGCGGTACGTACGGGCCATGCGGGCTCGCCCCCGGCTCGCCGAGAGCGTCGGCGCGCTGTTCGAGCGGCATGACGTGCTCGCGATGCCGACCGTACCGCTCACCGCGCCGTTTCTCGGCCAGCGGGCGACCGAGCTGGACGGCCGGTCCGTCGCCGTGCGAGCCGCGCTGCTCGCCCTGACGAGCATGTGGAACGTGGTCGGTTTTCCGGCGCTGAGCGTCCCGGCCGGAACGGTGCACGGCCTGCCGGTCGGGCTGCAGCTCGTCTGCCGCCCCGGTGGGGAGCACCTCCTGTTCGAAACCGCCCGGGCCACGCATGGAGGCCCTCTGCCCGGGTAGCCGGGAGCGGATGCGGATCCAGGACTGGTTCCTCACGGACCAGGAAAGAGGAAATCCGGCGTCCAGGCTCGACGCCTGGTCGACGGGTAACGACGTACGCCCGCTGATCCACGGCGCGACCTACTTCGCCGAGCTGAAGACCTGCCTCGAGGCGCTGCGCGAGGACGACTTACTCCTGTTCGCCGACTGGCGCGGCGATCCCGACGAGCGGCTCACCGAGGACGGGCCCTCCGTGGGCGACGCGATGGCCGCCGCCGCGCACAAAGGCGCGCTGGTCAGAGGGCTCATCTGGCGTTCGCACCTGGACCGGTTACGCTTCAGCTCGGCCGAGAACCGGCACCTGGGCGAGGCGATCGAGGCCGCGGGCGGGCAGGCCGTCCTCGACACGCGGACCAAGCCGGGCGGCTCGCACCACCAGAAGTTCGTCATCCTCCGTCATGACGGCGATCCGGTCGCCGACGTGGCCTTCCTCGGCGGCATCGACCTGTGTCACAGCCGCCGTGACGACGCCGACCACCTCGGCGATCCGCAGGCGTGCCCGATGCCCGGCGAGTACGGCCGGCGGCCCCCCTGGCATGACGTCCAGGTCGCCATCCACGGCCCCGCGGTGGCGGAGGTGGAGAAGGTGTTCTGCGAGCGGTGGGAGGATCCCGCGCCGGAGACCAGGGATCCGATCAGGCGGCTGCGCGACCATTTCGCCCGGATGGACGACGTTCCTCCGCTGCCCGAGCCGGGGCCGCCGCCGCCCCCTGCGGGCACGCACACCGTACAGATCCTGCGCACCTATCCCGCCAGGCGCAGCAGCTACCCGTTCGCGCCGGACGGCGAGCGGAGCGTGGCGCACGCCTACCAGAAGGTGCTCGGCCGGGCCCGTTCGCTGGTCTACCTGGAGGATCAGTATCTGTGGTCCACGGATGTGATCGAGCCGTTCGCCGAGGCGCTGGAGCGCGAGCCCGGTCTGCGGATGGTCATCGTGGTGCCCCGCCACCCCGACCAGGACGGCTGGCTGGCCGGGCCCGCGAGCCTGATCGGCAGGGTCCACGCGCTGAACCGGCTGCTGCGGGCGGGCGGCGACCGGGTCGCCCTGTACGACCTGGAGAACCATGAGGGCACCCCCGTCTACGTGCACGCCAAGGTCTGCGTGGTCGACGACGTGTGGGCCTCGGTCGGGTCCGACAACGTCAACCTGCGCTCCTGGAGCTACGACTCGGAGCTGAGCTGTGCCGTACTCGATGAGCGGGAGGATCCGCGCGAGCCGCACGGCGCCCGGCGGTTCGCCCGCGAGCTGCGCCTGACGCTGATGGGCGAGCACCTGGACCTGCCCGAGGACGGCGCGAATCGCGACGAGCTGTGCGATCCCGTGGCCGCGTTCGACGCCTTCGCCGACGCGGCGGCGCGGCTCGAAGCCTGGCACGCGGGCGGCCGTAAGGGTCCGCGGCCGACGGGGCGGCTGCGGCCGCATTCCTATCCCGAGCTCCCCCGGGTGCGCGGGCTGCTCGCCACGGCGCTTTACCGCCTGGCGGTCGATCCCGACGGGCGGCCTCCCGCACTGCGGAGATCCAGGACTTTCTAGCGCTCACTGCTGTCCTAAGGCCACCCTCCGTGATCACTCAGCAAGGTGCTGCCCTATCCTGTACGGCTCTGTGGAGCTGAGGAAGGGAACCCGAGTGAACGTGAGCCTGCGCCCGGTCCGTGCGGCGGACCTGGATGTGTTCGAGGAGAATCTGGGCAGCCCGAAGGGGACCGGGGAGCTGCAGTGGTTCGGCCATCGCACCCTGCACGCGATGCGCGAGGAGTTCGCGGCGAGCGGGCTGCTGAGCCCCGAGGGCGGCTATTTCACCATTGACGCCCGTGGTGAGGTGGCCGGGTGGATGCACTGGTTCCAGCGGCTCTGGGGTCCGCGGCACACCTCCTGGTGCTGGTCGCTCTCCATCGTGATCTTCCCGCGCCACCGCGGCAAGGGCGTCGGCAGCCGGGCGCACCGCGAGCTGGTGACGTACCTGTTCGACCACACCCGGGCCGAACGGATCGAGGCCATCACCGATGTCACCAACCTCGCCGAGCAGGGCGCGCTGGCCAACGCCGGGTTCGAACGTGAAGGCGTGATCCGGCGGGCCCAGTGGCGCGGCGGAAGCTGGCACGACCAGCTCCTGTATTCGGTGCTGCGGCCGGAGAAGTAGTCACGAGAGCTCCCCGCAGGCGGCGGTGCACCATTGTCGATCCTGCGCCAGTACGTCGAGCAGCACGATCAACCGCTCTGAGCTGAGGGGACGCCAGTCCGCCTGGCGCCGTCCCTGCTCTCAGCGGACGCCGCGCGGCCTGAACTGGATGCTGATGCGCGGCCCGGTGGGGCGGGTGGTCTTGGGGATCGCGTGCTCCCACGTGCGCTGGCAGCTGCCGCCCATCACGATGAGGTCGCCGTGCCCCAGGTCGTGTCGGATCGACGCGCCGCCGCCCCGGGGGCGCAGCAGCAGCGGGCGCGGGGCGCCGACCGAGATGATCGCGACCATGGTGTCCTCGGTGCCGCCCCTGCCCAGGGTGTCGCCGTGCCAGGCCACGCTGTCGCGGCCGTTGCGGTAGAAGCAGAGCCCGGCCGTGCGGAACGGCTCCCCGAGCTCCTCAGCGTAGCGCTCGTTGAGCGCGCGCAGGGCGTCGTCGAGTGCCGGGTCGGGCAGCGGCTCGTCCTCGTCGTAGAAGGCGAGCAGCCGCGGCACGTCGACTACTTTGTCGTACATCCGGCGCCGTTCGGCCCGCCACGGCACCACCTCACACAGCCGGGAGAACAGCGCGTCGGCCTGCGCCAGCCAGCCGGGCCCGAAGTCGATCCACGCCCCGCGCTCCAGACGCGTACGGCGGATCGCCGAGCCGACGAGCTCGTCGGCTCCCAGCAGAGAAGCTTGGAAAACAGCCGTCATGGCATCAAGTGTAGGCGATCGTTCAAACATTCATTCGATTAGGTCCGCAGACCGGCTGCGCCCGGCCGTCACGGCCGGGCGCGCGGCTCGTCGTCCCACCCGCCCGGTCTGTACGGCACGCAGCCCGTACAGACCGGGGCGGCCACGCAGGCCGCCGATCCCCACGGGTCCAGTATCGGGCATCCCCGCCCGTCACGCCTGTTACCGCGCCGCCCGTTGGCGCCCGTTACCCGACATGTCGGTTACCGACGCCACCGCTTGCCGCCGTGCCGGTCAGGTGCGGCCGCGATGGGCGGCGACGCGTTCGCGGGTGGCGCACCGCGTGCTGCAGTAGCGCCGCGGGCTACCGCCCCCCAGGTCCAGGTACGGCCGGCGGCAGGCGGCCGAGGCGCACAGCCCGCCCGGCATTCGCTGGTGATCGGCCAGCAGGACGGCCAGCGCCAGGGCCGAGGAGGCCAGGAACCACTCCCCCCACGGCGCGTAGTCGTCGCCGTCCACGTGCAGGTGCCACGGAGTCGTGTCCCCGTGGTTCGTCAGGCGGGGCGCCCGCGCGGCCGTCGCCAGAAGATCGTTCAGCCGGGCGGCCGCCAGGTCGGGGCCGGCGGCGGCGAAGACGGCGACCAGCCGCTCCGCCGCGGCCCGCATCGCCGCCAGGTCGGCCTCGCCCAGGTCCAGGTCGCCGGTTTCGCCGTGGTCGCGCAGCACCCGCGCGACGGACTCCGCCGACGGCTCCTCGTGCAGCAGCGCGACGCACAGGGCCACGGCCCGAGCCGCCATCGCTTTGGTCGAGTGAACCGCCACGCCAGCAGCGTATGCCCGCGGACACGGAAACGGCGGGGCTCCCCAGCCCCGCCGTGCCGCGTCGAACCTGACGAGAGCTCAGCCGCCGCAGGCCGCGAAGACGTAGCTGTCCTTCAGGAGCGGGTAGTGGTCCCGGACCTTGACGGCCCCGGTGCCGGTGTCGATCTGGACGATCGTCATCTTGTTCGCCTTGCCCCCGCGGTCCTGCACGAGGTGCAGCGTCACCTGCTGCTCGCCGGTCCAGTCGATCATGTGGAGGCCGCCGGCCGGCAGCTTGACCTTCCGCTTGGCGATGACCTGGTCGGTCTGCATGTCGTACAGGACGAGCTGGGACTTGGCGCCGCCCATGACGACGTTCGCGGCCGTCCGGCCGTCGGCCGCGAGGGCCGACGGGGAGTTCGAGGCGACGATCTGCGGCGGCGTGGCCCGGTACAGTTGCTCGCCGGACTCGCTGTAGGCGATCAGGTCCGTGACGGACTCGTCGGCGGAGACCTCGGTCAGCAGTTCGCCGCCGTCGGCGCTGAAGCCGAGCAGCGTCTGGTTGCCGGGCGTCGAGCCGAGCAGGGCGCCGGTGGCCGTGTCGAAGATCCGCGTCTTCACCGCCTTGTCGGTGGTGAAGACGGCCGCGAGCCTGCCGCCGTCGTCGGAGAGCTGGAACGTCACGCTGTACTGGGCCACGCGCGGCAGCGCGTCCTTGGCGAAGACCTTCACCCCGCCCCCCATGGTCCGTACGGCCAGCCGCCCGGACTTGGTGAAGTACGCGACGCGCCGGCCGTCGCCGCTGACGGCGATGGGCGCGACCTGGGTGACCGAAGACTTGCCGTTCGCCTCGCGGGCGATGGTCTCGGCGTCGGGCAGGGAGCCCTTCTCCCCGCTGTGCATCATCAGCCGCCACTTGCCGCAGGGCCGCTGCTCGCCCTTGACCGTGCAGCCCTTGACCGAGGCGTAGCGGATGCCGTCGTGGTGGTCATGTGGCGCGGCCTGGGCGGCCTGAGGCGCGGTCACCAGGGCGGCCAGCCCTGCCGCGATCGCCACCGCGATCCTGATCTTCATGGTGTCACTCCCCTGCCACGGTGAAGGTGTACCTGGACTTGCTGACCGCATACTTGTCCGCCTGTGTGACGCCGCCGCTCGTGGTGTCGACGGTGAGCACCCGTACCACCGCCGTCGAGCCCTCGTCACCTGACTGCACGACCGCGATGAGCCGTCCGTCCGGGGTCCACCGGGCGGTGTACGGCGTCTGCCCCGGCTTCAGCGCCAGGTCCACGCCCGCGGAGAGGTCCCCGGTCTCCAGGTCGTAGATCCGCAGCCGCGGGGGCTTCTTGGTCTCCTCGTTCCCGGCGGCGAACACCGCGAGGGTCTTGCCGTCCGCGGCCAGCGCGGTGATGGCGGCGTTCGCAACGACCTGCGGCGGCGTCCGCTTGACCGAGGTGCCGTCGGCCCGGTACGTGATCAGCGCCGTCGTGTTGTCGCCCACGGAGCGCTGAGCCAGCACCTCGCCCCCGTCGCCGCTGAAGCCCACGAGCGTGTCCTTGGCGGGCAGCTGGACGATCTTGCCGGTGGCGATCGTGACCACCTTGCCGGGGACTCGATCAGACTCGTCGTTGGCGTCGATCAGCAGCCTGTCCCCCGTGGGCGACAGGTACAGGACCAGCGGGCCCGTCCCGTATTTCTTGGGCACCAGGGACGCGGCCAGCACCTTGACCGGGCCGCCCGTCGCCCCCCGGACGACGATGCGATGGTCGCGGGCCCGCTCGTAGGCGATCACGCGGCCGTCGCCGCTGACGGCGAACACGCCGGACATGTCGGAGTTCTTGCCCTTGCCGTCGATCCCGGCGGCGGCCGCGTCCTTCACGACGACCTTCCCGCCGTCACGCATGACCAGCTGCCAGTGACCGCAGGGGTAGGCGGTGTCGCTCTTCTTGTCGTTGCAGGACCGGATCCAGGCCGCCCGGGCCTCGGACGGGCCCGCCTGGGCGTGGGCGGCGCTGGGAATGATCCCCAGCCCGCCGATGACCGCCGTCGCGAGGAGCGCGGCGGTCGCTGAGGTGTGCCTCATGGTGGTGTTCCCTTCACTCGTCCGGTTAGATACCGGCCGAGTGAAACGGGTTGATCACAGGTGAGACACATTCATGTGCCCCGCCGGACAGGTGGTCAGCGCAGCGGGCGACGGCCCGCGAAGCCCAGGTCCGTGCGGTGATACCAGGTCAGCTCAGTCTCGCCCTCGATCCAGCACAGACGTACGGACACCCCGTCGAGCACGGCGGGAAAGTCGATGAGGACCGGCGCGATCCCCTTCACCTCGATGCCCAGCCCGGTCCAGGTGCTCAGGATCTCCTCGATGCGCGCCTCGATCGCCTTCATCTCGGGGATGCCGCCCAGCGTGGACCCGCCGGCACTCTCGCGGTCGAAGGCGATCTCGGCCAGGTCGGCGCGGGCGGCGATCAGCACGCCGGCGTCGTCGATGATCGACGGCATGAGCGAGCGCGCCTCGTCGAGGGTGAACGTCCTGGCCATGCCCGAACGCTATCGGGTGGGCTCGTAGGCGCGCATCATCGTCACCGGTTCGGCTCGTAGGCGCGCACGAGGAGCTGCTCGGCGTCGTCGAGGTAGGCGTCGAGGAAGGCGGCGGCCTCGTCCGGCCGGTCGGCTTCGAGGAGCTCGAGGAGCTTGCGGTTGCGGGTGACGAACGGCTCGTGGAAGGCGCGCGGATTCTTCATGACGTGGAAGACGAGCCGCAGCTCGGCCAGGAGCTGGCGCATGGCCTCGTCGAGCCGGGGGCTCTGGTTGAGCGTCACCAGCGCCTGGTGGAAGCGGATGTTGGCGGTGCCCACGCCACGCCAGTCGTCGTCGGCGGCGGCCCGCTCGGCGTCGGCCACGGCCTCCCTGATCACGGCCAGTTCCTGGCCGCTCGGGCGGCGCCGGACGGCCGCGCCCTCGATCACCCGGCGTACGCGGTAGAGGTCCGCGACGTCCTCGGCCGACAGGATCCGTACGAACACGCCCCTGTTGAGCCGGTGGTCCAGCAGCCCTTCGTGGCCGAGCAGCCGGAACGCCTCGCGCAGCGTGTTGCGCGACACGCCGAGCGCGTCCGCGATGGCCTCCTCGGACAGGCGCTGACCTGGCTCGAAGAAACCCTCGGTGACACGGTCGCGCAGGATGTCGGCCACCCGCTCGGCCGTGCTGCTGCGGCCCAGCCTGGACCGGTCATGTTCGAGATCCGAAAGGGGGCTGTCCGCCGCGTCATCCACAGTCAACAGGGAATCATCCAACAAATCTCTTGTCGAATTGTTCAACGATCCTTATGTTGATAAGAACCCCCTGATCGAAGGAGCGATGATGACAGGCTCCACGCGGCAGACCCGGCGGGTGATCCTCGCCAGCCTGATCGGCACCTCTTTGGAGTGGTACGACTTCTTCCTCTACACGACCGCGGCGACGCTGGTCTTCGGCAAGCTGTTCTTTCCCACCTTCGACCCGCTCAACGCGACCCTGCTGGCGCTGACGACCAACGCCGTCGCGTTCGTGGCCAGGCCGCTCGGCGGGATCGTGTTCGGTCACTTCGGCGACCGCGCGGGCCGCAAGACCGTGCTGGTCGTGACGTTGCTGGTGATGGGCGTCTCGACGTTCCTCATCGGCGTGCTGCCCGGCTACGACAGCGTCGGCGCGCTCGCGCCGGTCCTGCTGGCCACACTCAGGTCCATACAGGGGCTGGGCCTGGGCGGCGAGTGGGGCGGCGCGGTCATCATGTCGCTGGAGCACGGCGACGACCGCCGTCGCGGCTTCAACGCCAGCTGGCCGCAGGTGGGCGTGCCCGCCGGATACGTGCTGGCCACCGGGACGCTGGCGATCCTGTCCTTCACGCTGTCGGACGCGGCGTTCCTGTCGTGGGGCTGGCGGGTGCCGTTCCTGCTGTCGGGCGTGCTGGTGCTCGTCGGGCTCTGGGTCCGGCTGAAGGTCACGGAGTCGCCGCTGTTCACGGAGCTGACCCAGCAGGGCGCCAAGGCGAAGATGCCGCTGCTGGAGGTGCTGCGTACGCACCCGCGCGCGCTGCTGTCGGCCTTCACCGCGCGCATCGGCGTGGACGTGGCCTTCTACACCTTCACCGCCTACATCCTGGTCTACCTCACCGGCCCGCTGAAGCTGGAGCGCTCGGTGGGACTGAACGCGGTGCTGATCGGGTCCGCGCTGCAACTGGCGCTGATCCCGCTGTTCGGCGCGCTGTCGGACCGGGTCGGCCGGCGGCCCGTCTACTTCGCGGGCGTCATCGGCGCCGCGGTCTGGGTGTTCGTCTTCTTCCCGCTGCTCGACACCAAGTCGTTCCCGCTGATCGCCCTGGCCTCGATCGTCGCGCTCATCACCCACGCGGCGATGTACGGCCCGCAGGCCGCCTTCATCGCCGAGCTGTTCAGCACCAGGCTGCGCTACAGCGGCGCGTCCATGGGATACCAGGTCGCCGGGATCGTCGGGGGCGCGCTGGCTCCGATCATCGCGCTGAAGCTGTTCGCCGCGTACGGCACCACGACGGCGGTCTCCCTCTACGTGGTGGCCGCGCTGGCCGTCACGGCCGTCGGCTTGGCCATCGCGCCGGAGACCCGCGACCTGGACATCACCGCCGACCCTGGCGGCGTAGCGCAACGAGTCTGAACGCCCTGCCTTCGGCCGGAAACCGTCGGCCGTACCTCCGCAAGTCTGCCGCGAAATGCGCGGGCGGTGGCTGCCACCGCCGCCCGCGCGGGAGGTCCCCGTGCGCATCACCCTGTCGGTCATCCTGGTCCTCGCAGCGCTGCTCGCGATCCCCACCGTCATCGGGGCGATCGGCGGTCTGGAGAGCACCGAAGGCGGCGAGATCGCCGTCGTCCGCGACGGCGGCTGGTTCGACGACAACCAAGTACGCCAGGTCATCGACCCGGGCTCCGGCCTGACCTGGACGGGTATGTGGTCCTCCGTCCACCCTTATCCCGCGCAGCAGCGCTTCTACACGATCACCGCCGACGCCAAGCGCGCCACCACGCTCGGCGTGGACGTGGTGACGGTGCCGAGCAGCGACGGCGTGAACCTGGGCATCGAGGGCACCCTGTACTTCACGCTCAACCTCGACCACGACGCGCTGAAGAGATTCGACGACAAGTACGGCACGCGCACGTACCGCGCCCAGAACGACGAGTCGCTGGCCGCGTGGGACGGCGACGACGGCTGGTCGGCGTTCTTCGGCCAGGCCGTCCGCCCCGTGGTGGACAACGCGTTGCGCGGGCAACTGGGCAACATGCGCTGCGCCGAACTCGTCCCCTCGTGCTCCCTGCTGGCGAACACGGCGCTCAAGGACCAGGGCGGCGACACCAAACCCCAGGCTCAAGACAGCAACACGAACATCACCAAGGTCCAGAACGCCATCAACGCCACCCTGGCCCAGGACCTGCCCCAGGCGCTGGGCGGCGAGTTCTTCACCGGCCTGCGGTTCACCCTGGCCAAGGTGACGCTGCCGGTGGAGGTGCAGCAGGCCGTGGACAGATCGCTGGCCGCCAACGCCGCCGTCTCCGAGGCCCAGGCCCGGGTGGCCCAGGCCAAGGCCGAGTCGGCCGCGAACCAGGCCCGGCAGGAGGGCTACGACAAGTGCCCGGCCTGCGCCGAGATCGACAAGCTCAAGTCGCTCCCCCAGGGCATCACCGTCTACGCCCCGGGGAACCCGCAGTCCATCGTGATCCCGACCCGCTGAATGACCCCGGCCCGCTGAGGTGATCCCGCCCCGTTGAGTGATCCCGACCCACTGAGTGATCCCAGCCCGTTGAGAACCGTCCAGGCACTCATGTGCGATAGCTGAGGTGTGAAACGGTTCCACCTCAGCCGGCGCGAGCCCCCGGACGTCGGCTCCGACAGCACGGACGCCGAGTTGATCGCCGCGATCGCCGCGGAGAGCGTCACGGCGCTGCGCCTGCTCCACCGCCGGCACGCCCCCTGGCTCAGAACCCGGCTGGCCCGCCGCTGCGCCGACCCCGACGCGGTGGACGACGCCCTGCAGGACACCTTCCTCGCGGTGTGGAAGGCGGCGGCCCGCTTCGACGGGGCCAACGCGGCGGGCTGGCTGTGGACGATCGCACTGCGCCGCCTCGTCTCGGCCCTGCGCGGCCGCGGCTCCCACCGGTTCGGCCCGCACCGGTTCACCAGCGAGCCGGTCGAAGAGCGAGCCTTGGAAGGGCGAGCCCTCGATGAGCGGGCCATCGCGTCAGCTGAGGACATCGCGCTCCTCGGCATCGAGCACGGGGACCTCGGCGCCGCCCTCAACCGCCTCTCGCCGGAGCTGCGCGCGGTCATCCAGGCGACCGTTCTCGACGGGCTGACCGTCAAGGAGGCGTCCCGGCTGCTCGGCGTCCCGGAAGGAACCATCAAGACCCGGGCGATGCGGGCGCGGGCTCGGCTCAGGGAGGAACTCGCATGAGCTGGCACATCACCGACGATCTCATGGACGCCTACCTGTCGGGCGGGCTCGATCCCGCCCGGGCGATGTCCGTGGACGCGCACCTCGGCGGCTGCCCGGACTGCCGGGCGGCGGTGCCGTACGAAGAGGACTGGCTGCGGGACTCCTGGCAGCGGCTGGAGGCCGAGGTGCTCAGCCCGCGCCCGTCGCCGATGGAGCGGCTGCTGCGGACCTGCGGCGTCCCCCAGCACATGGCCAGGCTGCTGACCGCCACGCCGACGATGAGCGGGGCATGGGTCGCCGGGGTAGTCGCGGCGCTGACGTTCGCGGTGCTGGCGGCCAGAGAGTCGGCCACGTTCCTGCCGATGTTCCTGGCCGTCGCGCCGATACTGCCGCTGGCCGGAATCGCCCTCGCCTACGGGCCGCGGGTGGATCCGGTGCACGAGATGCTGGCCGCGACCCCGCTGTCGGGAGCGCGCCTGCTGCTGATCAGGGCCACCGGCACACTGGCCGTGGCCGTGGTGCTGGCCGCGGGGGCGTCGCCGCTGCTGCCCGCCCCCGCGTGGCTGAGCGCCGCGTGGCTGATGCCATCGCTCGCGACAACGTCCTGCTGCCTCCTCCTGTCGTCGCGCCTGCCGGTGCCGGTGTCCGCGCTCACGACGGGCGGCCTCTGGCTCCTGGGGGTGGCCGCCGTCGGCGGCGCCACCGGTGACCTGCTCGCCGCCTTCGGGCTCGCCGCGCAGATCGGGTACGGCTGCGCGGCCCTGCTGATGTCCCTACGCCTCTACTCCAAGGTGACCGCCTGATGCTTCATATCCGTGACCTGACCAAGAAGTACGGCCACAAGCAGGTGCTCGACGGGCTGACCCTGTCCGTCGGGCCCGGCGTGACCGGGCTGCTCGGCCCGAATGGCGCGGGCAAGACCACGCTGCTGCGCTGCCTGGCGACCACGCTCTCGTACGACGGCGGCCACGTCGACGCTTTCGGCCTGGACCCCGCGCAGGCGACCCAGCGCACCGCGCTGCGGCGCAGGCTCGGCTACCTGCCGCAGGACCCGGGCCACTACCCGCACTTCACCGCGTTCGACCTGGTCGACTACGTGGCGATACTCAAGGAGCTGACCGACAGACGGCACCGTCACAGCGAGGTGCGGCGGGTACTGGCCGAGGTGGACCTTACCGACCAGGCCAGGACGAAGGTCCGCAAACTGTCCGGCGGCATGCGCCAGCGGCTGGCCCTGGCCCAGGCCTTGCTGGGCGAGCCGGAGCTGCTGATCCTTGACGAGCCGACCGTGGGCCTGGACCCGGAGCAGCGGATGCTGTTCAGAGCGCTCGTCTCCCGGCTCGGCGAGAGCCGTACGGTGCTCCTTTCCACCCACCAGACGGAGGACGTCGCGGCGCTCTGCGAGCGCGTGGTCACCATGGCCCGCGGCCGCGTCGTCTTCGACGGAACCCCGGGCGGGCTGGCCGCCACCGCGGCCGGGCAGGTGTGGTTGTCGGACCGGCCGCCGACGGAGTCGCGGCTGTTCTGGCGCACCGCCGACGGCCGCTACCGCACCCTCGGCGACCGCCCGCCCGGGGCCGAGCCCACCGATCCAGGTGTGGAGGACGGCTATCTGCTGCTGATCGGGGAGGCCGCGTGACCGGCCGGTTGTCCACCGACGGAAGCCGCCCCATGACCGAGCGACTGTCCGCCGAAGGGAGCGGCAGTATGACCGGGCAGCTGTTCCGGGTCGAGCTGCGCCGGATGGCCAGGCATCCACTGGTGTGGGGCATGGCCGCGCTGGTGCTGGCCGTGCAGCTGCACCTGAGCCGGGACCAGCAGCCGGACCTCACCGTCGATCCGGTCCACACCACCGGGATCGCCTCCTGCCTGGCCGGGGCGCTGCTCGTGGTGGCGAGCCTGGCCGTGTCGCGCGACGGGCGGCACCGGATGCCGGAGCTCCTCGCGGGTCTGCCGGGGCGGGCCGAGGTGCGTACCAGGGCGGTGCTGTTCGCGGCTGTCCTGGTCGCCGTGGTGGGACAGGCGCTGGTCGTCGGCGGCTACCTGCTGGTACGGGCGCTGAGCGGGCCCGCCGGCGGGCGGCTGGACGTGTTCGAGCCGCTGACCGCGCTCGGCGTCGGCGCGCTGGCCGCCGCTCTCGGCGTGGCCGTGGGCCGATGGGTCCGCTGGCTGATCGCGGGGCCGGTGGTCGTGGCCGGGCTGGGGTTGCTCATCTTCTTCAACACCAACCCCGGCACCTGGTGGCTGCCGGTGATGCAGACGCACTGGATGGACTGGCCCGACCGGCCGACCGGCCCGCACCTGATCTACGTCCTGGCCCTGGCCGTACTGGCGGGCCTGGTCGCGTTGCTGCGGCACGGGCGCCGGTCGGTAACGCTCGTCGCGGCCGTGGTCGCGCTGGCCGTCGCGGTGCCCGCGGGGGCCAGCGCGGCGGCGGTACGGCCCGTGGCCCTCTTCCCGACCGGAAGAACGCTGACCATTGACGACGTCGACGCGCGCGTGCGGGAGAAATACTTCGGCCGGGACGCCTACCGGTGCGAGCGGCGTGAGGGAGTTCGCTACTGCGCTCTGTCGGACTACGCGTCGTGGATCCCGCTGTGGGCCGGGGTGGTCGCGCCTATAGTTCGCGCCGTGCCACCGGGCGCGCGCGATCGCGTTCCCCTGGTGAAGCAGTACACCTCGACCTGGTCGTACACGATGGAAGACCGGGTCGCCATCGCGCCCATGGCGTGGGGCGCGGACGACCAGCGCAAACTGCTGGCGCAGAGCCTCGTGCTCGACATCATCGGCGGCTTCGACGACGCGTGCGACGCGCGTGGCCAGGCCCGCATGGTCGTCGCCCTCTGGTTGATGGGGCAAGCTTCGACGATCGCCCGCCCTCAGGAAACCCTGAACATGGACGGGCGTATGGCCCTACGCTCCCGCATCGACTACGGGGACAGCGAGATCGGATACGCCAAGCTCCTGCTCCAGTCCCCCGGTGCCCGGGAACGCGTCTGGACCAACTGGGACACGCTCATGCGCCCCGCCACCACCTTCGAGCAGGCGCTTCCGCTGCTCGGACTCCCCCAGCGCTACCCGATCACCAAGCCGAAAGGGACCCCATGTCGATGACCGCGCAAAGAACCGCGCCCATGCCCACGCCTGGGACCGCGCCTCCGCCCACGCCTGAGACCGCGCCGACAAGCCCGCCGACGACCTCGCCGGCAACCGTGCCGAAGACGGCGCGGCTCGTTGTGCCGCTCCTGCTCCTGCGGCCGCTCGTCCGGGCCATCGACTGGGCCCCACTGGCGGTGGTCACGCTCTTCACCGCGGGGCTGGTCACGCTGGCCGACTTCGGGCAGCCGCTCACCAGCGCCATGGGGCTCATCCTGCTGCGGATCGCCGGCACGCTCCTGGGCTCCGCCGCCGCCTTCGCGCTGGTCGACGCCATGTCCGGCGGCCCGGAGCCGGTGCGGTACCGGCTGCGGCAAGCTCAGCGGTGCCTGCTCGCCGGCGGCTTCGCGGTCGCCGTCTGGCTGGGCGCCTTCGCCTACGTACTGTCGAGGCTGCCCGAGGAGGCCCTGTTCCCCGTCGGGGACATGCTGATCGAGGTGGGTGTCTGCCTGGGGATCGGGCTGGCGGCCGCGGCGACCGCCGTCCGGTACGCCGCCGGACGGCAGGCCGCCATGGCCGCCGTGGTCGTGCAGCTCGTTCTGGTGCTGGGCACGATCCTGCTGCCGCCGGAGGTCAGGCTGTGGCCGCCGACGTGCGGGTTCGGGCATTGGGACGAGGCGCACCGGTTCTGGCTGTTCGTGTTGCCGGTGCCGTACCTGTGGCTGGTGGTGTCAGGCCGTGACCTTCGGTGACTCGTCGGCGCGGGGGCGGCGCCAGGAGCCCTTGAAGGCGGCGATCGAGAGCAGGAAGACCACCTGGCCGGCCAGCGCCACCCACAGCCAGGTTCCCCACCCGCCGCCGGCCTTCACCACCGTCGGCGAGATCACCAGCAGGGCCACGATCATGACCCGGACCACCATGCCCCACAGACCCAGTGCCGCGCCCTGGAGCCGGGAGTCGACGTCTTCGGCGTCCTCGGAGAAGTTCGCCATCCAAGGGACGTAGGCGACACCCAGGACCAGGAACAGGATCGCGTAGACCAGAGTGACCGTGCCGACCGTGGCGCCCGTGCCGATGAGGCTGATGAAGTAGGCGAGCGTCGCGACCGTCAGCACGATGCCCACGGCCGTGAACGGCTTGCGCAGCTCCAACCGGTCGGAGATCCGGCCGACCACGATGACGGCCAGCGCGTTGAGCAGGATGCCCAAGGCGACGACGCGGTTGGCCTCAGCGGTCTCCATCCGGAAGGAGTCGGCGAGGATCGTCTGACCGAAGATCGCGAAGGTCCAGTAGAGCACCTGCCAGCCGGTGTTGCCGAGCACGTGGGCCCAGAGGTGCGGATGCCGGAACAACTCCTTCACCTTGCCCGGATCGATCTTCTCCTCGGAGACCACCGCCTCTTCCTGCCGCATGATCTGCGCCCGCAGGGCCGCCGACGGCTCGGCGATCTGCCAGATGATGACCCCGCACAGGATCAGCGAGACGACGCCCATGATGATCGCCTGCGACTGCCAGGCGTTGCCGAACATCGGCAGCGTGAAGCCGGCGATGAACGAAGCGAGGAAGGAGGCGCCGACCGGCCCCCAGGTCCAGAACGCGAACGCCTGCGCACGGCCCAGGCGCGGCGAGAAGTCGCGGACGAGCGAGGCGGTGATCGTGATGCCCGCGCCCTCGATGAACAGCATCAGGCAGCGCACCGCGAACAGCTCGCCGACCGAGTCCACGGTGGCCAGGAGGAAATTGCAGGCTGCGGTGACGGTCAGCGTGGGCACCAGGATCGTGACCCGGCCCCACCGGTCGGACAGGATGCCGCCGAACCCGGCCGACAGCCCGCCCACCAGCACCGAGACGGCGGCGATCTGCCCGTAGACCGTCAAGGACATCTTCAGGTCGTCCAGCAGTAACGGCAGGATGGTGGCGATCGTCGTCTCGAAATTGGCCACCAGACTCGCCAGCACGGCTATCGCCAGGAGCCAGACCCGTCGGCGGCCGACGGGGTACACGCTCAACTCACGGACATAGAACGGCTTCATCTGAATCGCGGCGCGGAGACCCGGCCATTCAGGCCCGGGAGGAAGCGCCACCCTCCTTTCGAAAACAGCATGGAAAGATTTGGTCACGTTCGGTAATGTGTGCGGTGGGTGTTGGCGCTGTGACAGGAGGTGCGCGATGGCGATCCGCCGCTCCACCGCCAAACGCCACGGCCTGCCCTCGGTGGTACAGCTGCGGCTCACGCCAACATCGGCCCAGGCCGACGCGCTGGCTGCGGCGGTGCAGGTGTGCAATCAGGCGGCCACCGTCGTCTCCCGGCTGGCCTGGCAGTACCACGTCTTCGCTGTGGTGGAGTTGCACCGGCTGGCCTATTACGAGGTGCGCGGGCAGGTGGCCGGGCTGGGCGCGCAAGCGGCCGTGCGAGCGATCGCCCGGGTCGCCGCCGCGTATGCCAACCGGCGCGCGTCCAAGAAACGCGCGCACATCTTCCGGCCGCACGGCGCCGTCCCCTACGACGCCCGGCTGATGAGCTTCAACCGGGACGCCCGGACCGTGTCGCTGTGGACCCCCACCGGCCGCGTCACCATCCCCTACACCGGCCGACCAGAAGACCTCAAGGCCGTGGATGGGTTGCCGGTGGGGGAGGCCGACCTGATCTGCCGGCGTGGGGTGTGGCTGCTGCAGGTCGCCCTCACTCTGCCGAAGCCGGTGGTGCGTGAGCCGGTCGGCGGCTTTCTTGGGGTGGATCAGGGGGTGGCGAACCTGGCGGTCACCTCCGATGGTGCGGTGTTGCCCGGCCCTGCGCTGGCTGGCCCGGTCGGCGGCAACGGGCACGTCCGCACGCTGCGGGAGCGGCGCCATCGCCAACGCCGGCGGTTGCCGAAGAAGGGGACGTCTGCGGCGCGGCGGGTGCTGCGCCGCCTGTCCGGTCGTGAACACCGGATGATGACCGACCTCAACCACCAAATCAGCACGTATGTGGTGCGCGAAGCCGAACGCACCGGCCGCGGCATCGCCCTGGAGGACCTTCAGGGCATCCGCGGCCGGGTAAGGGCTCATCGGTTCCAGCGGCGCACCCTGCACAACTGGGCCTTCGCCCAGCAGATCGCCTTCACCCGCTACAAAGCCGCCCGCGCCGGAGTCGCGTTTCTGCTGGTCAACCCCGCCTACACCTCGCAGGCGTGTCCGGACTGCGGGTGCGTGTCCAGGGCGAATCGTCCGGCGCGGGGCCGGTTCGTCTGCAAAAGGTGTGGCCTCGCTGGGCACGCCGACCACATCGCGGCCCGCAACATCGCCACACGCGGCGTCGCGGGCTGGGCTGTCATCAACCAGCCACACGCTACCGACCTCCCCTCACCCAGACGGGACCGTGAGAGCAAACCACCAGCTTCAACCGGTGGTAGTTGATACCAGTCCTTAGGGGGACGGTGCGCGCCTGTCGCTCTAGAACGCGTTTCTAGTTGCTGTTGAGCCTGCCGCTTTATCCAGATAAGTCAAGATTTGCGGCTATCACGATGTGATCTCGGTCACACGGCCAGCGTTGTGATTGAATCGCGGCCATTTCGCAGAACACAGGTCCCTTTATAGGCATAAACTGCGCGCCTGTGAGCCTGCCTGTACGTGAACGTTCCCCCCGGCCGGGCGGCGGTCGACACCGCCGTCCCGTGCCCACGTCCCTGCCGCCGGACGCCCCTGTCCTCGTCCTCGCGGTGCCGGGCAGCACCTCGGGCGTGGCAGCGGAGATCGCGGCCGTGGTACGCGTCGACAACCCTCAGATCGAGGTACGCCTCACCAGCGTTACCGATCTTGCCGATTCGCTCCCCTCGGGGCGCGAGTCGATCGTGGTGCCACTGCTGACGTGGGACGATCCGATCATCCTGGCCGAGATCGGCAAGGCCGTCGCGGCGGCCGGGTCGAACGCGGTCGTGACGGAGGCACTCGGCCCGCACCCGCTGCTGGCCGAGGCGCTGCACATCAGGCTGGCCGAGCGCGGCCTGGCCAGGGCCGACCGGGTCCGGCTGCTGAACGTCTCCAGCCCCGTCGACGCCATCATCCTCGGCACGGTGGGTGGCGAGCGGGCCGTGCACGCCGTCCAGGCGACTGCGGTGCTGCTCGCCTCGCGGCTCACGCTCCCCGTGGTCGCCGCCTCTCTCGACAGTGATCCGGGCGTGCCGGTGGCGGCCGAACGGCTGCGAGCCGCCGGCGCCACCCGCCTGGCCATCGCCCCCTGCCTGATCGGCCACGAGGCGTCGGCGGAGGTGGTCGAGCAGGCCGCCACGACGGTCCGCGCGGGCCACTCCGAGCCGCTCGGCGCGCACAGCGCGGTCGCCGAGCTCGTCGCGCGGGCTTACGGAAGCCAGCTCGCGACCTGACAACGCTGTCCAGGCCGCCACGGACCAACCGCGGCGGCCTGGGCTTCAAGCCTCGGGCTTGACCAGTGCCGCCGTGCTCTCGCGGACGATGAGGTCCGTGGCCAGTTCCACCCGCCGGCTCTCCGGCGCCTCCCCGCGCTTCATCGCCAGGACCGTGCGCGTCGCCAGGGCGGCCATCTCCTGCAGCGGCTGGCGGACCGTGGTGAGCGGGGGCCAGGCCGACTTCGACAGGGGCAGGTCGTCGAAGCCGACGACGCTCAGATCTTCGGGTACGCGCAGGCCGCGCTGGCGGGCCGCCTCGAAGACGCCGAAGGCCATGAGGTCGCTGCCCGCGAAGATCGCCGTCGGCGGGTCGGGCAGGGAGAGCAGGGCATGGCCCTGGTCGTGGCCGGAGTCGACCAAGAAAGTCCCTCGGCGGATCAGTGTGGGGTCCACCTCGACGCCCGCGGTCTCCAGCGCCGCCCGGTAGCCGTCGATGCGCGCCTGGCTGCAGAGCATGTCGCCCGGCCCGCTGATCATGCCGACCCTGCGGTGGCCCAGCTCCAGCAGGTGGCGGGTGGCCGCCAGGCCGCCGTGCCAGTTGGTGGCGCCCACCGAGACCACTCCCGGCGCCGGCTCGCCCTCCGGATCGACCACCACGAACGGCAGTGAACGGGCGCTCAGCTGCGCCTGGACCCCGGTCGAGAGCTTGGAGGCCACGACGACCACGCCGTCCGTCCGCCGCGAGGCCAGCCGGTCCAGCCAGTCTCTGCCGGGTCCCGCGTGGGTGTGCAGGACCGACATGACGACACTCGCTCCCGCGTCGCGGGCCGCGGACTCGGCGCCGCGGACGATCTCCATCGCCCACGGCGACTCGATCTCGGCGAACACCAGGTCCACCAGGCCCGAGGGCGTGTCGTCCTGGCTGGTGCGCCGCTGGTAGCCGTGCTCGTGCAGCAGCCGTTCGACACGGTGGCGAGTCTCCGGGGCCACTTCGGGACGGCCGTTGATGACCTTGGACACCGTGGGGATCGAGACCCCGGCCTCCTCGGCTATCAGGGCGATCGTCACCCGCCTCTTCGCTGGCATGAGCCGGAGTCTAACCGAAACTTTCGGCCCAGAGTCGGGATCACCTCCACGATGGCTATTGACGCATTACAGACAGGTTACTTATGCTCCGGGCAACGAAATTATCGGGGGTTTTACGAAACTTTCAGCAGCGGAGAAGGGAACCCCTATGAGGCGCAGTCTCGTACTGGTCGCCACGGCCTTACTCCTCGCCGGCTGCGGCGGTGGCGGGACCGCGGAGCCCGCGCAGAGTGGCAAGCCGGCCTCGGCCGCGAAGGTGACGCTCGAGTGGTGGCACTTGTCGACCTCCGAGCCGTTGAAGACGCTCTGGGCGACCAGGGCCAAGGAGTTCGAGGCCGCGCATCCCAACGTCACCATGAAACTCACCGTCCTGGAGAACGACGCCTATAAGGCCAAGATCACCACGCTCACGCAGTCGGGCAAGGCGCCCGACCTGTTCGCCACGTGGGGCGGCGGCGTCCTGAAGCAACAGATCGACGCGGGCCTGGTCAAGGACATCACCAGCGACGTCACTCCCGTCGTGGACGGCTTCACCAAGGCGTCGCTGGCGGCCTACCAGTTCGACGGCAAGACGTACGCGCTGCCGACCGACATCGGGATGGTCGGCTTCTGGTACAACAAGCAGCTCTTCGCCAAGGCGGGCATCACCGCGCCGCCCGCCACGTGGACGGAGTTCCTGGAGGCCGTCAAAAAGCTGAAGGCGTCGGGAACCACCCCGATCGCGCTGGCCGGCAAGGAGAAGTGGCCCGGCCACTACTACTGGGCCTACCTGGCCATGCGCATCGGCGGGCTGCCCGCCCTGCAGCAGGCCGGGGTGGACCACGACTTCACTAAGCCCGACTTCGTCGCCGCCGGCCAGCAGCTCAAGGCGCTGGTCGACCTGCAACCGTTCCAGAAGGGCTTCCTCGGAGCCGGCTACGGCACCCCTGACGGCCAGGCCGCGACCATGTCCAACGGCAAGGCCGCGATGGAGCTGATGGGCCAGTGGGCGCCGAGCGTCCAGGCGTCGTCGGGCAAGGGACTCCGCGACAACCTGGGCTTCTTCCCCTTCCCCACGGTCGAGGGCGGCAAGGGCGCGATCACCGAGGCGTTCGGCGGCGGCGGGGGCATCGCGGTGGGCGCCGACGCGCCTCCGGAGGCGGTGGAGTTCGTGAAGTTCATGACCGAGAAGGGCAATCACGCCAAGGCCGTCGAGGCCGGCGGGGTGCTTCCCGTGCTGAAGGGCGAGGAGAGCGCGGTCAAGGACGCCAACCTGAAGGTGGTGGCCCAGTCGCTGGCCTCCGCCACCGGCTTCCAGCTCTTCCTCGACCAGGCGTACCCGCCCGCGGTCGGCCAGGAGGTCAACGACAGCGTGGCGCAGCTCATCGGCGGCACCAAGACGCCCCAGCAGGTCGTCGAGGCCATCACGGAAGTGGCCAAGAGCGAATGACGACGCTGACCCGGGGACCGGAGGCGACCGCGCTCCCGGCCCCCGCCTCTCCCTCCCGGGGGCGGCGGCGCGGCTGGCTGACGATCGCGCTGTTCGTCCTGCCCGCGCTGGTGCTGTTCCTGCTGCTCGTCGTGGCGCCGATCCTCATCGCCTTCTACGCCAGCGCCTTCAAATGGAACGGCTTCGGCGGGCTGCCGACCAACTTCATCGGGCTGGACAACTTCACCCGGCTGTTCGGCACGGACGTCTTCCGGGACGACGTCTGGCACCTGGTGGTCCTCGTCGTCCTGACCGTCGTGGTGCAGCTGCCCATCGCGCTCGGCATCGCCATGCTGCTCAACCAGCGCATCCGCGGGCGGACGCTGTACAGGCTGGTGTTCTTCGCGCCGTACGTGCTCTCCGAAGTGATCACCGGCGTGCTGTTCTCACTGATCCTGTCGCCGGACGCGGGGGTGGCCAACCGGATCCTGGGCCTGGTCGGACTGAACTCCGACTGGCTCGCCGACCCTGACACGGTGATGCTGTCGCTCTTCCTGGTCATGACGTGGAAGTACTTCGGCTTCCACATGATGATCTACCTGGCCGGGCGGCAGAACATCCCCGACGAGCTGATCGAGGCCGCCCAGATCGACGGCGGCACGCCGTGGCGGGTGTTCTGGCACGTCACGCTGCCGTTGCTGGGGCCGACGATCAGGATCAGCGTGTTCCTGTCGGTCATCTACACGATCCAGCTGTTCGACCTGGTCTGGATCCTCACCCAGGGCGGGCCCTCGCACTCCTCGGAGACGATGGCCGTCACGATGCTGGAGTTCGGGTTCAAGCGGTCCCAGGTCGGCTACGCCAGCGCGATCAGCGTGGTGATGTTCGCCCTCAGCCTCGTCTTCGCCCTCGCCTACCAGCGCTTCGTGATGCGCCGCGATCTCGAGGGCGCCACAACCAGGATGGGAGACCGCCGATGAGACGGCAGACGCTGCCCCTGCACGTGATCGCGTGGATCGTCGGCGCGTTCATTCTCATCCCGGTCGTCTACGCGCTGCTCGGCGGCTTCAAGAGCACCGCCCAGCTGTCCGTCAACCCGTTCGGCCTGCCCGACCCGTGGGTCCCGGCGAACTACACCGACGTGCTCACCCAGGGCTCGTTCTGGCGGCAGCTGTGGAACAGCACGTTCATCGCGCTGGCCTCGACCGTGCTCGTCGTCGCGCTGTCGGCGCTGGCCGCCTTCGTCTTCGCCAGGTTCGCCTTCCGCGGCAGGGAGGTGCTGTTCACGCTGTTCACGATGGGGCTGATGTTCCCGTTCGCGGTGGCCATCCTGCCGATCTTCGTGCTGCTGCGTACGTTCGGCCTGCTCGACAGCCCACTCGGCGTGATCCTGACGCAGGCCGCCTTCGGGCTGCCGCTGACGATCCTCATCCTGCGCGGCTTCTTCAGGAGCATCCCCGGCGAGATCGAGGAGGCGGCCACCATCGACGGCTGCTCGGCCTTCGGCTTCTTCTGGCGCATCCTGCTGCCGATGGCCCGGCCCGCGCTGGCCACCGTCTCCGTCCTGGCGATCGTCGGGAGCTGGAACAACTTCATGCTGCCGCTGGTCGTCTTCAGCGACGAGTCCGGATGGACGCTGCCGCTGGGCATCCAGCAGTTCCAGGGCCAGTACAGCTCCGACACCGCCCGGATCCTCGCCTACCTCGTCCTGGCCATGGTGCCCGCACTCGGGTTCTACGCCATCGCCGAACGCCACCTGATCGGTGGCCTCACCGCTGGTGCCACGAAAGGGTGAACATGCTGCAGGTGTCCGGAAGCCGGCTCGTCACCGCCGACTCCACTCCGGTACGGCTACGCGGAGTGGGACTCGGGGGCTGGCTGAGCATGGAGAACTTCATCACCGGCTACCCCGCCAACGAGACGGCGATGCGCGAGGCCGTACAGGGGGTGCTGGGCGAGGATCGGACGGAGCTGTTCTTCGAGCGGCTGCTGACCTCGTTCTTCACCGAACAGGACGCGGCGCTGCTGGCCGGGCTGGGGGTGAACTGCGTGCGCATCCCGGTCAACTACCGCCGCCTCGAATCCGACCAGCGGCCCTTCGAGGTCATCGAGCACGGCTTCCGCCACCTGGACCGGGTGGTCGACCTGCTCGGCTCGTACGGCGTGTACAGCGTCATCGGCCTGCACGCCCTGCCCGGCGCGCAGAACCAGCACTGGCACTCCGACAATCCCACCCATGTCGCCGCGTTCTGGAACCATCGCCACTTCCAGGACCGGGCCATCCACCTCTGGGAGGCCATCGCCGACCGCTACCGCGAGCACCCGTGGGTGGCCGGGTACAACCCGGTCAACGAGCCCGGCGATCCGAGCGGCAAGGTGATCGGGCCGTTCTACGACCGGCTGGTCAAGGCGATGCGCGCCGCCGATCCGCGGCACGTGCTGTTCCTCGACGGCAACACCTACGCCACGGACTTCTCGATCTTCCGGGAGGTGTACGGGAACACGGTCTTCGTCTGCCACGACTACGCCCTGGCCGGGTTCGCGCACGGCGGGCCGTACCCCGGCTACACCCGCGGCGAGTGGTGCGACCGGAAAGAGCTGGAGCGGACCTTCCAGAAGCGGTGCCGGTTCCAGCGCGAGACGGGGACGCCGCTGTGGGTGGGTGAGTTCGGGCCCGTCTACACCGGTCGCCCCGAGATCGACGAGCAGCGCTACCGGATCCTGCGCGACCAGCTCGACATCTACGACGAGCACGGGGCCGGCTGGTCGCTGTGGACGTACAAGGATGTGGGGTTGCAGGGGCTGGTCCACACGGCGGGGCCGTACCTCGACAGGTTCGGGGCGTTCATCGGCAAGAAGCGGCGGCTCGGCGCGGACCGGTGGGGCTCCACCATGGAGGAGTCGGCCGACGTCCTGGCGCCGCTGCACACGCTGCTCGACACCGAGGCGCCCGGCTGGGCTCCCTATCCGTGGGGGGCGCGATACCAGGCCGACGACCTGATCAGGCACATCCTCATCGCGCAGGCGATGCTGCCCGAGTACGCCGAGTTGTTCAGGGGGTTGTCCGACGACGACGTGGTGGAACTGGCCGACTCCTTCGCACTGGAGCGGTGCGTACGGCGGCAGCCGCTGCTCGACCTGCTGGCCGCGAACCTGGGCAAGTAGCTCGCGGCGCCGCGTTCCGGCGCGGTCTTCCGGCGTGGCGTTCCGGCGCGCTGTCTACTTCTGGTGACACGGCGGTGGTGTCACGCGGGATTGTCGGTGGCGCACCCTACGATGAGGCTCCTCACGGAGGGATACCCACATGCTGGACTCGCTGATCGTGCCCCTGTTCGTCACCACGGACCTGCCGCCGCAGGCGGACCTGGCCGAGTTCGGGGAGTTGCTGGCAGAGACGGCACGGACGCTGGACCATGACGACGTGAGCTACGCCGCGTTCCTGGCGGGCAAGGTGTTCTGGCTCGACCGGCCGGTGCTGCCCCGGCAGCGGCCCGCGGCCGAGGGTGAGCCCCGGTTCGCGGCGCTGCTCGGCTACCTGGCCGCCTCCGGGACCGGGCACACCTCGCGCGACGTGGTGGCCGACGCGCGCCGGGCGATCGACGCCGCCGTCACCTCCCGCTACGGCGACGTGGGGGCGGCGCCCGCCGTGTTCGCGATCCGCGACCGCGACGTGCGGGAGCGCACCCCCGAGACTGCCGTCTACGTCGGCACCCGCGACGCCGCCGCCGACCTGGTCACGGTCACCCGCCCCTACCTCTGACCCCCTCCGACGGCATCAGAGGTAGGGGCTCTGGAGCGTCAGCGCGGGGTCAGTTCGACGAACGACACGCCCGGCATCGGCAGGTTGAAGTCCACCGTCACCGCACCGCCCTCCGCCGTGACCACGGCCGCCGGGGTCAGCTCGTCCAGGGTGTTGTCCGAGCGCAGCTTGTCCCACTGGTGCTCCTGGGGCCAGTCGCCATCGCCCATCGCCCGCCAGACCGCCCCGATGTTGGAGTGCCACTCGTCGATGCGGTGGTGGGTGAGCGTGTAGTCCCCGTCGAGACCCGCGACCGTCAAGGAGATCGCGCGCGACAGCTCCGGGGACCCGTCGGCCTGCGCCTGGTTGAGCGTGCCGTTCCAGGCCAGCACCCCGACGCGCCCGTCCGCGTGCCGCGCCGCCCAGACCTCGACCCCGCCGGCGTCACCTTCGACCACGGTCGCCAATTCCTCATCGCCCAGGCGGGTGGCCAGCGTGAGCGCGTGGAAGCGGGGCTTGCGCAGGTTGCCGACCGTCAGCAGGCCGAAGCCGCCGTGGAAGAGCCGTGGCGGCCGCCCCAGCTCCTCGAAGTGGTCCGAGGCCACCCAGTGCGACACGGCGGCCAGCCGGCCCGCCGCCGACTTCATGCCGTGCAGCAGGAACGTGGCCCCGAACGGCCCGTCCCCGATGCCGTGGAAGTGGGTCGGGGTGGGGCCCCACTCGGTCCACCAGATGGGGGTGTCCGGCATGCCGTACCTGGCCAGGGCCGGGCGCCAGTCGAGCGGGGCGTTGCCGTAGGTGTGGGTGGAGATGAAGTCGAGCTCCGCACCCGATTCGGCGACGTGCGCCAGCAGCTCCTCCACCCAGCCGTTGGCCGCCGAGGCGGGCCCGCCGACCCGCAGCGACGGGTGCACGTTCTTCACAGCGGCGGCGCTGACGTCGTAGAGCAGGAAGTACTCCTCGGGCGTGCCCGTCCAGAAGACGGCGAGGTTGGCCTCGTTCCACACCTCGAAGGCCCAGTTCTCGATGAGCTCCTGGATCCCGTACCTGTCGACCAGGTGCTCGACTAATGCTCTGACCAGGTCGCTCCACGCCTCGAAGTCCTTCGGCGGGGACACGATCGCCTCGTAGCCGAACACCGTCTTGGACGGGTCGGCGGCCAGGTCGCGCGGCATGTAGCCGAGCTCGACGATCGGCCGCAGGCCGAGCGCCATGATCGTGTCGTAGACCTCGTCGACCTTGCCGAAGTCGTAGACCGCCTGGCCGTCGACCTCCTTGTAGACCCCGAGGTCGTCGCCGAAGATGGCGTGGGCGCGGACCGTCTCGACCCCGAACTCCTCGCGTACGACGCGCAGCGCCTCGGTGAGCTCCTCGCCGATGGGCCGGCCGCCCGTCTCGTCCTTGCTCAGCAGGTACGACAGGTGCTCGGAGCCGATCATGTACCGCCACGGCCGGGGCAGGTCGCGGGCCACGGCGGCGGCGTCGACCCGCACGCTGACCGCCGCCGGTCCGCCCGCCAGCGGAGCCGCCGGGACCGCCTCCGAGACGGGCCCGACGGTCTCCATGGAGGCGATCGCCGCGACCGTGTACGACGCCGCGCCGTGTCCCGTGTCGACATAGCGGCAGGCGGGCACGGCGGCCACGTCCACGTCGGGCTGCGACACCGCGACGCCGTCCCTGTGCACCAGGTAGCCGATCGCCTGCGGCACGGGCTCCCACGTCAGCGTCACGTGGCCGACGCCGGGGACGGCGCGCAGCCCGGCCGGCGCCTGAAGGCTCAGCTCGGCGGCCGGAACCGCCTGCCCCGACGCCTGGTGGATGCGTTCTCGCCAGTCACGGCGCGCGGCATCAGCCGTACTCATCTGGGATTCCCCGATCTGTTGGAGGGTTCAGTTGGTGGGAGGGACCCCCTGAACGGCCCACTCCTCGATTTCCATCACCGGCCGGAGTTTCGCCTCGACGCCCGCGCCACCGAAGTAACGGTGCAGGTCGCCGCCGGTGAGCACGTTGCCCAGAGCGGCCATGACCATGCCCTGATCGAGCGCGAGGTACCACTTCGACACGGCGCCCGAGCGGACCGCGACGGAGTCGTAGAAACCGCCGGGCCCGTAGGCGTCGAAGTTCTTGCGGATCTTGGCCAGGTTATCCATCGCCTGGGCCCGCGCGTACGGTAGAGCCAGGAAACTGGCGTGCGGGGTGACGACTCCCTCGCCGTAGGCGGCGGGTTCCGGCTGGGCCGGGCGGCAGCCCTCGTACCCGGGATCGGTGCTGGTGCGCTCCTCGTCGGAGGTGTAGCCCGGGGTGTCCATGCCGAGCGGGTCCACGCCGTACTCGCGGTAGCCGCCGCGCGGGTCGTTGGACGGCGAGAAGCCCCAGTAGCCGTACTTCGCCTCGTTCAGGCCGTGCTCGATCTGCGCCTTGACGAACACCGGGTGGTTGCGGCCCCAGCTCTTTGGCGCCCACTTCGCCTCGGGAACGACCAGGTCCGGCATCAGCGCCTCGAACATCGAACCGCCCCAGTTCGGGACGAACCGCATGCCGCGATAGCCGTACGTGCCCTCCCAGACGTTGACGCCCAGGTACGTCTTCCACGCCCCGACCGGCTTCTGATCCTGCCAGCCGAAGTCGCAGCCGTTGTCGGGGAAGGTCCGGTAGGGGCCGAAGTAGCTCTGGGGCGGGATCTGGCCGAGCGCGATGCCCACGTACTGGCCGATGCGGGTCTCGGCGGGCGCGCCGTAGTGGTGGCAGGTGGACCAGACCGTGGTGCCGGTGCCGGCGTAGTCGCTCTCGACCGAGCAGCCCTCCGGCTTCTGCGGCCAGAAGCCGCCGCGCAGCAGTCCGGTGCCCGCGTCGGGGCGGGCGGCCGGGTCGTAGTACGACCTGAAGTTCATGGACGTGACCAGCTTCGAGGCCCGCGCGGAGTAGCGGGGCACGGCGTTGCGGACCATCATCAGGGCCGTGGCCAGCCAGCCGTTGTCGACGCTGGAGGCGAACAGCGACACGGGGTCGCCGTTGTCGGGCCAGGTGTGGACGAGCTGGAGGGTCGCCGGGTCGTACCAGTTGTAGTACTGGCCGGTCGGGGTGTCGCGGTCCATCCGCTCCAGCGCGTCGAGCACCTTGCCGACGCGGGCCGTGGCCTCGCCGGAGGCGATGACGCGCAGGTCGCGGGCGACGAGCGTGCTCCACAGATAGGTGCCGATGTTGGTGGGCGAGGTGACCTTGGCCCTGGTCTTCAGGTCGCCGGTGACCTTGTCGGACGGGATGCCGGTGCCGGGGTCGACCATGGCGGCCATCGACCGCCACGTGTCCTTTGCGTACTGAAATAACGTGCTATTTCCGGATGAAGCGCTGGCCGGGCTGGGCACAGCGGCGGCGGCCAGCACCAGCAGGCCGGCGATCACGGCGGTCTTGCGCATGGGGGGTGCTCCTCTACTTGAGCCCAGATGTAGCGATGCCCTGGATGAAGAAGCGCTGCAGGAAGACGAACAGGACGAGGATCGGCGCGACCACGATCATCGCCCCGGCGATGAGCAGGTTGTAGTGGCTGCCCTCGTGGCTGTTGAGGATGTTCAGGGCCACGGGCAGCGTGTAGACGTCCTCCGACTGCGCCACCACGGCCGGCCAGAGGAAGTTGTTCCATGATCCGAGAAAGGTGATCAGGCCCAGCGTGGCCATCGCGGGCTTGCAGAGCGGCAGCACGATCCTGAAGAAGATCCGGAACTCCCCCGCCCCGTCCACCCGCGCCGCGTGGATGAGCTCGTCGGGCAGCTCCGCGATGAACTGCCGCATCATGAACACGCCCAGCGGCGTGATCAGCCCCGGCAGGATGATGCCGAGGAAGGTGTTGACCATGCCGAGCCTGGCGATCAGCACGAACTGCGGGATCATCAGCACGATCGCCGGCACCGCCATCTGCACCAGCACCAGCCCGAAGACGGCGTCCCTGCCACGGAAGCGCATCTTGGCGAACCCGTAGCCGACCATCGAGGAGAAGAGCAGGTTGCCGGCGACGATGACCAGCGCGACGAACACGCTGTTCGCGAACGCCTGCCCGATGTGCACCCGCTGCAGGAGTTCGGAGTAGTTGTCCAGCGTGAACGTCTCGGGCCAGAACGTCGGCGGGTCGCGCCGGATCTCCGGCTCCGGCTTGAGCGAGCTGAGCCCCGCCCACAAGAACGGCCCGACGACCAGCAGCAGCCCGACGCTCAGGCCGAGGTAGGTGATCAGGTTCTGCCTGCGGGTCCGCTTCACCGCGCCCTCCCGATCCTCAGCTGGAGTACGGCCAGCGCGATGATCACCGTGAACAGCACGGTCGCGGCGGCCCCCGCGTAGCCGTAGTTGCCCACGCCGAACTGCTTGAAGATGGCCAGCGAGGCCGACAGCGTGGAGTTCAGCGGCCCGCCGCCGGTCATGATCAGCGGCTCCTCCAGGAACTGCAGGAACCCGGTCGAGCTGTAGACGGTGCAGAACAGGATCACCGGCCGCAGCTGCGGCAGCGTGACCGACCTGAACCGCTTCCACCGCCCGGCCCCGTCCACCTCCGCCGCCTCGTACAGCTCCCGGGGGATCCCCTGCAGCGCCGCGAGGAAGACCACCATGTCGAACCCGAAGCTCCGCCAGGCCGTCATCACGATGATCGACGGCAGCGCGGTGGCCTGATCCTGCAGCCAGGCGGCCCCCTGGAGGCCGACCAGCCCCAAGAGCCGGTTGACCAGTCCCGCCTCCGGCTCCAGCAGGAACTTCCACGCCACCGCGACGCCGATGATGCTGGTGATGTGCGGCAGGTAGTAGCCGAGCCGGAAGAACGCGGCGGGCAGCCGGGCGATGCCGGAGTTCAGCGCCACGGCGGCGGCCAGGCCGAGCCCGATGGTCAGCGGCAGCCCGGTGATGACGAAGATCGCGGTGTTCAGCGCCGCCTTGCGCATCGCCTCGTCGCCGGCCAGCCTGATGTAGTTCTCGACGCCGACCGGGTCGACGGCCAGCGGGTCGGTGACGTCCGTACTGCGCATGTCGGTGAAGCTCATGCCCAGCCCGGCCAGCAGCGGCCCGAGGTAGAACACCACGAACATGAGCACGAACGGCAGCACGAACACCCAGCCGAGCCCGCCCCTGCGAAGCAGCGTCATCACTACAGGCCGGTGCCGATCGTGTCGGCCTGCGCCTGGATGGCCTTGGCCGTCTGCTCCGGCGTCTGCTTACCGAGCGCCAGCTTCTCCAGCTCGGTCTCGAACACCTTCGCCACCTGCTCCCAGGTCGGATACGGCGGCGGCGTCTTGGCGTCCTTGAGCTGCTCGCCGAAGACCGCGAGCTGCTTGTCCGAGGCCAGCTCCGGCTCCTGCCAGGCTGACTGGACGCTGGGCAGCGCCTTCACCGTGGTGTACCACTTGGCCTGCACCTTGGGGTCGGTGAGCCACTGGATGAACTTCCAGGAGGCGTCGCGGTTCTTGGCCTGCTTGAAGACCACCAGATCGGAGCCGCCGACGAAGCTGGTCGCCGAGACCGGACCCTTCGGATAGGGCGCGACGTCGAACTTGTCCTTGAAGTCCGCGCCGCCATCGTTGTTCAGCACGCCGACCATCCAGGGGCCGGAGAAGAAGCCGCCGACCTCGCCCTTGATGAAGTTCTGCGGGAAGGCGCCCTTGGGCGTGTCGTTCGGGGCCAGCTTCTCCTGGAAGAGCGAGGCGTACTGCTTGAGCGCGGTCACCGCCTCGGGGGTGTCGAAGGTGTACTTGCCGTCCTTGACGATCTCGCCGCCGGCCTGCCAGATCAGCGGCACCAGCTCCTGCCAGGAGCCCTCGGTGTAGCCCTGCTGGAAGCCCTTCTTGGCGCCGCCCTTCTCCTTCAGCGCCTTGGCGAACGTGTTGAGCTCGGCCCAGGTGGCCGGCGGCTTGACGCCCGCCTTCTCGGCCTGGTCCGTGCGGTAGTACAGGACGCGGGTCTCGACGTACCAGGGGACTCCGTACGCGGTGCCGTTCACGTCCACGGTCTGCCAGGCGCCGGGGAAGAACGCGGCTTTGTCGATGAGGTTGCCGGGCGTGGGGTCCAGCACGCCGGTCTTGGACAGCTCTCCCGCCCAGGTGGAGCCGATCATGCTGATGTCGGGGGTGGCGCTGCCCGCGATGGCCGAGGTGATCTTGTCGTGGGCGACGTCCCAGCCCATCGGCGTCACGTTCACCTTGACGCCCGGGTTGGCGCTCTCGAAGTCCTTGGCGAACGCGCCGAGCGCCTTGCCCTCCTCGCCGATCCCCCAGACTGTGATCTCGCCGGCGGCCGCGCCGGTCTTGACGTCCTGCGCCTTCTCGGGCGCCTTGTCGGCACCGCGCCCGCAGCCGGTGATCAGTATCGCGAGAGTGAGCAGACCGGCGGCGGAGCGCCGGGTCGAGGGGTTCACTTGGGTTCCTCCTGGGGGTGGTGACCGCAACTGGCGCGCAGCACCAGCTCGGTGGTCAGGACGAGGTGATTCGGGGTGTCGCGGGCGCCGGTGATCAGCTCGTCGAGCGCCCGCGCGGCGCGCGCGCCCAGCTCGCGCATCGGCTGGCGGATGGTGGTCAGCGCCGGGCGGGCGTGGCGGGCGGCCATGATGTCGTCCCACCCGGTCACGGCCAGCTCATCGGGTACGGCCAGCCCGAGCTCCTCGGCGGCGAGCAGGGCGCCCAGCGCCACCTCGTCGTCGGAGCAGACGATCGCCTCGGGCCGCGCCGGAGCGCGCAGCAGGGTCAGGGCGGCCTGGTAGCCGCATTCGACGGTGTAGTGGTCCGTCGGCACCGCCTCGATCGCGGTGCCGAGGACGGACCTGACCCCCTGCCAGCGTTCGTCCACGTCATCACCCGTCGCGATCGGCGCGCCGAGGAAGGCGAACCGCTGGTAGCCGTGTCCCAGCAGGTGCTCGGCCAGCGCGCGGGCCGAGGCGGTGTTCTCGCTGCGCAGCGTGTCGGCCCCGGCCAGCGGCTCACGGGAGACGAACACGAGCGGCATCCGCATCCGGACCAGCTCGGCGACCAGGTCATCCGGAACCGTGTGGCCGAACACCATCAGTCCGTCCACCCGCCCCGCGAGATCCTTGACCAGGTCGTGCACGCGACTGCGGCCCTTGGTGGACAGGATCACCACCGACCGGCCCAGCTCGGAGGCCACCTCCTCGTAGCCGAGCAGCACCTCGGTGTAGTACGGGCCCGCGAGGTTGGGGAAGACGATGCCGTTGGCGGCGTGGCGGCCCTCGGCCAGGCTGACGCCGAGGCGGCTGGGCGTGAAGCGGAGCTCCTCGACCGCCTTCAGCACCTTCTCGCGCGTCTTGGGCGCGACCGGCCCGGTGCCCCGCAGCGCGCGCGACACGGTCGCGATCGACACGCCGGCGAGCCGCGCCACCTCGTAGATCGTCACGTCCATCCAGGCTGCTCCTTTTTGTGTAAGCGCTTCCACCCGCAGCTGTGTAAGCGCTTACAGAAAGGCAGTCTGTCAGGCGTGTCAACATCTCGTACAGACCCCGTCCGGTAACGGTGCGGTTACGGCGATATGGGGTAGACGGCAGGCATGCTCTATGGCAAGGAACATGTCCAGCGCTATCAGGAGACCGACGGCGCCGAGGGACACGACTGGAACAACACCACGACCCTCCTTCTCACCACCACGGGCCGTAAGTCCGGCAAGTCGTACACGACGCCGCTCATTTACCAGAAGCACGGAGGCGTCTGCGTCATCGTCGCCTCCAAGGGCGGCGATCCGGACCATCCCGAGTGGTACAAGAACCTGCAGGCCAATCCCGAGGTCGGGGTGCAGGTGAAGGCCGAGAAGTTCAAGGCCCGCGCCCGCACGGCCACGGACGAGGAGCGGCCCGAGCTGTGGCGGCTGATGGCCGCCACCTGGCCCGACTACGACAACTACCAGCAGAAGACCGACCGGAAGATCCCGATCGTCGTCCTCGACCCCATCACCGGCTGACCGCTGAGCCCGCCCCGGCCGGACTGTCGTACGGCGGGGCGGACGGTCCGCCATATCCGTCCGGACGCGGCGCACCGCCGTCGCGCCCTTCGGATACGGCGGGGCGGACGGTCCGCCTGGGACGTGAGTGACAGATGATGTACCCATGAGCAGCGAACACCACTACCGCGTCACCGTCACCTGGACCGGCAACCTCGGCGAGGGCACCTCCGGCTACCGGTCCTACAACCGCGACCACGAGGTGGCGGCCGAGGGCAAACCCGCCCTGCCCGGCTCGGCCGACCCCGGCTTCCGTGGCGACCCGGCCCGCTGGAACCCGGAGGAACTGCTGGTGGCGTCGCTGTCGCAGTGCCACATGCTGTGGTATCTCCACCTGTGCTCGGTCAACGGCATCGTCGTGACCTCCTACGTCGACGAGCCGGAGGGCACCATGGTCGTGGACGCCGGCACCGGCGGCGGCCGCTTCTCCGAGGTCACCCTGCGCCCCACGGTCATGATCACCACACCGAGCCTGCACGCCAAGGCCCTGGAACTGCACGCCGAGGCCAACAAGCTCTGCTTCATCGCCAACTCCACGAACTTCCCGATCCACCACGAGCCAAGGATCCTCGACTGCCTGCAGGGGTAGCCGCCCTAGAACGTGACGAGCGGATCGCCGATGAAGTCGGCGATGAAGTTGACGAAGAAGAAGCCGAAGAACAGGAAGTTCAGGATCAGGATCACGTAGTGCCACGGCCGGGGGCGGGCGGGGCGGGGCAGCCTGCTGTTCAGGTACATCAGCAGGAACGGGTAGATGAGCGCGCCCAGGTTCGACATGTTGGCCGACCACTCCACCAGCCCGACCGGCAGCGAGAAGTGGATGATGACCGAGATGATCACTAACAGCACGATCATGAACGGGTAGTAGAAGCGGCGCGGGTCGCCCTCGATCAGCCCGCGCAGCCGGGGGCTGGTGGCGTGCGCCGCGTCCGTGGTCACCCGGACCATGGCCTCGAAGATGCCCAGCTGGGTGGAGAACAGGATCAGCACTCCCAGCACCAGCGCCACGTAGAACAGCGCCCGGCCGTACTCGTCGCCGAGCACCCCCGCCACGAACGTCGGCACGTCCGCCCGCGTCGGCTTCTGGCCCGACAAGGTGACCGCCTGCGACATGAGCAGTGTCGGCAGCAGCATGCCGAGGATGGCGCCGACGAAGAAGACGCCCCACATGTCGGTGAGCAGCAGCCGGTACCACCTGCGCCACAGCCCCCGGTTGAGGTCGTCGTCGGGGAAGGTGACGCCGCTGGCCAGGATCTCGCGCCGCTCGCCGCGCATCCCCGACAGGAACCCCGCGCGATAGCCCATGCCGTAGCCCTTGTCGCGGTAGTGGCCCATCACGTACCAGTTCAGGCCGGAGGCCAGGGCGGTGAAGCCGGCCAGGCCGCCGAGCTGGGTCGCGGTGATGCCCGCGGGCGGCGCGGCCGGGGTGACGAAGCCACGGATGCCCTCCCACCACTGGCTCCATGGCACGATGAGCAGGTCGACGGCGAGCAGGGCGACGAGGATGGTGCCGACCATCACCCAGTTGGCCAGCTCCAGCGCCCGGCTGATCCGCTTGGCGAACGCGGTGATCAGGAAGACCAGCACCAGCAGCGCGATGGCCCATAACCGCGGCTCCTCGGCGTCCGCGGGCGCGACCACGCCGTGGACGAGCGCGTAGACGCCCTGGCCTGCCGAGGCGGCCCACCCTCCCGCGATGAAGGCGAAGATCACCACGAGTACGGACAGCGGGACCCACAGCTTCCAGCCCGGCGGCACCCGGCCCCAGCCGACCACCGGGGTCTCCCCGGTGGCGAGGACGTAGCGGGAGCACTCGACGTTGTAGAACGTCTGGAGGAGGGCGGAGACCAGAATCACCCAGCCGACGCCGACGAAGCCGTACTGCCCCACGTTCAGCGGCCCAAGCAACCACTCGCCGCTTCCTATCGAGATGCCGAGGGCGATCAGGCTGGGCCCGATCGCGTACTTGACCAGCTCTTTCGGGCCGATCCTGGAGACCTTGAACACCTCTTCCGGCGTCGGAAGGTCTGTGACGTTGAGATCTGGGCGGCTTACTCCGAGTGGATGCGACATGTCAGGCCTCCTGTGCGTTCAGGGTGATCCAGAACCCCATCGGCTACAAGACCCAATCGGCGCTTGCGGAACGCTGCCGCTTGCCCTGTTCGTTGCCCAGACATGGCTGACATCCCCTATGACAGGAAAGAACAGCTCAAGCAGATAGAGAGCGGGCTGATGCCGGGCGAGCAGATCATCGCGGTGTACGACGCCATCGGCGCCGGGACGGGGTTCCTCGGGCTGACCGATCGGCGGGTCATCGTGCAGGACAAGTCGTTCGTCGGCAAGCGCGTCGCGATCACCAGCATCCCCTACAGCAAGATCTCCGCGGTGAGCGTGGTGAGCAACAAGTCGTTCGCCGGCGGGTTCTTCTCCTCGGGCGCGATCGCCATTCACGTCGGGACGCACACGTACGAAGTCGACTTCCGCGGCGACAACAAGGCGCACCACGTACATAACGTGATCTTGCATCACATATCGCGAACGTAACCGATTCCGTAAGGGGCGCGGCGGCCCGGACTGACCTATCCTGCGGAAATCACGGGGTCACGCGAAGGGGGCGGGCTGGGTGAGCCGAGTCGCACGCGTCTGTACAGCCGGCTGGGTGAGCCGAGTCGCCCGCTTCTGTACGGCGGGCCTGGCAGTGCTGGCGGTCGCCGCCTGCACCTCCACCCCGCCGACGGCGACCGAGGCGCCGGGCACGGGCGCCGCCACCACCACGCGTCCCGGCACGGCGACCCCGAGTACCTCGGCTCCCAGCACGTCGATCTCGCCGGTGCCGGTGCTCGGGGGCGGGCGGCCCGCGCTCCCCGCCAAGCCCGCCGCCTGCGCCCAGCCACCGGCGGCCACCGACGACATCCGCGCCACGAAGGCCGCCTCCGGCTGGCGTGTCGTGTCCACCGACGAGGGGTACGGCAAGCTGCACGACCTCGCCGTGGGCCGCGACGGCGCCGTCTGGGCCACCCACCTCACCCAGCGCTTGACGGCCGAGGCCGTGGAGACGGCCTTCGCGGGCCTGCGGCGGTGGGACGGCAAGGGGTGGACGTCGTACCCGCTGCCGAGTGTTCAGGTGACCGCGCTCAGCGCGACCTCGGCCGCCAACGCGTGGGTGTTCGGCCTGGCGGACGGCAGAACCGGGCTCGTCGGCGCGTTCCAGAACGACACGTGGGCGGCGCGGCGGCTCACCGGCCGGCTCGGAGACACCTTCGGCGCGGGCGGCACCGCGGCGCGCGGCGCGTGGGCGGTCAGCGGCACGTCGGCGCTGTGGTGGACCGGCTCGACCTGGCAGCACCACGACCTCCCGGCCCCGGCCGGCGCGGTGGGCGGCGGCAGCGGAAGCGGCGGCGGTTCGGGGAACAGCGGCGGCGGCAAGCGCGGCGGCGACGTGTGGACGGTCAGCGGTCCGCTGATCGACCAGGGACCGGCCGCCCGCTGGGACGGCGAGGCGTGGCAGCGGATCGACCTGCCCACGCTCGGGCCGCCGGACAAGGCGGAGTCCCCGCGCGTCCGGCTCAACGACGTCGTGGTGCTCGGCCCGGCCGACGTGTGGGTGGTCGGCGGGGTGTCATGGCTGGTGCCCGGCGAGTTCACCAAGGACAACGAGCCGCTGGAGCGCGCCCGGCCGGTCGCCCTGCACTGGGACGGCGGCGAGTGGCGGTGCCGGTGGGGCGCGCTGGGGCCGACGTTCACCCAGGCCGAGCCGGACGGCCGGGACGGGATGTGGGTGCTCGACTCGACGGGGTCGCGGCTGCTGCACTTCAGCCGCGAACGCTGGACGTCGCAGACCGTAGACGGCACGATCGACGCCCTCGCCCAGCGCCCCGGCACGAGCCAGGTCTACGCGGCCGGCTCCTCCAACCCCGAGAAGGACCTGACCCGCGCCATACTCTGGCGGACCAGCCTCGGCTGAGTCCTCAGGTCAGTGAGGTGTAGAGCTCCATGGTCCGGTGCGCGATGCGTTCCCACGAGAAGTGCTCGACGGCCCTGGCCCGCCCGGCCACCCCCATCGCCGCGGCCCGCGCCGGATCCCCCAGCAGCGCGTTGACCCGCTCGGCGAAGTCGGCGGCGAACCGCTCCGGATCGTGCGGCGTCCCGTCGATCCCCTGGTCGATCGGCACCAGCAGCCCGGTCTCCCCGCCGGCCACCACCTCGGGAATGCCGCCGGTCGCCGTCGCCACCACGGCCGTCTCGCAGGCCATCGCCTCCAGGTTCACAATCCCCATCGGCTCGTACACCGACGGGCACACGAACACCGACGCGTGCGTGAGCAGCTGGATCACCTCCGGCTTGGGCAACATCTCGGAGATCCAGATCACCCCGTCGCGCTCCCGGCCCAGCTCCCGCACCAGGCTCGTCACCTCGGCCTCGATCTCCGGCGTGTCGGGCGCGCCCGCGCAGAGCACGATCTGCGCGCCGGCGTCGAAGGTCCGCGCCGCGTGCAGGAGGTGAACCAGCCCCTTCTGACGGGTGATGCGCCCGACGAAGATGACGTACGGGCGCGCCGGGTCGACGCCGTGCTTCTTCAGCACGTCGTCGTTGCGATCAGGGGCGTATTGGGCGGTGTCGATGCCGTTGTGGATGACGCTCACCCGCTCGTGCGGGATCTCGGGATAGGCGAGGAGTACGTCGCGCCGCATCCCCTCCGAGACCGCGATGACCGCGTCGGCACCGGCCAGTGCGGTCCGCTCCGCCCAGGAGGAGACGGTGTAGCCGCCGCCCAGCTGCTCGGCCTTCCATGGCCGGAGCGGTTCGAGGCTGTGGGTGGTGACGACGTGCGGGATGCCGTGCAGCATCTTGGCGACGTGCCCGGCGAAGTTCGCGTACCAGGTGTGGGAGTGGACCACCCCGGCGCCCGCGCACGCGGCGGCCATCTCCAGATCCACCCCGAGCACCTGCAGGGCCGCGTTGGCGTCGGCGAGCCCGGCGGGCACCTGGTAGGCGGAGACACCCGGCTCGTCCCGTGCGGCCCCGAAACACCGCACCCGGACGTCGGCCAGCCGCCGCAGCTCTCTGGCCAGATATTCCATGTGCACCCCGGCACCGCCGTACACATCCGGCGGGTACTCCCGGGTGAGCAGATCAACGCGCATGACACGACCTTACGATCCATCGGGCCGCCGGGCACAGCCAGACAAGCCGTAGCGGCGGGCTGTGGGACGCCATCTTCCGTGAGCCCCAGGCACGAACTACGTTCGGTGGGCGTTTCGTCGATAGATCGGCATTTTGAGGGTAGCGTCACGGATATGAGGTCCAGGAGGGTTCTTGCGGTCGTACTGGCAGGTGGAGAGGGAAAGCGGCTCATGCCGCTCACGGCGGATCGCGCCAAACCGGCCGTTCCGTTCGGCGGAATGTATCGGCTCATCGACTTCGTGCTGTCCAACCTCGCCAACGGCGGATACCTGCAGATCGTCGTACTGACCCAGTACAAGAATCACAGTCTCGACCGCCATATCTCGCGCACGTGGCGGCTGACGGCGATGCTCGGCAACTACGTGACCCCGGTGCCCGCCCAGCAGCGGCTCGGCCCGCGGTGGTTCTCCGGCTCGGCCGACGCGCTGTTCCAGAACCTGAACCTGATCTACGACGAGATGCCCGAGCATGTGATCGTGTTCGGCGCCGACCACATCTACCGTATGGACCCGCGGCAGATGGTCGAGCAGCACGAGGACTCCGGCGCGGACGTGACGGTGGCGGCGATCCGGCAGCCGCTGTCGCTGGCCGACCAGTTCGGCGTCATCGAGACCGATCCGCAGGGACGGCGGATCGTCGCGTTCCGGGAGAAGCCGAAGGACGCGGTGGGGCTCGCCGACTCCCCCGACGAGGTGTACGCCTCGATGGGCAACTACGTCTTCAAGACCCAGGCGATGATCGACGCGCTGCGGGAGGACGCCCTCGACCCCACGAGCAAGCACGACCTGGGCGGCAACATCATCCCGATGCTCGTCAAGTCCGGCGGCGCGGACGTCTACGACTTCGCGAACAACGTGGTGCCGGGTTCGAGCGAGCGCGACCGCGGCTACTGGCGCGACGTGGGCACGCTCGACGCCTACTACGAGGCGCACATGGACCTCATCTCGGCGCACCCGATCTTCAACCTCTACAACGACAAGTGGCCGATCCACACCGGCCACGACCCGCTGCCGCCGGCCAAGTTCGTGCACAACGACGGCGACCGGGTGGGCCGGGCGATCGACTCGCTCGTGTCCCCGGGCGTCATCGTGTCCGGCGGCACGGCGAACAGGTCGATCCTGTCGCCCAGGGTCGTGCTGCACTCGCACTCGCTGGTCGAGGACTCGGTGCTGATGGACAACGTCAAGGTCGGCAGGGGCGCGATCGTCCGCAAGGCGATCATCGACAAGAACGTGGTGATCCCCGACGGGGCGCGGATCGGCTTCGACCTGGACTACGACCGCACCCGCTTCGCGCTGACCAGAGGCGGGATCGTGGTCATCGGCAAGAACGAGATCGTCGACCGCTGACCACCCTCATCTGGGCAGGCTGAGCAGCCGCGGCCCGATCCATCAAGCCCTTCACGACGGAGTTGATCGAAGATCCGCCACGCAGAGTAAATAACTAGTAACGTTCCGTGACATGCCTTCCCCCGTGCATGACACACTTAACGCGCTCTTTCGCAACCGTCCGGCATTGGCCGTCGAGATCCTCCGCGACTCCTTCGGCGTCGATCTACCCACAGACACCCTCATAGAGGTCGCCGGGAACGACTTCAACGACCGCCCTTCCCATGACCTCCAGCCCGACACGGTGATCGTCGTGGGCCCGCGCCAGGACCCGATCCACGGCATCATCGTCGAGATCCAGCAGAAGAAAGAGGAGCCCAAACGCACGACCTGGGCGCGCTATGCGGCGGCGCTTTGGCTGCGGCTGAAGTGCCCGGTGGTGGTGCTCACCCTCTGCCCCACCACCCCCGTCGCCGAGTGGGCGGCGAAACCGATCGTCACCAGCCTGCCCGGCTTCGTCCTGCAGCCCAGAGTCGTCGGCCCGGACCGGATCCCTGTGATCACCGATTCGTCCGAGGCCGTGGACTGCATTGAACTGGCCGCGATGTCGGTCATGATGCATGGCGAGCGGAGAGCCGTGACGGAGGCCTTCATGGCAGCCGTGAGCAAGCTCGCCGACGGTAACGCTCCGCAGTATTATGAATACGGATACCGACTAGCTTCATTCGTCGCTCGGCGCATCATGGAGGAGATCATGTCGTCTACCGCATGGCCGGTATACAGCCCCTTCGCCAAAGAGCACTTCGGCAAGGGGAAAGCCGAAGGCAAGGCCGAGGGCAAGGCCGAGGGCAAGGCCGAGGGCGAGGCCATCGCCGTGATCAAGATACTCAAGGCGCGTGGCATAAGCGTCCCCCAAGACGCCCACGACCACATCATCCACTGCACAGACCTCGACCAGATAGACGAGTGGATCGACCGAGCAGTCACCGCATCGACCGTCGACGACGTCTTCGGCCCTAATACTGCTTGACGCTGTAGTCATACCGGCAGGGCAACGGATTCTCCGCCCGCACCCGCGCCCGCCCCGTCGGATTGAGCCGCTCGTGATAGTCCCACCACAGCTCGTCCAGCGTGTCCTCCCCCTCCCGCAGGTCGTCCACCACCAGTCCCGTCTCCAGCACCCGCCCGGCCCGGCCGACATCGCCCGCGTCCAGGGCCGCGCGGCACTCCAGGAGGCGGATCCGGCCGTGCCAGCGGTCCTTCGGGCCGAGTTTGTCGATCAGTACCAGGGCTGCGGCCGGGCGGCCGGCGGCGAGCAGGGCGACGAGGGTCTCGATGGTGAGGGGGCGCAGCCGCGGCGACAGCGCGTGCGCCCGCTGGTACAGGTCGGCGGCGCGCGACGGAGCGAGGACGGCCAGGTTGCGCAGGGCCCACGCGTTCTCGACGCAGGCCAGGGAGCGTTCCCAGGCGGCCCGGGCGCCGTCGTGGTCGCCGTCGTGATAGAGGTTCACGCCCAGGTGGAGCAGGGTGAACCAGGTGCCGCCCGACTCCTCGACCGACTTCTCCAGCAGCGCGCGCCACTCGGGGCCGACGGTGTAGGAGGATGGCGGCAGGGCGGGGGCGGGTGTGGGGATCGAGCCCTTGCGCACCAGGGCGAGCCACGACTGCTGGTCGCGTCCGATCGTCCAGTCGGCGAACGGCGTACCGGGCAGGTTGAGCGCCCGGCTGCGCCGCTTGGCCAGGGCCCGGCGCTCCAGCGCGCCCCAGCCGCTGCCGACGTGCAGAACCTCCACGGGCACCGCCGAGGCCAGCCCTCCGGCCTGCTCGTGCGCGGCCTGGAGGCGCTCGCGGGAGATCAGCCGGTCCACGGCCCGGCTCACGTGGCCGAGCGCCTCGGGCCAGGGGCCGTGGGATCGCGCGGGGTCGGCCTGGAGCAGGCCGTACGCCTCGGTCCAGGACAGGGCGGAGCGGGCGGGCAGGCGTACGTGCTCCAGCTGGGTGCGGGTCAGGCCCGCCTGGATCTCCAGGTACGGCCGGTCGGGGCCGGACAGCCAGTCCTGCCAGTTGCGGCCCGCCGCGCCGGTGCCCCAGCGGAAGTGCTTGCGGCCGCGCAGCAGGTCGGTGGAGACCTGCGCGAGCCCGCCGCCGTCCGCGTCGAGGGCGGCGATCCAGCGGCGTTCGCCGCGCAGCAGCTCGTAGAAGAAGTCGGCGGCCTGCTCGTTGCGGGCCGGGTAGGACTGGTCGGCCTCGCGCCAGCGCGGCACCGGCACCCGGCGCAGCATCCCGTCGTAGGAGAAGTGGTACGCCTGGCGTGCCGGCGCCAGGACCCGGCTGCCCGGCGTCTGCGGCACCGCCGCGTTCGACCACCAGTAGACCGGGGCATCCACCGCCGAAGGGTTATAAATCCGGATGTGTACGAGGAGCACCGGGGACCCGGGCGGCAGGTGGACATCGAGCTGGTAGACCAGCCGCCGCATCCGTTCCCACTCGTACATCCGCAGCACCGGCACCCCGTCGGGCCTCGCCACCCGTACGGCGTGGACGGGCGCGCAGGCCAGCGCGGTGTGCCCGAACGTGCCGAGGTTCCACTCCACTCCCCCCGCGAACCACGCGTTGCGCAGCCCGAGGTTGGCCAGCTGCAGGTGGGGCGGCTTGTGCAGGAGCTCGCGCCCGGTCGGCAGGTGCACCAGCGAGCGCAGCCGCCCGCCGTACTCCAGCAGGAACTCCGCGCGCAGCAGCTCGTTCTCCAGCACCGCCGTCTTCAGCTCCCGCTCCTCCCGCTCGCGGCCGTAGCCGTCCTGGAAGGTGTACGGCAGGAGCGATTCGGCGTGCCCGTAAGCCAGCTGGGCCGCCATCTCGGCGTCGGCGGCGGCCGTCTTCAGCCCGCCACGCGGATCGGGGAGCGTGCGCAGCGGCGGCAGCGGGTTCTCCGGGCCCAACGGGGACACGGGGAGCACGACTGTGGATGTCCGTAGCATTTGGCGAGTATTTTCCCATAAACCCGACAGATAAGAGCTTCAGCCGGGTTTCGGGCATGATTGGACGGTGAACCGGTACGAACGCTGGAACATGCTGTTAGAGCTCGTCGCCGAGGCCGGCCGCCTGAACGTGTCGGAGACGGCGCGCAAGCTCGGCGTGTCCGCGGCCACGATCAGGCGCGACTTCGACGAACTCGCCGACCAGCAGTTGCTGACCAGGACCAGAGGCGGCGTCATCGCGCACAGCGTCTCGTACGACCTGCCGCAGCGCTACAAGGTCGCCCAGCACGCGCCGGACAACCAGCGCATCGGCGCCGCGGCGGCGGCCCTGGTGCCGGTGGGAGCGACGGTCGGGCTCAACGGCGGCACCACGACGACGGAGGTGGCCAGGGTGCTGGCCAACCGCCCCGACCCGCCCTCCGGCCGCCGCGGCCCGGCGTTCACCGTGGTGACCAACGCCCTGAACATCGCCCACGAGCTGGCCGTGCGGCCGCATCTGCACGTGCTCACCACGGGCGGCTCCGCCCGCGCCGAGTCGTACGAGCTGGTGGGCCCGGTGGCGACGGGCATGCTGGCCGACGTCGCGCTCGACGTGGTGGTGCTGGGCGTCGACGCGCTCGACGTCAAGCACGGCGCCAGCGCCCATGGCGAGGGCGAGGCCGCCGTCAACCGGCTGATGGCCACCAAGGCCCGCCAGGTGATCGTGGTGGCCGAAGGCTCGAAGCTGGGCCGCCGGGCGTTCGCCCTGGTCTGCCCGCTGAGCAGGATCAACGTCCTGGTGACGGACTCCACGGCCGCGCCGGAGCTGACCGCCGGATTCGCGGACGCCGGCATCCGGGTCATCCGGGTCTAGGGCCCGCATTTGATCGTTTCCGATGCTCCGGCGGACCCTCACCGCTAGGCTTCCCGCTCTGTGCTTGACGCCAGGAAACGGGATATGTCAGGAAGTGGGGGATCTAGATGTTGATCGCACTGGGCGTGATCGTCGCGCTGATCGTCGGCGTCGCGCTGTGGTGGAAGTTCCGCGACCCGCTCAGGGGTGAGGACTTCTACAAGTTCCACGTCGAGCGTACGTGGGCCTGGGAGCTCGTCCTCACCGAGGAGCAGGAGCGGGCGTTCATGGCCGGGCTGGAGGCCTATGACGAGGAGCGGACCGTCTTCCCGCACCGGGAGGCGGGGGCGCTGCACGTCTACAACCCGCAGATGATGGTCTCGCTGTTCCTCCTCACCGAGCAGTTCGCCGCGATGGGCCCAGGGGCGCTCGCGGATCCGGCGGGCGCCGTACGGCACCTGATCGGCCGCGCCGCGGAGGCGGAGATCGACGGTGTGCTCTACATCGACGACGAGTGGATCGAGGAGCCCGTCGACGGCCTGGACAAGTACGACTTCACCCGCGAGATGGGCATGGCCACGCACGCACAGGGTGTCGACGGGGGCGTCGGCGGCTATGGGAACGAGGACGCCGGCTACGGCATGCTCACGGTGCTCACCGAGGTGCCGGCGCATGTGCGGAGAATGTACGACGAAGCGCACAGCCACGCCTCGCCCGGCGAGATCCGCAACCGCCTCGACGTCTACAAGGCGGTGATCGAGGAGCCGGAGCCCGAGTTCGTCGCGGGGCTCGAACGCGCCGACGGCGAGCAGAGCCGCTTCACCAACACGCTGATGTACGACTACAGCCGGGTGCTCGCCGATTACCAGGAGCTTCGCCCGCACATGCCGCACGCCCAGCCCGTGGACGTCATGTCCGCCGCCCTGGCGCGGATGCTCACCGAGCGACGCCCCGGGATCACGTGGACCCGGCCGCCGTCACAGGAGCAGCACGACCTCGCCCTGCGGCTGATCTCCACCCGAGGCTGACCCGCGCGAGTCTCAGCGCCGCCGCCGGGGGAAGCGGCCCGTGAAGACCCGTACGTCCGCCGCCTCCCCGGCCAGGTCGCTCGCCCATCTGACCGCCGTCTTCAGCGACGGTTCCGGGGCGTGGTAGGCCCGGTCGACCGACCACCACCAGGTCTTCTCCCGGCGCGGCTCGGCGGCGAGCCCGGCCGCCGCCAGCCCCGCCGGGAGACCGCCCCGCTCCCACAGCTCCGCCCACTGCCCCCGGCGCAGGTTGAGGTAGAGCAGGCCCTTCAGCTCGCTCAGCACGCCGAGGTCGCTGACGGCGGCGCGGGACAGGTCCAGCGCGTACAACCGCGGGCAGGACAGCAGCGGAGTCAGGTCCACGGGCCGCTCGGTGCGCAGGGTCAGCGACCGCAGCGTGGCGTGGCCCGCCAGCGGCGCCAGGTCGATCCCGTCCATGGCCAGGTCGAGCAGTTCCACCGGAGTGTCGCGCAGCGGGGTCAGGTCCGCGCCCGGGCAGTTGTCCACCTTCACCTGCCACAGCACCGGCGCCCCGCGCACGGGCCCGAAGTCGACCCAGGGGGCGTTCAGCACCGACAGGCGCTGGATCCGCGGCTCCCAGCCCCGGATGGAGGCCGCGTCGGGGCCGGCGACCGTCAGTGAACGGGTCTGCTCATGGGCGTGCCGGTTCGGCTCCTTCATGTCACCGAGGTCGATCCACAACTCGCCGTTCTCGACCGCGTAGGCGCCGGCCTGCAAGGCGGTGACGTGCCGCCGCAGCAGGCTGGTCACGGAGTCGGCGACATAGACAGGGCCTTCGTCGTGGTGCGTGCCCATGCGGATGACCTGGCCCGGCCGCCCGTCCGGGCCGGGCGCCAGGTCCACCGCCAGGAAGTCGCCCCCGGTGCTGGTGGCGAACGGGATCCAGCACGGGTGGTCCGAGGCCCGCCGCATCGCCAGCGAGGGGCCCACGCCGGTGATGAACGGCTGGTGGCTCCAGCTACGACCGGCCGCCCACCAGCGGTTCTCCGGGCGGCTCTGGTCCTCCAGCAGTTCGAGGCCGAACCAGGGGTGCCGGTCCAGGAGGCCCTCACCGCCGTCACCGTCGACCAGCGCGTAAAGGGCGCGCAGGTCCTCGGGGAGCGTCACGCCGTACCGGACCCGGAGCTGGGCCTCCAGCCAGGCGCGGCGCGCTTCGGGGAGCGCGGGAGGCGGGGCGTACTTGTCCGTGCCGGGACCGCCCAGGACCCGGTCACGCTCGCGTAAGTACGCGCCGAGCAGCGCGACGGCCTCCTTCGGATCGCCCGCCGGGGCGGCATCCGGCCGGCCCCGCTGGAACTCCGCGGGCTCGGGCGGCAACACGCCCCGATCGAGGACGTACAGGAAGCCGTGCTCGCCGTGATCCATGCGGTCCAGCGACTCGCTGACCACCGCTTCGAACCGGCCCTTGGCCTCGACCACCAGCTCGATGGCGAGGTGGTCGCCGCTCGCCCCGGCCAGGGTATAGATCTCGCACATCTCCGCGTGCAGGTCGATGTCATCCGCCTCACCGGGCTCGACCCTCAGTCCGCGGTGGCCGGACCCGTCCGGGCCGGTCGCGAACCCCTGCAGCTCGGCCCGCCGCCATCCCGCGGGCGCTCCGGCCGCGATCTTCTCGGCCATCGTACGGAGCACATCGGCGATCTCGGAATCACGATCATGGGTCACAGGACACACCTAATCATCGCCAGGCGCCCGCTTCGTACCACGCACGATGATTACCGAGCGTATCGGCTGGACACGTAGCGTCGTACAGGCTGTACAGGCTTTGGCGTCGTGGGAGGAAGGGCTCCATGCAGGGCATTGCCGGATCGCCGGCGGCGTTGCGGACGCCGCGCGCCGCGGGAGCCGCAGGGATCCTCGCCGCCCTGCCGCTGGGCGGCGCCATGATCCTGGTGCGCAGGGCGGTGCCCGACCAGCCGATCGGCGCGGCCGCCTATCTCGCCGACGCCACCGGCCATCACGCCCTGCGGGTGGCGCTGGTCCTGCTGCCGTTCGGGGGGATCTTCTTCCTGTGGTTCATGGGCGCCGTACGCGACTCCATCGGGGCCAGGGAGGACCGGTTCTTCGCGACCGTCTTCCTCGGCTCCGGCCTGCTGTTCGTGGCCACGCTCTTCGTCTTCGGCGCGGCGGCGGACGCCTTTCTGGCCACGATCGGCACGATGCGGGACCCGTCGCAGCCCATGGCCTTCTGGCACTACGGGCGCCACCTCACCCTGGCCCTGCTGACCGAGTACGCGCCGCGCATGGCCGCGGTGTTCACCCTGACGACCACGACCATCGCGACGCGTCTCGGCATCTTCCCCCGGTGGCTGTCCTGGCTCGGCTACCTCGTCGGGCTGGTGCTCCTCCTGGTCGTCAGCCACGTCGCCTGGTCGGAGATCCTCTTCCCCGTCTGGGTCCTGATCGTGGGCTGCTTCCTGATCGTCGCCCATTCCCGGATGATCTCCGCAGACCTGCCCAACAAATGACCCTTAGCGCCATATCAGCCATGTTGCGTCGGGTACGTGCTGGTGAGGGCGGCTCGGCGGCAGGTGGCCGCCCGGCCCGACGGGGAGTTCATTGTGCGAGTTGTCGTTGATCTCACGCGCTGCCAGGGCTACGGGCAGTGCGTCTTCCTGGCGCCGGACGTGTTCTCGATGCACGGCCAGGAAGCGCTCATGTACGACACCGGCCCGGACGACGACCAGCGCGAGCGGGTGCTCCAGGCGGCGGCGGCCTGCCCGGTCCAGGCCATCCACCTCGACCGGATGACCACCCAGCACAGAACCATGCGGCCGGAGCTGGGCCCCTCCCCCACGGGCGACGGCGAGGCGTTCAAACGCCAGGGCCGCATCGTCATCGTCGGCGCCTCCCTGGCCGGCGGGCGGGCCGCCGGAGTGCTGCGCAGAGACGGCTTCACGGGTTCGCTGACCCTGATCGGGGACGAGCCGTACCAGCCGTACGACCGGCCGCCGCTGTCCAAGCAGGTCCTGACCGGCAAGGTGCCCGCCGAGCGCACCCTGCTCCCCCAGCTTCGCGAGGTCGATGTCACCTGGCTGCCGGAGACCCGGGCGACCGGGCTGGACCTGTCCGCCCAGAAAGTACGACTCGCCGACGGCGGGGAGATCGGCTTCGACAAGGTCCTGATCGCCACCGGCGCGCGGGCCCGGCCGTGGCCGAAGGAGGCGGAGGCCGCGCTCGACGGTGTGTACGTCCTGCGCACGCTCGACGAGGCCAGACGCCTGCGGGAGCGGCTGGCCGCCGGCGCCAGCAGGGTGCTGATCATCGGGGGCGGATTCACCGGGTCGGAAGTGGCGTCGGTCTGCCGCGAGATGGGCCTGCCGGTGACTCTCGTCGACCACGGGCCCGTTCCGCTGCGCGGCGCGCTGGGCGGCGTGATCGGCGCGGTCGCGGCGGACATGCAGCGCGCGGCCGGTGTCGACCTGCGCTGCGAGGTCACGGTGGCGGAGCTGGAAGGGGACGCGGACGGACGGCTGCGCGGCGCTCGGCTGTCCGACGGCAGCACCGTGGAGGCCGACGTGGCGGTGGTCGCGCTCGGCGCGGTCCGCAACATCGAATGGCTGGAAGGGTCCGGGCTGGCGTGCGGGGTGTGGGGGGTCGCCACCGACGCGGGCTGCCGGGCCTTCGACGTCAACGGCGTGGTCACCGACAACGTGTTCGTCGCCGGTGATGTGGCCCGCTTCCCGCACCCGGTCTTCCACTACCAGTTCCTCGCGCTGGAGCACTGGGGCAACGCCGTCGCCCAAGCCGAGGTCGCGGCCCACAACATGATCAGCGACCAGGCGCATCGCTGGCCGCATCTGTCACTGCCGGTCTTCTGGTCCAACCAGTTCGGCGTCAACATCAAGTCGGTCGGCGTGCCGAGCTTCGCCGACGAGCTCATGATCGCGCAGGGTTCGCTGGCCGAGCGGCGGTTCGTCGCCGTCTACGGCTACCGGGGCAGGATCACCGCCGCGGTCACCTTCGACCACGGGATGTGGCTGGACTTCTACCGGCGCCTGATCGAGCAGGCCGCGCCGTTCCCGCCTGACTTCCGTACGGTCGACCGGCTCGACGGATCACGGCCCGTTCCGGCCGAAGTGCCGGAGCGGATCAAGCCCGCCGAAGGAGCGACCGTGGTGGTGACCGGCCACGATCCGGGCGAACGCCGCGTCACGCTCGTACGCCCCCAGCGGTAAGACCATCTCGAACCCACGCGTCCAGGGAGGCACTTCGTGGAGCCGGCAAGCAGCTACCAGCAGATTCTCCAGTACTCCAACCGGGCCGACCCGTACCCGCTGTACGCCGAGCTGCGCAAGACGCCTGTCGCGCGGCAGGAGGACGGCAGCTACGTCGTCAGCACGTACGAGGAGATCGTGGCGCTGCTGCACGATCCGCGGGTCAGCTCCACCGCGGGGCAGCTGCCCTCCTTCATCTCCACCGATCCGCCCGAGCACGACCGGCTCCGGCGGCTGGCGATGCGTCATTTCGGGCCGCCGCATTCGCCGCGCAAGGTCGACAGCCTGCGCGGCGAGCTGCTCCAGATCGTGACGGAGTTGATCGACGGCCTCGGGAACCGGGAACAGGCCGATATCGTCGACGATTTCGCCTACCCGTTCCCGGTCACGGTGATCTGCCGCCTGCTCGGCGTGCCGCTGGAGGACGAACCCCGCTTCCACCAATGGGCGGACGAGCTCGTGGAGGCCCTCGGCCCCGGTGAGGACGACCTGGTGGAGCGGGTGAAGAGACGCCAGGCCGTGCTGCTCACGCTGGGCGAGTACCTGGCCGGGCTGATCGACGCCCACCGCGAGAACCCGGGCGACAACCTCCTGTCCGGGATGATCACCGACGAGGGCCCCGACGGGACGATGTCGCAGCACGAGGTGATCGCGACCGGCACGCTGTTGCTGATCGCCGGCCACGAGACCACGGTCAACCTCATCACCAACGGCATGCTCACCATGCTGCGCAATCCGTGGCTGCTCGACCGGCTGCGCAAGGAGCCGGACCTGGCCATCCACACCATCGAGGAGCTGCTGCGCTACGAGCCGCCGGTGCACTTCCTGCCCAACCGGGTCGCCCTCGACGACATCCCCATCGCGGGTGTCACCATCCCCAAGGGCGCCCACATCATCCTCGCGCTCGCCTCGGGCAGCCGCGACCCCGCGCACCTGCGCGATCCCGACCATTTCGACCCCGACCGTCCCTACATCCAGCATCTGGGCTTCGGCGGTGGCGTCCACCACTGCTTCGGCGCTCCGCTGGCGCGCCTGGAAGCCCAGATCGCGCTCCGCGAGCTCGCGCGGCGGCTGGTGAACCCCCGCCTGGTCACCGACCCGCCGCCCTACCGCCCGAGCTCCACCCTGCGGGGTCCGCGTCACCTGGAGGTCCAGTACGACGGCGTCAACCCGTACAGCGAACTACCGGCCACGTAGCCCGGTCAGGAGAGCCAGGTTTCGATGGCGTGCGCCATGGACGGAGCCTGGTCCTCCAGCATCGTGAAGTGGTCGCCCTTCACCTCCCGCTCGGTGTGCTCGGTGTGCCAGGTGGCGCGCCAGTCCCCCGAGGGGGTCTGCGACAGCGGCGTGTCCGGATGGAGGAAGAGGATGGGCGCCGCCACCTCGCCGAGCTCGCATTCGCGGAACAGCTTGTAGTAGCGGCCCATCGCCGACAGGCGGGAGTTGGTGAAGGGCCCGAACGCGTCTTCCCTGTCGAACATGCCCTCGACCATCTGCGTCCCGAGGTCGTCGATCACCTTGTCCTCCGGCATGAAGGTGTCGAGCAGGATCAGCCCGGCCGGGTGGACGCCGATGCCCTCCAGATAGGTGGCCGCGGCGTGCGCGAAGATCCCGCCGGCGCAGTAGCCGAGGAGGGCGAAGGGTTTGCCGTCCGCCGCGTTGAGCACGCTGTGCGCCCACATGCGCACCGCGGCGTCGGCCGTACCGGGGAGGCTCTCCTCGGGGGCGAAGCCGAGGACGGGCAGGGCGAGCAGGTCGCGCACCCCCTGGAAGTTGGCCGCGAGCCGGGCGAACTGGGCGGCTCCCCCCAGCGCCATGGGCGTGCTGAAGCAGAACAGCGCGGGCTCGGCGGGACCGGTCGCCAGCTTGAGCGGCGGCGGGATCTCACCGAGCTCGTCGGGCGAGTCGAAGGAGGGGCGCAGGTCGGCCACGGCCCGCAGCACGGCCAGGCCCTGGTGCGTCTTGCCGGTGCGGGCCGCCTCGCCGAACAACGCGCTGAGGCTGTCGCCCGCGTGCGGGTCGCCGGTCCGCGTACCGCCGAACTCCTCCGACAGGTGCCGGGCCAGGGCGGCGGGGCTGGGGTGGTCGAAGACCACGGTAGCGGGCATGCGCAGCCCGGTGGCCGCGGCGAGGCTGTTGCGCAGCTCGACCGAGGTCAGTGAGTCGAACCCGGCCTCCAGGAAGTTCTGGTCGGGGGCGATCGAGTCGGCCCCGGAATGACCCAGCGCCCGCGCGGCGTGCGCCCGCACCAGGTCACGCAGCCGCTCGACCCGCTGGTCGGCCGGCAGCCCGGCCAGCTCCGCCGCGAGCGACGGGTCGTGCGCGTCCTGACCGGCCGCTTCGCCGTCGGCGGCCAGGATCGCCTGTACGTCGGGCAGCGCGCGGAGCAGCGGCCGCGGCCTGGCGAGGGTGAACACGGAGGCGAAGCGGGTCCAGTCGATGTCGGCCACCACGCGGTGCGACTCGTCGTGGTCGAGGACCTGCTCCAGGGCGCTCACCGCCGCGTCGGGCTCCATGACGCGGACGCCGAGCCGGCGCAGCCGCGCGCCGACCTCCTCGTCCACCATGCCGCCGCCGCCCCACGCGCCCCAGGCGACCGAGGTGGCCGGGAGCCCTCGGGCGCGTCGCGTGTGGGCCAGCGCGTCCAGGAACGCGTTGGCTCCCGCGTACGCGGCCTGTCCCGCCTGGCCCCACACCGCCGAACCCGAGGAGAACAGCACGAATCGCTCCACCGGGTGGCCGGCCGACAGCTCGTCGAGGAGCAGCGCTCCGGTGATCTTGCCTTCGACCGTCTCCGCGAACTCCGCGAGCGTGCTGTCGGCGAGCGGCACGTCGTCGCCCACGACCCCGGCCGCGTGCACGATCGCGGTCAGCGGGTGCCCGTCGGGCAGGGAGCCGAGCACGCGGCGCAGCCCGTCGCGGTCGCCGACGTCGCAGGCGGTGACGGTGACCTTGGCGCCGAGCGCCGTCAGCTCGGCCTCCAGCTCGGCCACGCCCGGGGCGGCCGGGCCGCGGCGGCTGATCAGCGCGAGGTGCTCGGCGCCTCGGGCCGCCAGGCGGCGGGCGAGGTTGGCGCCGACGCCGCCGGTGCCGCCGGTGATGAGCACGGTGCCGTGCGGCCTCCAGGGGGTCTCGGGTGCCGCCTCGCTGAGCGGCGCGCGTTCCATCCGCCGGGCGAAGACGCCCGCCGCCCGTACCGCCAGTTGATCCTCGCTGTCCAGCCCGGACAGCGCGCCGCAGAGGCGGGCGACGCCGCGTTCGTCCAGTTCGGCGGGCATGTCGATCAGTCCGCCCCAGGTGTCGGGATGATCCAGCGCGAGGACCGTGCCGATGCCCCACGCCACCGCCTGGGCGGGGGACTGGAGTTCGGCCGCGCGCTCCACGGCCACCGCGCCCGAGGTGAGCGCCCACAGCGGCGCGGAGATCTCCGCGTCCGCGAGCGCCTGCACCAGCGTGACGGTCATGACCGAGCCGCGGGACAGGACGGGGTGGGCCGGGTGGGGGCGGTCGTCGAGTGCCAGCAGGGACAGCACTCCGGTGACCGGCTCGTCGGGGAGCGCGTCGCGCAGGGTACGCCCGAGCGCGGCCCGGTCGTGGTCCCGCACCTGGAGCGGCACCACCTGGGCGCCCGCCTTGGCCAGCCCGTTGACGATCGAAGCGGCGTCGACGCCGTCGGTGTCCGGCAGGGCGACGATCCAGGCTCCGGTCAGCGTCGCGTCGGCCGCCTCCCGTACCGGCCGCCAGGCCACCTGGTAGCGCCAGGAGTCCAGCGTCGCCGCCTGCCGCAGCCGGCGTCGCCACGCGGACAACGCCGGCAACACCTCGTCCAGGGCGGCCGGGTCCACCTCGGCGAACCGCGGCACCTCCCCCCGGTCCACCGCTTCCCAGAACCGCCCGTCGAGCGGGTCGGCGGGCGCGGCGATCGCGGGCGCGGACTCCAGCCAGTAGCGCTCCCGCTGGAAGGCGTAGGTCGGCAGGTCCACCCGGCGGGCGCCGGGGTAGAGCGCGGACCAGTCCACGCCGACGCCGCGTACGTGCAGCTCGGCGAGCGAGGTGAGCATGCGGACCTGCCCGCCCTGCTCACGGCGGAGCGTGCCGATGACCACGGCGTCCCGGCCGAGCGCGTCGAGGGTCTCCTGGATGCCCATGGTGAGCACCGGGTGCGGGCTGGACTCGACGAAGACCGTGTGTCCCTGCCCGACCAGCTCGTGTACGGCCGCGTCGAACCGTACGGTCTGACGCAGGTTGGCGTGCCAGTACGCGGCGTCGAGCCCGGAGGTGCCGATCCAGTCACCGGTCACCGTCGACATCATCGGCACGTCGCCCGTTTTCGGGGTGATCGGCGCGAGGTCGCGCAGCAGGCGCTCGCGCAGCTCGTCGACCTGGGCCGAGTGTGAGGCGTAGTCGACCGGTATCAGCTTGGCCCGGATCCCCTCGGCGGTTAGCTCCGCGACCAGGTCGCCGAGCGCGCCGGGCGCCCCGGAGACCACGGCCGAGCGTGCTCCATTGACCGCGGCCAGGGAGCACTCACCCGGACGCCGGGCAAGGCGCTCGGTCAGCTCCTCGACCGGCAGCCCGACGGACGCCATGCCGCCACGGCCCGCGAGCACGGCGCCGATGGCCTGGCTGCGCAGGGCGACCACGCGGGCGCCGTCCTCCAGCGACAGGCCGCCCGCCACCGTGGCGGCGGCGATCTCGCCCTGGGAGTGGCCGATCACCGCGTCGGGAAGCACGCCGTACGAGCGCCACAGCCCGGCCAGCGCCACCATGACCGCCCAGAGCAGCGGCTGGACCACGTCCACCCGCTCCAGCGGCGGCGTGCCCGGCTCGCCGCGCAGCACCTGGGCCGGCGACCAGTCCACGAACGGCTGGAGCGCGCGCTCGCAGGCGGCGAAGTGCTCGGCGAAGGCCGGCGACTCGTCGAGCAGTTCGGTGGCCATGCCCGTCCACTGCGAGCCCTGGCCGGGGAAGACGAACACCGTCTTACCCGGCGCTCCGGCAACCCCGCCGACCCCGGCGGGGACCTGTTCGCCCGCGGCGAGTGCGCGGACGGCGGCCAGCAGCTCCGCACGGTCCCGGCCCACTGCTACGACGCGATGACGGTAGGCCGTACGGGTGGTGGCCAGGGAGAAGCCGATGTCGGCGGCGGACTGGCCGGGGTGACGCTCCACGTGGGCGCCGAGCCGGTCGAGCTGGGCACGCAGGGCGGCCGCGCTCTTGGCCGACACCGTCCACGCGACCGCGCCCGCAGCCGCCGTCGCGTCCGCCGGAGATGCGAGGGCGGCCGGGGCGGCGTCGGTTGGGGTGGGGTCGGTCGAGGTGGGGTCGGTCGGGGCGGTGTCGTCTGTTGGGGCCTGTTCGAGGATCACGTGCGCGTTCGTGCCGCTCACGCCGAACGCGGACACCCCGGCGCGCCGGGGCCCGCCGCTGTCCGGCCAGTCGACGGCTTCGGTCAGCAGCCGGACGTTCCCCGCGGACCAGTCCACGTGGGACGAGGGCTCGGACACGTGCAACGTCTTAGGCAGGAGACCTGCCCGCATGGCCAGCACCGCCTTGATCACTCCGGCGACCCCGGCGGCGGACTGGGTGTGGCCGATGTTGGACTTGATCGACCCCAGCCAGAGCGGCCGGTCGGCCGGGCGGTCGGCGCCGTAGGTGGCCAGCAACGCCTGCGCCTCGATCGGATCGCCCAGCGTGGTGCCGGTGCCATGCGCCTCGACGAGGTCCACGTCGGCCGCTGCGACTCCGGCGTCGGCCAGCGCGCGGCGGATGACCCGCCGCTGGGACACCCCGTTCGGGGCGGACAGGCCGTTGCTGGCGCCGTCCTGGTTGATCGCGGAGCCGCGGACGACCGCGAGCACCGGATGACCGTTGCGGCGCGCGTCGGACAACCGCTCCAGCAGCAACAGACCGGCGCCTTCGCCCCAGCCGGTGCCGTCGGCGTCGTCGGAGAAGGCCTTGCATCGCCCGTCGGGCGCCAGGCCGCGCTGGCGGCTGAACTCCACGAAGATGTCGGGGGTGGGCATGACGGTCACCCCGCCGGCCAGCGCGAGCGTGCTCTCTCCGCTGCGCAGGGACTCGCACGCCCAGTGCAGCGCCACCAGCGACGATGAGCAGGCGGTGTCGATGGTGGCCGCGGGGCCCTTGAGCCCGAACACGTACGAGATCCGGCCCGAGATGACCGCGGTGGAGTTGCCCGTCAGCAGGTGGCCCTCCGCTCCTTCGGCGGGTGCGCCGAGGCTGCCTCCGTACCCGTCGGCGAAGGCGCCGACGAAGACGCCCACCTGGCTGCCCTTCAGCGAGCGCGGGTCGATGCCGCCTCGCTCGAACGCCTCCAGCGCCACCTCCAGCATCAGGCGCTGCTGCGGGTCGGCGGCCAGCGCCTCCCGGGGCGAGATGCCGAAGAATCCGGCGTCGAAGTCGGCGGCGTCGTGCAGGAACCCGCCCTCGCGCGTGTACGTGGTGCCCGGACGGGTCAGATCCGGGTCGTACAGGGTGGACAGCTGCCAGCCCCGGTCGTCGGGGAACAGCGACACACCGTCGCGGCCGTCCGCCACGAGCTGCCAGAGCGCCTCGGGGTCGTGCACGTCCCCGGGGAACCGGCAGCTCATGGCGACCACCGCGATCGGCTCGTGTTCGCGGGCCTCAGCCTCGCGCAGCCGTTCCCTGGCCTGCTGGAGATCGGCGGTCACCCGCCGGAGGTAGTCGAGGAGCTTCTGCTCGTCCGCCACGTCACGTCACCTTCCGGAAGTTTCAGAGCCCCTTGTCGATCAACGCGAACAGCTCGTCGGCGCTCGCCGACTCCACGGTCTGGCCGGTGTCCGCCTGTTCGCCGCGCCATTGCGCCAGCAATCCGCGCAGCCGGGCGGTGACCGTCGACCGTGTCTCCTCGTCGGGCGTGAGCGCGCCGAGCAGGCGTCCCAGCCGGTCGAGTTCCTCCAGCGCCCGCTCGCCCGTGGGCCGGTCGTCGGGCGCGATCTCCGTGAGCAGGTATTCGGCCAGCGCGATCGGCGAGGCGTGGTCGAACGCCAGCGTCGACGGCAGCCGCCGATCGACGGCGGCGTTCAGCCGATTGCGCAGCTCCACCGCGGTCAGCGAGTCGAACCCCAGCTCATCGAACGGCCGGTGCGGGTCCACCTCTTCGGCGGAGGCGTGCCCGAGCACGGCGGTGACCTGGTCGAGCACCAGGTCGAGCAGGATCCGCCGCCGCTCCGGTTCCGGAAGCCCGGCCAGTCTGGCCTGCAGACCGGCGCCGGAGCCGCGGTCGGCGGAGGCGGCGCGGCGCGGGCGGGCGCGTACCAGCTCGCTGAGCATCGGCGGCAGTGAGTCGCCGCGCGCGCCCAGCGCCTTGACGTCCAGGCGAATCGGCACCAGGGCCGCCTCGGGTCGGAGCAGGGCGGTGTCGAACAGCGCCAGGCCCGTCTCCGGGGTGAACGGGACGATGCCCTCGCGAGCCATCCGGGCGACCTCCGCCTCGGCGAGGGTGTCGAGCATGCCTCCGCCGCCTGTCCACGGACCCCAGGCCAGCGAGGTCGCCGGGAGCCCCTGCGCCCGCCGCCGGTGGGCCAGCGCGTCCAGGAACGCGTTGGCGGCCGCGTAGTTGCCCTGTCCCGTGCTGCCCATCGTCCCGGCGGCCGAGGAGAACATGACGAACGCCGACAGGTCGAGGTCGTGCGTCAGCTCGTGCAGGTTCAGCGCCGCGTCCGCCTTGGGCCGCAGCACACCGTCCATCCGCTCGGGGGAGAGCGCGGTGATCGGTCCGTCGTCCAGGACGCCCGCGGCGTGCACCACGGCCGTGAGCGGACGGCCCGCGAGCAGCTCGGCGAGCGCGTCGCGGTCGGCGACGTCGCAGGCCGCGATCTCGACCCGCGCACCGAGCTCCGCGAGCTCGGCGCGGAGCTTCTCGGCACCCTCGACGGCGGCGCCGCGACGGCTGGTCAGCAGCAGATCGCGTACGCCGTGCCGGGCGACGAGATGGCGGGCGACGAGCCTGCCGAGCGCGCCGGTGCCGCCGGTCACCAGCACGGTCCCCTCAGGATCGAGGGGCGCCGGGACCGTCAGCACGACCTTCCCGATATGCCGGGCCTGCGACATGTACCGGAACGCCTCGGGGGCGCGCCGGAGGTCCCAGGCCCTCATGGGGAGCGGCTGGATCTCAGCCTGCTCGAACAGGCGCAGAATCTCGCGCAGCATGTGACCGATCCGCTCGGGACCGGCCTCGACGAGGTCGAACGGCGTGTAGCGGACCCCGGGGGCGATCGGCTCCGTGTCCCGGATGTCGGTCTTGCCCATCTCCACGAACCGGCCGCCCGCAGACAGCATGCCCAGGGAGGCGTCGATGAACTCCCCGGCCAGCGAGTTGAGCACCACATCGACCTGGCCGAACTTCTCCGCGAACTCCAACGTCCGCGAGGAGGCCACATGCGCGTCGTCCAGGGTCGTCGACGCCCACTTGGCGGGACTCGCCGTACCGAACACCTCCGCGCCCAGCCAGCGGGCAAGCTGCACCGCCGCCATGCCGACCCCACCGGCGGCCGCGTGCACCAGCACCCGGTCCCCTTCTTGGAGGCCGGCCAGATCGACCAGCCCGTAGTAGGCGGTCAGGAACGCCACCGGCACCGACGCCGCCTCCGCGAACGACCAACCGGCGGGCATCGGCGCCACCTGCCGGTGATCCGTGACCATCAACGGGCCGAACGCGCCGCCGTCGAACAGCCCGAACACTTTGTCTCCGGGAGCGAACCCGGTGACGCCGGAGCCGACCTCGACGACCACGCCGGCGCCCTCGAGCCCCATCGCGCCGCTCTCGCCCGGGTACATGCCGAGGGCGTTGAGGACGTCGCGGAAGTTCATGCCGGCCGCGCGTACGGCGATCCGGATCTCTCCCGGCCGCAGGGGCGCGACGGCCTCGGGCGCGTCGACGAAGGCCAGACCGTCCAGCGTGCCCTTGGCGCGACTGTCCAGCCGCCAAGTGGCGCCGTCGGCCGGCGGTGTGAGGCCGGGGTCGGGCGCGGGGGTGAGTCGGGCCGCGAGCAGGGTGCCCTCTCGCAGGACGAGCTGCGGCTCGCCGCTGAGGGCCGCGGCGGCGATCAGACCGGCGGCGGCGTGGTCGCTGAGGTCGTCGCGATCGTTGCGGTTGTTGGGGTCGTCGCGGCCGTTTCGGTCGTCGAGGTCCAGGAGGACGAACTGGCCGGGGTTCTCGGCCTGCGCGGACCGGACCAGGCCCCACACCGCGGCGCCCGCGAGGTCGCGCCCGCTGTCGGGGGCGACCGCCTTCCTGGTCACGAAGAGGAGCCGCGATTCGGCGAGGCGCGAGTCGGCGATCCAGGTCCGCACCAGGTCGAGCGCGCGATGAACCGCCGAACGGACCGCGTCGACAGTGGCGTCGGCAGTGTCGACGGGGTTCACGATGACGAGCTCGGGCGGGTCCTCTCCCGAGTCGATGGCCCGGAGCAGCGCGGCCAGGTCGTCGTACGCCTCGGCGCCGGCGATCTCACCGCCGCCGATGGTCCAGCACCGCGGCAGGGACACCGGCTCGGCCGGGATCGGCGTCCAGTCCAGGCGGTACAGCGAGCGTTCCGCGCCGGGTCGTGGACCGGTGAGCGTGTCGAGGGTGATCTGGCGCAGGACCAGCGAGCCGATCGACACCACCGGCTGACCGAGCGGGTCGGCCGCCTCCAGGCGGAAGGAGTCCTCTCCCATCGGGGTCACCCGTACGCGCAGGCTGGACGCCCCGGCGGCGTGCAGTTCCACATCGGCCCACGTGAACGGCAACGCGGTGTGCTCGGCCGAGGAGGGGCTGAACCCGAAGGCGTGCAGCGCGGCGTCGAGGAGTGCGGGATGCAGACCGAAGCGGGCCGCGTCCGCCGCCGCGTGCTCGGGCAGCTCGATCTCGGCGAAGACCTCCTCGCCACGGATCCAGGCAGCCCGCAGCCCACGAAAGGTCGGACCGTAAGGAAGCCCCAGATCGGCAAGCCGCTCGTAGAGTCCATCCACCTCGACCTGCTGGGCGTCGGCCGGCGGCCACGAACTCGCCTCGAACGCGGTGGCCGGGGTGCCCGGGGAGGCCGGGGCGAGGGCGCCGGTGGCGTGTCTGTCCCATGGGGCGTCGTCGGTCTGTGAGTACATCGTGATCGTTCGGGTGCCCGAGTCGTCCGGATCGCTCACCACGATCTGCAGCCGGACGCTGCCGTGTCCCGGAACGAGCAGCGGCCGCTCCAAGGTCAGCTCCTCGACCTTCCCGCAGCCGACCTGGTCGGCCGCCCTGATGGCGAGTTCCACCAGGCCGGTGCCGGGGAACACGGCCGCCTCGCCGACCACGTGATCGGCAAGCCAGGGGTGCGAGGCGAGGGAGAGTCGGGCGGTGAACAGGAATCCGCCCGAGTCGGGCAGCTCGACCCCGGCGCCCAGCAGCGGATGGTCCGGGGCGTCCAGCCCGATGGACGAGGGATCGCCGCTCGACTGCGCGGGGTTCAGCCAGTAGCGCCGGTGCTGGAAGGCGTACGTGGGCAGGTCCACCCGGCGGGCGCCGGTCCCGGCGAAGAACCGTTCCCAGTCCACCGCCGCGCCACCGGCGTGCGCCTGCCCGACCGCCGTCACCACCTGCTCGGCTTCGTCCCGGCCGCGACGAAGCGCCGGTACGAACACCGGGCCGCGCCCGTCCTGGGGCTCGGGCACGCACTCCTGCCCCATCCCCGACAGCACCCCGTCGGGGCCAAGCTCGACGAAGGTCCGTACGTCCTGGCCATGGAGAAAGGCGACGCCGTCGGCGAACCGCACCGCTTCGCGGACATGGCGCACCCAGTACTCGGCCGTGAACTCCCGCACCGGCGCACCGGTCACGTTCGATACGACCGGGACCGACGCGCTCCCGTACGACAGGCCCTCGGCCACCTCGCGGAAGGCGGCCAGCATCGGCTCCATCCGGGGCGAGTGGAAGGCGTGACTGACCGGCAACCGGCGGGACTTGGCGAACCGGCCCGCGACCCGCAGCACCGCCTCCTCGTCACCGGACAGGACCACCGAGGCGGGCCCGTTGACCGCCGCGATCACCACTCCACCGGCGCCCGCAAGAACCTGCCCGGCGTCCTCTTCGCCAACCTCGGCGAGAATCCGCCTGGCCTCCTCTTCTCCGGCCTGGACCGCGACCATCGCCCCGCCGGTCGGCAACGCCTGCATCAGCCTGCCCCGGGCCGCCACGAGCGTGCACGCGTCGTCCAGCGACAGCACTCCCGCCGCGTGCGCGGCCGCCACCTCCCCGATGGAGTGCCCGAGCAGGAAGTCGGGAACGACGCCCCACGACTCGACCAGCCGATAGAGCGCCACCTCCACCGCGAACAACGCGGCCTGGGTGTACCCCGTCTGGTCCAGCAGCTCCGGCCGCTCCCACATCACCTCCGTCAGGGGACGCTCCAGCAGCGGGTCCAGCCGCGCACACACCGCCGCCAGGTGCTCGGCGAACACCGGATAGGCCGCCACCAGCTCGCGCCCCATCCCCACGCGCTGGCTCCCCTGTCCGGTGAACAGGAACGCCAGCTTCCCGCCGCTCACCACGCCGTCGGCCACCTGCGACAGACCCGCCAGCAGCCCGGCGCGATCCGACGCGGTCACCACGGCACGATGCTCCAGAGCCGCCCGCGCCGTCGCCAGCGAGTAGGCCACGTCCGGCAGAGAAGCGTCTTCCCGCTCCTCCAGGTAGGACCTCAGCCGCTCCGCCTGAGCGCGCAGCCCCGCCGCGCTCCTCCCGGAGATCGGCAGCGGCAGGGCCGGCAAAGCCAGGGCCGCCGGCTCTTCGTGTTCGGCCTCGACCGCTTCCAGGACGACATGGGCGTTGGTCCCGCTGATGCCGAACGACGACACCCCGGCCCGGCGCGGGCGCTCGCCACCGGGCCAGGGGATCGGCTCGGTCAGCAGCCGGACGTTCCCGGCCGACCAGTCCACGTGCGAGGAGGGGGTGTCGACGTGCAGCGTCCTGGGCAGTACGCCGTGCCGCATCGCCATGACCATCTTGATCACACCGGCGACGCCGGCGGCGGCCTGGGTGTGCCCGATGTTGGACTTGACCGTGCCCAGCCACAGCGGCCGATCCTGCGGCCGGTCCCTGCCGTACGTGGCCAGCAGCGCCTGCGCCTCGATCGGATCGCCCAGGGTCGTACCGGTGCCGTGGGCTTCCACGGCGTCCACGTCGGCGGGAGACAGCTCGGCGTCGACCAGCGCCTGGCGGATCACCCGCTGCTGGGAAGGCCCGTTCGGCGCCGTGAGCCCATTGCTCGCACCGTCCTGATTGACCGCGCTCCCCCGTACGACCGCCAGCACCCGGTGACCGTGACGGCGCGCGTCCGACAGCCGCTCCAGCAGCAGCAGACCCACACCTTCGGCGAACGCCGTACCGTCCGCCGCCTCCGCGAACGCCTTGCACCGCCCGTCCCGCGCCAGACCCCGCTGCCGGCTGAACTCCACGAAGATCTCCGGCGTGAAGATGATGGTGGCGCCGCCGCTGATGGCCAAGGCGCACTCGCCCCTGCGCAGCGACTCGCAGGCAAGATGGAGCGCGACCAGGGACGACGAGCACGCCGTGTCCAAGGTGACGGCCGGACCCTCCAGGCCGAGGACGTACGCGATGCGGCCGGACATCACGGCCGTGGAGCCGCCGGTCAGCAGATGGCCCTCGACCCCGTCTGGGAATCCGGCCGGGCCGACGCCGTAGCCGGTGGAGGCGGCGCCGACGAAGACGCCCGTCTCGCTGCCCCGCAGCGCCGCCGGGTCGAGGCCGGCCTGTTCGAGCAGTTCCCATGAGGTCTCCAGCAGGAGCCGCTGCTGCGGATCCGTGGCCAGGGCCTCTCGCGGGCTCATCCCGAAGAAGCCCGCGTCGAAGTCACCCGCGTCCGTCAGGAAGCCGCCCGTGCGGACATAGCACGTACCCGCGCGCTCGGGATCGGGGTCGTAGAGCCGCTCCAGGTCCCAGCTCCGGTCGGCGGGGAACTCCGACATGGCGTCCCGGCCTTCGGCGACCAGGCGCCAGAGCTGTTCGGGGTCGTTCACTCCGCCGGGCAGGCGGCAGCTCATGGCCACGATCGCGATGGGCTCGTGCCGCCGGGCCTCCATCTCGTCCATCCGGCGATGGACCGACTGGAGTTCGGCGGTCGCCAGCCTCAGGTATTCGCGGAGCTTGCCGTCATTCGCCATCAGACTCAGACCTCCGTCGCGAGGAGCCAATCGCGTTGTCGAGAATTGTGAAGAGCTCGTCGTCCGTGGCCGACTCGTACTGCTCGGACTCGTCCTGCTCGGACTCGGGGGTCTCGCCCCCCAGGTCGTTCCATTTGCGGACCAGTGACCGCAGCCGGGCGGTGATCGCGGGCCGGTCGCCGGTCGCCGTCACCGCGGCGAGTGCGGCTTCCAGCCGGTCGACCTCGGCGAGTACGGTGGCGGCGGAGTCCTGGGCGGCCGGGCGGAACGCCTCTCCCACCCGGTCCGCGAGGGCGTTCGGCGTGGGGTGGTCGAAGACGAGGGTGCTGGGCAGGCGCAGGCCGGTGGCGGCGCTGAGCCGGTTGCGCAGCTCGACGCCGGTCAGCGAGTCGAAGCCCAGCTCCTTGAAGGCCCGGTCGGGCAGCACCGAGTCGGGACTCGGGTGCCCGAGCACGCCGGCCGCCTCGGCGCGGACGAGCCGCACGAGTTCGGCCTTGCGTTCCTCCTCGGGCAGGCCGTCGAGCCGGTGTTTCAGTGTCGAGACGCCGGGCTGGGCGGCCCGCCGTACGTGGGTGCGGGTCTGGTCGCGGACCAGGCCGCGCAGCAGCGCCGGCGGCGGGGTGGCGCTCGCCCGCAGCGCGGCGAGGTCCAGCCGGATCGGCAGCAGCACAGGCTCGTCCACTGTCCGCGCCGCGTCGAACAACGCCAGGCCGTCGGCGGAGGGGATCTGGACGAAGCCGGACCGTGCCATGCCGCTCATGGCGGTGTCGTCGAGGTGCGCGGTCATGCCGCTGCGTTGCTCCCAGAAGCCCCAGGCCAGCGACATCGCGGCGAGGCCGTGCGCCCGCCGGTGGGCCGCCAGCGCGTCCAGGAACGCGTTCGCCGCCGCGTAGTTGCCCTGCCCGGCCTCACCAAGTACGCCCGCCGCCGAGGAGAACAGCACGAACGCCGACAGATCCAGGCCCTCGGTCAGCTGGTGCAGCTGCCAGGCCGCCTCCGCCTTGGCGCCCACCACCGCGTCGACCTGCTCGGCCGTGAGCGACTCCACCATTCCGTCATCCAGCGCCCCGGCCGCGTGCACCACGGCCGACAGCCGGTGTTCCGCACGCAGACGGTCCAGGAGCCCGGCCAGCGCCGTACGGTCGGCGACGTCGCACGCCACGATCTCGGCCCGCGCCCCCGAGGCCGCGAGGTCGGCGCGCAGTTCCTCCGCGCCGGGGGCCTCGATGCCCCTGCGTCCTACCAGCACCAGATCGCGTACGCCGTGCTCGGCCACCAGGTGCCGGGCCACCAGCCCGCCGATCATCCCGGTGCCTCCGGTCACGAGCACGGTGCCGTCCCGGTCGAACGGGACCGGCAGCGTGAGTACGACCTTCCCGACATGCCGGGCCTGCGACATGAACCGGAACGCCTCCCGCGCCCGCCGCACATCCCACACCTGGATGGGCGACCGCTCGAACACGCCCTCCTCGAACAGGCCCAGGACCTCTGCCAGCATCTCGCCCAGACGGTCTGGCCCCGTGTCGATCAGGTCGAAGGCGGTGTAACGGACTCCGGGGGCGATCGTCTCCGCTTCCCGGATGTCGGTCTTGCCCATCTCCACGAACCGGCCACCGACCGGCAACATGTCCAGCGAGGCGTCGATGAACTCCCCGGTCAGCGAGTTGAGCACCACGTCCACCTGGCCGAACTTCTCCGCGAACGCCAGCGTCCGCGACGAGGCCACATGCTCCTCATCCAGCGGCAGCGACGCCCACTTGCCGGGACTCGCCGTACCGAACACCTCCGCGCCCAGCCAGCGAGCCACCTGTACGGCGGCCATGCCGACCCCACCGGCGGCCGCGTGCACCAGCACCCGATCACCGGCCCGCACACCGGCCACGTCCACCAGGCCGTAGAACGCCGTCAGGAACGCCGCCGGCACCGACGCGGCCTCCGCGAACGACCAACCGGCGGGCATGGGAGCCAGCAACCGCCGATCCGTCACTCCCACGGGACCGTACGCGCCGTCCAGCAGCCCCAGCACCCGATCACCGGGCACCAGGTCGGCCACGGCCGAGCCCACCTCCAGCACCACACCGGCGACCTCGCCGCCGATCGGGACGTCGCGCTCCGGGACCATGCCCAGCGCCACGACGACGTCGCGGAAGTTCATCCCGGCCGCCCGTATCGACAGCCGTACCTCGCCCGGTTCCAGCGGGCGCGCCGCCTCCGGGCACAAGACCAGCGCCAGGCCGTCCAGCGTGCCCGCGCCGGTGGCTTCGAGCCGCCACGGCTCGCCGCCCAAGGGCGGCAGCAGCGCCTCGCCGGTCGTGGCCCGCGCCAGCCTGGGCACCCATACCGCTCCCCCGCGTACGGCCAGCCGCGGCTCGGAGAGCGCGGCGAGCACGGCGGGCACCGGGACCTCGGAGTCGTCGAGATCCAGCGTCACGAACCGGCCGGGGTGCTCCGACTGCGCGGACCGCATCAGGCCGAGCACCGCGGCGGCGGCCAGGTCGGTCACGTCCTCGCCGTCCAGGGCGACCGCTCCCCTGGTGACCAGGGCGAACGTGGACTCCTCGAACCGGTCGTCGGCCAGCCAGGACCGTACGGTGGCCAGGGCCCGATGGATCGCTTCCCGCACGTCTCCGCCGCCCGAGAAGGTGACGAACACCAGCTCGGGAGCCGACGGCAAGGAAGCTAGATCGGGATGGACGGGGGCACCCAAGGCGGCGGCGAGCCCAGAACCCAGCCCGCTCTCGCCCGCTCCGGGTGCGTCGGCGAGCCCGCTCGCGTCGACCACGGCGCAGCGGCTCGGCGTCGGCGTCGGGTCGCCGGTGTACGGCGAGGCGATCCAGCCGACGCGGAACAGCGACTCGCGGCGCGGATCCGGCGCCGACGACACGAGCGGCCGGGACAGCAGCGACTCCACCGCGGCCACCGGGGCTCCCGAGGGGTCCGCCAGCCGCAGCGAGATCTCGTCGGGCCCCGACGGGGTCAGGCGGACCCGCAACGTGGACGCGCCTTCCGCGTACAGCGACAGGCCGGACCAGGTGAACGGCAGGCTCGCCCCGGCGGCGGCGTCGTCCAGCAGGGACTCCGCGTGCAGCGCGGCGTCGAGCAGGGCGGGATGCAGGCCGAAGCCCCCCGCCTCCCGCTGTGGCAGGGTGACCTCGGCGAACACCTCGTCCCCGAGCCGCCACGCGGCCTGGAGCCCGCGGAACGGCCCGTCGTAGTCCAGACCACGCTCGGCGAGGCGGTCGTAGACATCGGTCACGTCGACGGCCTCGGCGCCCGGCGGCGGCCAGGCGGACAGGTCGAAGTCCGCGGCGGGACGGGCGGCCGACACGACGCCGGTCGCGTGCCGGGTCCAGTCCGTGTCGTCCTCGGGGCGCGCGTGCAGCGTCAGCGGCCGGCGGCCGGTCTCGTCCGGCGCGTCGATCCGTACCTGCACCACCACGGCGCTCTGCGCGGGCAGCGCCAGTGGCGCCTCCAGGACCAGCTCCTCCAGCAGGGCGCAGCCGACCTGGCGGCCCGCGCTGACGGCCAGCTCGGCGAAGGCCGCTCCGGGGAACAGGACCGTGCCGGACACCGTGTGACCGGCCAGCCAGGGGTGGGAGCGCAGCGACAGCCGGCCGGTGAGGACGACCTCGTCGGAGTCGGCCAGGGACAGCGCCCCGCCGAGGAAGGGGTGGTCGGCCGCGGTCAGGCCCGCGTGCTCGACGTCGGCCGAGTCGCCGGCCTCCAGCCAGTAGCGTTCGCGCTGGAAGGCGTACGTGGGCAGGTCCACCCTGCGGGCGTCGGCCGAGGCGAACAGGGGGGTCCAGTCGACCGGCACGCCGTGCGCGCAGGACTCCGCGACCGAGGTGACGAACCTGGCCGCCGCGTCCTCGTCGCGGCGCAGCGAGCCGATGGCCACCACGGTGACGCCCGCGGCCTCGGCCGTCTCCTGGACCGCGGCGGTCAGCGTCGGGTGCGGGCTGACCTCGACGAACATTCCGTAGCCCTGCTGGACCAGGCTCTGGACCGCCTGCTCGAAGCGCACCGGGCGGCGCAGGTTGGTGTACCAGTAGGCGGCGTCGAGTTCGGCGGTGTCGAGCGGCTCGCCGGTCACCGTGGAGCAGAACGCCACCTCGGCCGTCCAGGGGACGATCCCGGCCAGGTCGGCCAGCAGCCGGTCGTGCAGCGGCTCGGCGTAGGCCGTGTGCGAAGGATAGTCGACCGGGATCATCTTGGCTCTGACGTCCTCGGCCTTCAGGAGATCGAGCAGTTCGTTCAGTGCCGCCGAGTCGCCGGCGACCACGACCGCGGTCGGGCTGTTCACCGCCGCTATCGACAGGCGCTCCGCCCAGGGGGCGAGCCGGTCGAGCGCCTCGGCGGGCGGGAGCGAGACGGCCAGCATGCCGCCGCGGCCGGACAGGTCCTCGGTGATGGCCCGGCTGCGGAGGGCCACCACCTTGGCCGCGTCTTCGAGGGACAGCGCTCCCGCCACGCAGGCGGCGGCGATCTCGCCCTGGGAGTGCCCCACGACGGCCTCGGGTTCGACGCCGTAGGAGCGCCACAGGTGCGCCAGCGAGACCATGACCGCCCAGGCCGCGGGCTGGATCACGTCCATCCGGTCGAGTGGCCACGCGGGCGACTCGCCGCGCAGGACGTCCATCAGCTTCCAGTCCACGAACTTCTCGAGCGCGTCCGCGCACTCCGCCATGCGGGCGGCGAACGGCGGCGCGGCGTCGAGCAGCCCGAGGATCATGTCCTTCGACAGGACAGCCTGGCCGGGGAAGACGAAGGCCACCCGGGGCGAGGCGGTCGCCGTGCCGTACACGACGTTCGGCGCGGGGACCGCGTCCGCGACGGCGCGCAGGCCCGCCAGGAGGGCGTCACGGTCGTCGCCGATCACCGCCGCGCGGTACGGGAGGGCGGCGCGCGAGCTGACCAGGGAGTGGCCGACGTCGACCGGCGACAGCCCGGGGTCCTGCTCGACGCGGGCGGCCAGTCGCCCGGCCTGGGCCCGCAGCGCCTGCTCGCTCTTGGCCGTGACCATCCAAGGCACCACGGGGCAGGCCGTCTCTGCGCGGGGGGTCTCGGCGCGCGGGTGTTCCTCGATGATGACGTGCGCGTTGGTGCCGCTGACGCCGAACGAGGAGATGGCCGCGCGGCGCGGGGTGTCCTCCGCCGTGTCCCAGGGGACGTTCTCGGTCAGCAGGGCGATGCTGCCGGACGACCAGTCCACGTTCGGCGAGGGCTCGTCGGCGTACAAGGTCTTGGGCAGGGTGCCGTGCCGCATCGCGAGCACCATCTTGATCACACCGGCCACGCCGGCGGCGGCCTGGGTGTGGCCGATGTTCGACTTGATCGAGCCCAGGTAAAGGGGTCTGTCCTCCGGGCGGCCCTGACCATAGGCGGCGAACAGGGCGCGCGCCTCGATGGGGTCGCCCAGCGTCGTACCGGTGCCGTGCGCCTCGACCACATCGACCTCGGCGGGCGTCAGGCCCGCGGCGGCCAGCGCCCGGGCGATCACCCGCTGCTGGGACGGGCCGTTGGGCACGGTCAGCCCGCTGCTGGCGCCGTCCTGGTTGATCGCGCTGCCGCGGATCACGGCCAGCACCTGGTGGCCGTTGCGGGTGGCGTCCGAGAGCCGCTCCAGCAGGAGCATGCCCGCGCCCTCACCCCAGCCCGTCCCGTCGGCGGCCGCCGAGAACGCCTTGCACCGGCCGTCCGGCGACAGCCCGCGCTGCCTGCTGAACTCCACGAACGTGCTCGGGGTCGACATCACCGTGACCCCGCCGGCCAGTGCCATGGCGCATTCGTCCTGGCGCAGGGCCTGGGCCGCGAGGTGCAGCGCCACCAGGGAGGACGAGCACGCCGTGTCCACCGTGATCGCCGGGCCTTCCAGGCCCATCAGGTAGGAGACCCGGCCGGAGGCGATGCTGCCGTCGCTGCCGTTGCCGATGTAGCCGCCGAGGTCGGCGGGCACGGCGCGGACCCTGGAGCCGTAGTCGTGGTAGATGACTCCGGCGAAGACGCCCGTGGAGCTGCCCCGGGCCGAGGCCGGATCGATGCCCGCGCCTTCGAATGCCTCCCACGCGGTCTCCAGCAGCAGCCGCTGCTGCGGATCCATCGCCAGGGCCTCCCGCGGGCTGATCCCGAAGAAGTGCGGGTCGAACTGAGCGGCGTCGTGAAGGAATCCGCCGGAACTCGTCAGGCTCTTGCCGGGACTGTCCGGATCCGGGTCATAGAGGTCGACGTCCCAGCCCCGGTCGGAGGGGAACGGCGAGATCGCGTCGGTCCCGGCGACCAGCAGCCGCCACAGCTCCTCGGGCGTGCCGGCGTCGCCGGGGAAGCGGCAGCTCATCCCGACGATCGCGATGGGCTCGGCGTCCCTGTCCTCGGCCTGCCGCAGCCGGCGGCGGGTCTCCCGCAGGTCGGCGGTGGCCCGCCTGAGGTATTCCAGCAGCCTGGTCTCGTTGTCCACGGCTCATCTCCGGGTCGGGGAAGCCGCCTGGTGACGGGCGACCAGCTCTTCTAGATCACGTACGCCGTCGGCGGGGGTCGGCGTCTTCGCCATGTCCTGCTGGATCCGGACCGCGTTCCGACGGAACCCCTCGTCGTCCAGCAGCCGCACCAGCCCGTCGCGCAGCGTCCGCGCCGAGAGCTGATCGGGCTCGATGACCAGGCCCGCTCCCTGCTGGGCTATCTGAAGGGCCATGCCCGTCTCGTCGTAGAGCTGGGCGGGGACGATGAGCTGGGGCACGCCCTGGGTGATGGCCGTGCAGGTGGTCCCGGTGCCGCCGTGGTGGACGATGGCCGAGCAGCCGGGCAGCAGGGAGTTGAGCGGGACGAAGTCCACGATGCGGACGTTCGCCGGGACCTTCGCGCCGTCCAGCTGGTTCTCCTTCAGGGTCGCGACCACCTCGACGTCCAGGTCGGCCACGGCCTCGAACAGCTCGGCGGCCCTGACGCTGCCGCGCCCACCCCAGACCTCCCTGCCGGACACCCCTAGGGTGAAGCAGACGCGCCGCCGGGACGGCGGCTCCCTGAGCCAGGCCGGGATGGTCGAGGGGCCGTTGTAGGGGATGAAACGGACGCGCAGGTGGTCTTCCTCGCCGGGGAAGCGCAGCCAGGCCGGCATGGAGTCGACCGTGGCCTGGCCGAGGATCACCTCCTCGTCGAAGTCGCAGCCGTACGCGGCCAGCTTCGCCGTGATCCACTCGACCACGGGGTCCTCACGCGGGTCGTCCGGTTGCTCCGCGCGCAGCCGGAGGTACAACGAGCGCATCCGCGCCCAGTGATCGCGGCCGAAGGTCGTCCGTACCTGCGCCGCGCCACAGGCCCGGGCGGCCACGGGGCCCGGGAAGGTGATGGAGTCCCAGACCACCAGGTCGGGCCGCCAGCTCCGGCAGAAGGCGACCAGGTCGGCGTACATGGACTCGTCGGTGATGAAGTCCAGGGCCATCGGGGAGCAGAAGGCGTCCAGGCAGTCGCGGACGTACTCGTACGTGAGCATTTCGGGGCGCTCCTCCGCGATGTCGTATCCGGAGCCGTAGATCTGCCGGTCAAGCGGGGTTTCCAGCAGCCGCTCGGCCACATCGGACTTTCCGCCGACCGATAAAGCGGTCAAGCCGGTCCGGGTAATGGCGTCGACGATGTCCGGCTGGCCGGCGACGATTACTTCGTGGCCCGCGGCTTTCATCGCCCAGGCGATGGGGACCATGAGAAAGAGGTGCGCGTTTGCCGCGTGTTGAGTGAACAGAACACGCATGAACAATTCCTCCAAATTATTTATCGCGTCGAATGGGACGCTACCTATGCGCGGATGACCGCCCGACCCCTAGGGGACCCCTCACGCTCCCCTGTGCGCGGCCGGATGATCGCCCACACGGGGGACAGCGTCGCCACCAGGGCGGACAGCGTGGCGGAGCAGATCACGGCCAGATAGACCCACGCCGGCCCCGGGGGCATCGGTGAGCCGTTGACCGCCATGGCGAACGGAATCAGGATGGGGGCGACCGCCGCCGTGCCGAGCACGACGCCGACCATGGCGACCACCACCGCCTCGATCCCCACCATGCGCAGGATCTGGCCACGGGTGAACCCGATCAGGCGTTGCAGACGGAACTCTCTGCGCCGCGAGCCGGCTCCCATCGCCTGGGCGCTGATCACCGAGATGCCGGCGAAGATGATGATCACTCCGGTGAACAGATAGTTGATCCAGGCCCGGGTCCGCCCCTGCTCGACGGCGGTCATGGACGGCCCGATGCCGTCGCTGACCCGCAGCGTGGGCAGGCGGCCCGTCGCCTCGACGAGGTCGGCGCGCAGTTTGCGCGGGTCGCCGCCGGGCGCCGCCCGGACCAGGATCTGGGTCGGCGAGCCGATGGTCGTGTGGGCGGCGAGCAGTGTGGCGGGCATGAGGATCATCTCGCCGCCGGGCCGGTCCGCGAGCAGCGCGACCACCCTCAGGTCCACCTTGGCGCCGTCGCCCAGCCGCAGGGTGATCGCGTCGCCGATCCCCTTGCCGAGCTCGCGGGCGTGCTGCCGGGTGAGGGCGACGGAGTCGCCACGCAGCCCGGTGAGCGTGCCCGCCGTGAGGGAGATGTCCGTGACCCCCGCCGCGCCGTCCGCCGTGAGGCCCAGGAGCGGCCAGCCGTGCTCGCTCTGCGATGGGTCGTACGGGCTCTCGACGAACCCGCTGCTCGTCGCCAGCTCCGACGCGGCCATGACCCCTGGGACGGACCGTACGCGGCCGAGCAGGCCGGGACCGAGGCCGCCGGTGATCACGTGGTCGGCCCGCAGGTCCTCCAGGCGGACCTGCCGGACCTGGTCGGCCTGCGTCATCTGCAGATAGATGTTCGCGGTGCTGATCCCGGTCGCGAGCATGATGGGCAGGATCGCGGTGGCCATGCCGAACGGCCGGGCGCAGCTGTTGAGCAGGGCGAGGCGGCCGATCGTCCTGGGCCGGGCGCGTACGGCCCGGCCGACCAGCCCGCTCATCGCCTTGGTCATCCTGGACGCCACTACGGCCACGCCGAGGATCACCACGATCGCGGCGAGGCAGGCGACGCTCACCGCGGCCGAGCGGATCATCACCATGGCCGAGCAGATCGTCGTGCCCACAACGCCGAGGCAGATCAGGGCGAGCGCCGCGCGTGCCCGGTCGAGCCCGTGGTCCTGCGGCACCGAGCTGAGCGCCGTGGCCGGGCGAGGTCGCGCGGCCCGCCAGATCGGGAAGAAGGCGGCCGCCAGCCCGGTGCACAGGCACACCGCGGCCGCGAGCGCGGCCGGGAGCCAGCCCGGGTCGAACCGCAGCGCCGCCGGTACGACTCCGTCGCGCACCAGGTGCCCGAACAACTGACCGCCGAGGTGGCCACCGAGCACCGTGCCCGCCGCCGTGGCGACCACCGCGATCGTCGTCACCTCGCCGAGCATCATCAGGCGGACGCGGCGCGGCGGCGTGCCCATCGCCTGCAGCAGCGTCAGCTCCGGCGCCCGGTGCTCGACCAGGAGTTTCATGGTGCTGACCAGGACGAGCATGCCGACCAGGAGCGTCGTGCCGCCGATCAGTCCGGCGATGGTGATCAGGTTCTCGCGGCCGGCGCGCGCCTGCGCGAACTCGGCGAGCCCGCGGTCGTCCCCGGTGAGCGTCACCACAGGCTGGCCGCGCAGGGTGGCGCGCACCCGATCGGCGAGCGCCTGCTCGCCCGTCCCGGGCACGGGGATCACGGCTATCGCGTCCACCGAGTCTGGATGGCCGGACAGCCACCGCGCGTCGTAGGGCGTGAAGAACATCGCGGCCGCCGTGGCCGTACGCCCCGCCGCCGGGGCGACCACACCGCTCACCCGGAAGGTCGCGACGGCGCCGCGGGCCACGACCTGGATCCGGTCGCCCACGTGGCCGCCCGATCGCGCGGCGAGTGCCGCGTCCAGCACGACGTCTCCGGCCGTCGCGGGCCCGGTGCCGGCCCGCAGCTCGTACGGCAGCAGCCCCGCTGAGGTCCATTCGTGCCCTGTGGCCCGGGGCGCGTCCCCGCCGAGCATGGTGACGGGGATGGAGACGTCGCCGATGACGTCGGCGACGCCGGGCACCGCCCGCACGGTCTCCAGCAGGGACCGGCTCAGGCGTACGGTCTCGGACAGGCTCGCCCATTCGACGTCGTCGTCGCGGGGGTCGGCGTCCGGCAGCCGGTAGGACGGGTCGCCCGCGACCACCACCGCCGCGCCGGCCAGCCGCTCGGGCGGGAACGCGGCCTGGATCCCGGCCGCCATCAGCCCCGCGCACGCCGCCACGATGGCGGTGGCGGCGAAGACCGTGGCGAGCACCGCCGAGAACGCGCCCCTGCGGTGGGACAGAGTGCGCAGGGCCAGGCGCCACATCAGGACGGCTCTCCCCGGTCCCACATCGCCAGGTGGGCCATCCGCTCCGCCGCCGCCTTGCCGGGCGGGAGCTCCAGCTCCTCCACGACCCGGCCGCCGGCCATGAAGAAGACGTGGTCGGCGTAGGCCGCGATCCGCGAGTCGTGCGTGGCCACCACCACTGTCTGTCCCGCCCGCGCCGCTTCGCGCAGCAGGCCGAGCACCTGGCCGACGCCCTCGTTGTCCTGCGCGCAGGTGGGCTCGTCGGCGAAGATCACCGGTGCCCGGCCGACCAGGGCCCGCGCGACCGCCACCCGCTGCTGCTCGGCGAAGGACAGCCGGTGCGGCAGGTCGTGCAGGTGGTCGCTCAGGCCGATCTGGGCGATCACCCGGTCCAGCAGGACGGTGTCGACGCTCCGGTCGGCCAGGTAGCCGGGCAGCGCGATGTTCTCCGCCACGTTGAGCGCGGGCAGCAGATTGGACCCTTGGAAGACGAAACCGAGCCGGTCACGCCGCAGCCTGGTCAGCGACGCGTCGTCGAGGTCGGTCAGCTCCTCGCCGTCGAGGAGCACCGACCCTGACGTCGGCCGCTCCAGTCCTGACGCGCAGCGCAGCAGCGTGCTCTTGCCGGACCGCGACGGCCCGATGACCGCGGTGAGCGCCCGTTTCCGGCAGCCGATCGTGACGCCGCTCAGCGCCTCGAAGCTGCCCTTCCTCGTGTGGTACGTCTGTCGTACGGAATTCAACCGAACGATGTCGTCCTCTTCGCTCCTTGGATTGTCCGCAGGTCTGCTCATAGAACGGATGTTAATCACCGATTCATATTCCGCGCATCGGCCTGAAGGGCCATCCGTGCCCTCCTCTTCAGGGATGGTTCGGTGGCATGAACGGTACTCGGGACGGAAAATCGGACTCTTTGTCGGCGGCCATGACATGGCATCAGAATTCTTTGTCGAGAATGTTGAAAAGTTCTTCGGCGCTGGCCGATTCGAGCGTCGGCTCCGCCGGATCCTCCGTCCGGCCGTGCGCCTCGGCCCACTTCGCCGTGAGCGACTTGAGCCGGGCGGTGATCCGCGCGTGCCCGTCGGGATCCGGTACGAGCCTGTCCAGCGCCTGTTCGAGCTCGGCCAGCTCGGCCTCCAGCGGTTCGGCGGCCGTGTCGTCGCCGCCGAGCAGTTCGGTCTTGATGAAGGCGGCCACGGCTTCCGGCGTCGGGTAGTCGAAGACGAGCGTGGCGGGCAGGCGTACATCCGCCGCCGCGCTCAGCCGGTTGCGCAGCTCGACCGCGGTCAGCGAGTCGAACCCCAGCTCCTTGAACCCCCGCACCGGATCGACCGGGTCCTCGGTGTCGTGGCCGAGAACGGCGGCGACGTGTGTGCGTACCAGGCTCAGCAGCATGCGGTCACGCGCCACCCTGGACAGCGGGGTCAGCCGGTCCGTCAACGAGACGGGCGCGGCGGCGGGGGCCGTGACCGAGGCCGTGGCGGGCGCCCGCCCGACAGGGGCGGTGACCAGGCCACGGAGCATCGGCGGTGGCCCTTCCTCCCGCGACCGCACGGCCGCGAGATCCAGCCGGATCGGCACCAGCGCGGCCTCGTCGAGCGCGAGCGACTCGTCGAACAGCGCCAGCCCCGCCTCGGCCGACAGCGGCAGCAGGCCCGAGTGACGCAGCCGGCGCAGATCGGCCTCGCCGAGCTGGGCGGTCATGCCGCCCACCTCCGGCGCCCACATGCCCCAGGCCAGCGAGAGGCCCGGCAGACCGGCCGCCCTGCGGTGCGCGGCCAGCGCGTCGAGGAAGGCGTTGGCCGCCGCGTAGTTGCCCTGCCCGGCGGCGTCGAGCGTGCCGGCCGAGGAGGAGAAGAGCACGAACGCCGACAGGTCCAGATTTTTCGTGAGTTGGTGAAGATGCCAGGCTGCGTGGGCTTTGGGCTGCCAGACCGTGTCCATCTGCTCGGCCGTGAGCGAGCCGATGACGCCGTCGGCCACGACGCCCGCCGTGTGCACGACCGCGGTCAGCGAACGGCCCGCGAGCAGCTCCGCGAGCGCGTCGCGGTCGGCGACGTCGCACGCCGCGACCTCGACGCGGGCCCCCTGCTCAGTGAGCTCCGCGCGCAGCCGATCGGCGCCCGGCGCGTCGAGCCCCCTGCGGCCGACCAGCAGCAGGTCGCGTACGCCGTGCGCGGCCACCAGATGCCGGGCCACCAGCGCGCCGAGCCCGCCCGTACCGCCGGTGACGAGCACGGTGCCGGCGCCGCCGATCGGCGCGGGCACGGTCAGCACGATCTTGCCGGTGTGCCGGGCCTGCGCCATGTACCGGAACGCCTCGGGCGCGCGTCGCACGTCCCAGACGCGGGTCGGCAGGGGTGCGAAGGTGCCTTCCTCGAACAGCTTCACCAGCTCGGTCAGGATCTCCTGGGTCCGGTCCGGCCCCGCGTCGGAGAGATCGAAGGGCGCGTAGCGGACGCCGGGCGCGATCGTCTCCACGTCCCGGATGTCAGTCTTGCCCATCTCCACGAACCGGCCACCGGGCGCCAGCATGCCCAGGGAGGCGTCGGTGAACTCACCCGCGAGCGAGTTGAGCACCACATCGACCTGGCCGAACTTCTCCGCGAACTCCAGCGTCCGCGACGAGGCCACATGCTCCTCATCCAGCGGCAGCGACGCCCACTTGCCGGGACTCGCCGTACCGAACACCTCCGCGCCCAGCCACCGCGCGAGCTGCACCGCCGCCATACCGACCCCACCGGCGGCCGCGTGCACCAGCACCCGGTCCCCCGCCCGAAGGTCGGCCAGATCGACCAGCCCGTAGTAGGCGGTCGCGAACACGGCCGGCACGGCGGCCGCGTCCACGAAGGACCAGCCGTCCGGCATGTGCGCCACCATCCGGTGATCGGTCACCGTAAAGGGCCCGAAACCACCCTCGAACAGCCCGAACACTCTGTCTCCTGGAGCGAACCGGGTGACGCCGGAGCCGACCTCGACGACCACGCCGGCACCCTCGCCGCCGATGGACGCCTCGCCCGGGTACATGCCAAGGGCCATCAGGACGTCGCGGAAGTTGAGTCCGCAGGCCCGCATGGACACGCGTACCTCGAACTCCTCCAAGGGCCGCCGGGCCGCGTCGCCGGCGGTCGCCGCCAGGGCGTCGATCGTCCCCGGCTCGGTGATCTCCAGATGCCAGGACTCCGCACCGGCCGGCGGCTTCAGCAGGCCGTCCTCGCCGGTCCTGGCCAGCCGTGGCGCGAGCGCGTCGCCGTCGCGAAGGGCCAGCTCAGGCTCCTGACCAGCCAGTACGGTGGGCAGCGCCCGGAAGGAGGCATCCGTGCCGTCCACGTCGACGAGGAGGAACCGGCCGGGGTTCTCAGCCTGCGCCGCACGTACCAGACCCCAGACGGGGGCGTGGGCCAGGTCGGGGGTGTTGTCGTCGGCACCGGTGCGCACCGAGTCACCGGTCACCAGCACCAGCCTGGCGGCGCCGAAGCGCTCATCGGCCAGCCAGCCCTGCAGCAGACCGAGCGTCCGGCCGGTCAGCTCGCGCGCGTCCGCCGAGGGATCCTCCGACGCGGACTCGTGCCCGGCGCGGACCAGCACCGCTGTCGGCGGCGGGGTCAGTGCGGCCAGCGCGTCCAGGTCCGGGACGGCGCGTGCGGAGTGTCCCGCGGTGCGCAGGCCCGTGAGCAGTTCGCCGTCGTCGGCGCCGAGCACCGCCCAGTCGTCGCGCGAGCCGCCGACGGCCACCCGTGTCCACTTCACCTGGTACGGCGAGGCGCCCGCCCCGCCCCGGCCGGCGCCGAGCCCGGCGCCGGAGATGGGCCGCATGGCCAGCGAGCCCACGCTGGCCAGCGGCGCGCCCGTCGCGTCCGCCACGGTCAGCAGCGGCGCGCCCGAGCCGTCGGCGGACACCTGGACGCGGGCGGCGGTGGCGCCGGTCGCGTACAGGCTGACGTCGGTCCAGCTGAAGGGCAGCTCAACCCCCGGACGCTCGCCCCCCGGACGCTCGGCCACCGTCGCCGAGCCGCCCTGCGGATCCCCGGCCACCGCAGTCGTGCCGACCCGAGGATCCCCGGGCGCCATCGCCCTGCCGTCCCGGGGATCCTCGGTCGCCAGCCCGATGGCGTGCAGCACGGCGTCGAACAGCGCGGGATGCAGGCCGAAGCTGCCTGCGTCCGCCACCACGCCGTCGGGCAGCTCAATGTCGGCGAACACCGCGCCGTCGCGCCGCCAGGCCGCGCGCAGTCCGCGGAAGGCGGGCCCGTATTCGGTGCCTTCGACGGCCAGCCGCGCGTAAAGGTCGCCGACGTCGATGGGCGTGGCGCCGGGCGGCGGCCATTCGGCCAGGTCGAAGGCGGGGCGTTGGTCCGCGACGGCGAGCGTCCCGGTCGCGTGCCGGGTCCAGGGCCGTTCGCCCGTGGTGGCCCGCGAGTAGACGGTCACCGTGCGGCGGCCCGAGTCGTCCGCTCCGGAGACGATCACCTCGATCGTGATGGCGTCCCGCTCCCCCAGCACGAGGGGTGCCTCCAGGGTCAGCTCTTCGACGAGGTCGCACCCGGCCTGGTGACCGGCCGCGACGGCGAGCTCGACGAAGGCCGTGCCCGGAACCAGCACGGTGCCGAGGATCCGGTGATCGGCCAGCCAGGGGTGGCCGGCGAGCGAGAGCCTGCCGGTGTACAGCGACCCACCGGTGTCGGGCAGCTCGACCGCGGCGCCCAGCAGCGGGTGAGCCGCGGCTTCGAGCCCGAGCGAGGCGGGATCGCCGCCGTGGTGGGCGAGCTTCAGCCAGTAGTGCCGGCGCTGGAAGGCGTAGGTGGGCAGATCCACCTGCCGGGCTCCGGCGAAGAAGGTGTCCCAGTCCATCTCCGCGCCGCGCACATACGCCCGGCCGATGGCCGTGACCAGTTGCCCGGCCTCGTCCCGGTCTCGCCGCAGCAGCGGCACCGCGACCGGCGCGAGTTCCCGCTCCGAGGCGCCTTCCTGTACCAGCCCCGACAGCACGGCGTCGGGACCCAGCTCCAGGAGGGTCCGTACGCCCCGCTCGCGCAGGAAGGCGACGCCGTCGGCGAACCGTACGGGCTCCCGTACGTGCCGCACCCAGTACTCGGCCGAGAACCGTGACACCGGCTCACCGGTCAGGTTCGACACCACCGGGATCGCCGCGTCCTGGTACTCCAGTCCGGCGGCCACCTCACCGAAGGCGCCGAGGATCGGCTCCATGCGGTGGGAGTGGAACGCGTCGCTGACCCGCAGTCGCCGGCTCCTCAACCCGCGCCGGCCGCACTCCGCCGCCACCCGCTCCACCGCGGGCTCGTCGCCCGAGACCACGATCGAGGCCGGTCCGTTCACCGAGGCGATCTCCACCTGGCCCGCCACGTCGGAGAGCTCGGCCAGCAGCTTGGCGACCGTTGCCTCTCCCGTCGCGACCGCGAGCATCGCCCCGCCTTGCGGGAGCCCCTGCATCAGCCGGCCCCGCGCCGCCACGAGCGCGCACGCGTCCTCCAGTGACAGCACTCCCGCGACGTGCGCCGCCGCGAGCTCGCCCACCGAATGGCCCATCAGGTAGTCCGGCACCATCCCCCACGACTCCAGGAGCCGATAGAGGGCCACTTCCACGGCGAACAGCCCCGTCTGGGCGTACAGCGTCTGGTCCAGAAGCTCCGGCCTGCCCCACATCACCTCGGTCAGGGGCACGTCCAGATGGCGGTCCAAGCCCGCCGCGACCGCCTCCAGGTGCTCCTTGAACGTGGGGAACGCCCTGGTCAGCTCCAGGCCCATCCCCACCCGCTGGCTCCCCTGGCCGGTGAACATGAAGCCCAGCCCGGCGCCCTCGGTGTCCCCGGGACCGCTCACGACGTCGACCGGCTCGGCCCCTTCGGCGACCCGCGCCAGACCCGCGACCAGCTGCGCCCGATCGGCCGCCACCACGACGGCCCGATGGCTCAGCAGCGACCGCGTTCTGACCAGCGAGTACCCCACCTGCGCGGGGCCCACGTCCTCGGCAGCCGCCACGAAGTCCCGCAGCCGCTCCGCCTGCGCCCGCACCGCGTCCGCGCCACGCGCGGAGACCACCACCGGCACCGGTACATCGGCAACCGGCACCTCAGCGGGGACCGGCTCCTCGGCGGGAACACCCTCGATCACCACGTGCGCGTTGGTCCCGCTGATGCCGAACGACGACACGCCCGCCCGGCGTGGCCGCCCGTCGCGGTCCTCCCAGGGGGTCGCCTCGGTCACCAGCGACACCGCGCCCGCCGACCAGTCCACGTGCGAGGACGGGGCGTCGACGTGCAGCGTCTTCGGCAGTACGCCGTGCCGCATCGCCAGGACCATCTTGATCACACCGGCGACGCCGGCCGCGCACTGGGTGTGCCCGATGTTGGACTTGACCGTGCCCAGCCACAGCGGCCGATCCTCCGGACGGTCTTGTCCGTACGTGGCCAGCAGCGCCTGCGCCTCGATCGGGTCCCCGAGCGTGGTGCCGGTGCCGTGGGCCTCGACCGCGTCGATGTCGGCCAGGCCGAGCCCGGCGTTGGCCACCGCCTGGCGGATCACCCGCTGCTGGGACGGCCCGTTCGGCGCAGTGAGCCCGTTGCTGGCGCCGTCCTGGTTGACCGCGCTCCCCCGCACGACCGCCATCACCTGGTGGCCGTTGCGACGCGCGTCCGACAGCCGCTCCAGCAGCAGCAGACCCACGCCCTCGGCGAACGCCGTACCATCCGCCGCCTCCGCGAACGCCTTACAACGCCCGTCCCGCGCCAGACCCCGCTGCCTGCTGAACTCCACGAAGATCTCCGGCGTGGACAGCACGGTCACACCACCGGCGAGCGCGAGCGTGCTCTCGCCGCGGCGCAGCGACTCGCAGGCCAGATGCAGCGCGACCAGGGACGACGAGCACGCCGTGTCCAAGGTGACGGCCGGACCCTCCAGGCCGAGCGCGTAGGCGACGCGGCCGGACATCACCGAACTGGAGTTGCCGGTGATCAGGTATCCCTCCACCTCCTCAGGCAGGGGCCCGGGCCCGGTGCCGTAGCCGGTGGCGGAGGCGCCGACGAACACGCCCGTCGAGCTGCCCCTGAGGTCGCCGGGGTCGATGCCCGCGCGTTCGAGGGTCTCCCAGGCGGCTTCGAGCAGCAGCCGCTGCTGCGGGTCGGTGGCCAGGGCCTCACGCGGCGAGATCCCGAAGAAGGCCGCGTCGAAGTCCCCGGCCTCGTACACGAAGCCGCCCACCCGCACATAGCTGCTGCCGGCGCTGTCGGTGTCGGGGTCGTAGAGCCGCTCCAGGTCCCAGCCGCGGTCGGCGGGGAACTCCGACATCGCGTCCCGGCCTTCGGCGAGCATGCGCCACAGCGCCTCCGGCGAGTCGACGCCGCCGGGATAGCGGCAGCCCATCCCGACGATGACGATCGGATCGTCGTCGAGCGAGGCGGCGGGGGCGGCGACCGGCGCGACGGGAGCTACCGCGCCGAGCAGCCTGCCCTTGATGTGCTGGGCGAGCGCGGCGGGCGTCGGATAGTCGAAGACCAGCGTCGCGGGCAGCCGCAGCCCGGTGGCGGCGTTGAGCCTATTGCGCAGCTCGATGGCGGTCAGCGAGTCGAAGCCGAGCTCCTTGAACGCCCGGCCGGCGTCCACCGAGCCGGCGTCGGCATGGCCGAGCACGGTGGCGGCCTGCGCCCGGATAAGGGAGACCAGCACCTGGTCGCGGTCGCTCTCGGGCAGCCCGGCCAGCTGCTGCTCCAGCGCGGAGGCGACACCGCCGGGTACGGCGCCCGCCGCGACGTTGCGCTGCGCGGGCGCGTGGACCAGGCCGCGCAGCATCGGCTGGACCCCGGCGGGGTCGCGGCGCATCGCGGCGAGGTCAAGGCGGATCGGCGCCAGCAGGGCCTCGTCCACCGTCAGAGCGGCGTCGAAGAGCGCCAGCCCGTCCTCGGAGGACAGGCCGCGGGCACCCGACCGCTCCATCCGCGCTATGTCGGCGTCCTGCAGATGGGCGCTCATGTTGCTGCGCTGTTCCCAGAAGCCCCAGGCCAGCGATACCGCGGCGAGGCCGTGCGCGCGCCGGTGCGCGGCCAGCGCGTCCATGAACACGTTCGCCGCCGCGTAGTTGCCCTGTCCGGCATCGCCCAGGACACCGGCCGCAGAGGAGAACAGCACGAACGCCGACACGTCGAGCTCTCGCGTCAGCTCGTGCAGGTTCCACGCCCCGGCGACCTTGGGCCGCAGCACCGCGTCCACGCGCTCCGGCGTCAGCGCGGCCACCACGCCGTCGTCCAGCGCCCCGGCGGTGTGCACCACCCCGCGCAGCGGGGCCTGTACCTCGGCCAGCACCTCGGCCAGCACCTCGGCCAGGGCTGCCCGATCCGCCACGTCGCAGGCCACGACGCGCACCCGCGCGCCCGCCCCGGACAGCTCTTCCAGCAGTTCCGGCGCGCCGGCGGCCGAGATCCCGGACCGGCTCACGAGCAGCAGATCCCGTACGCCGTGCACAGACACCAGATGGCGCGCCACCAGCGCGCCCAGGCCGCCCGTGCCACCGGTGACCAGCACCGTCCCGCCGCCGCCGAACGTGGGCGGCATCGACAGCACGATCTTGCCGGTGTGCCGGGCGAGCGACATGAACCGCAGCGCCTCGCCGGCCCGCCGCACGTCCCAGACCCGGACCGGCGGCAGCTCCAGCGCGCCCCGCTCGAACAGGGCCATCACCTCGGCCAGCAGCTCGCCCAGGCGGTCGGGACCGGCCTCCATCAGGGAGTAGGGGAGGTAACGCAGGCCGGGGTGAGTGTCGGCGACCTGGCCGGGTTCGCGCAGGTCGGTCTTGCCGATCTCCAGGAACCGGCCGCCCGAGGACACCATGTCCAGGGAGGCGTCGGTGAACTCCCCGGCCAGCGAGTTGAGCACCACGTCGACCTGGCCGAACTTCGCCGCGAACGCCAACGTCCGCGACGAGGCCACATGCGCGTCGTCCAGGGTCGTCGACGCCCACTTGCCGGGGCTCGCCGTACCGAACACCTCCGCGCCGAACGACCGGGCGAGCTGTACCGCCGCCATGCCGACCCCACCGGCGGCCGCGTGCACCAGCACCCGGTCACCCGCCCGGACACCGGCCAGATCGGCCAGCCCGTAGTAGGCGGTCAGGAACGCCACCGGCACCGATGCCGCCTGCGCGAACGACCAACCGGCGGGCATGGGAGCCAGCAACCGCCGATCCGTCACTCCCACGGGACCGAACGCGCCATCGAGCAGCCCCAGCACCCGATCACCGGGCACCAGATCGGCCACGGCCGACCCGGCCTCCAGCACCACGCCCGCGACCTCGCCACCGATGGGCTCGCCGTGTTCGGGCACCATGCCGAGGGTGACGACCAGGTCGCGGAAGTTGAGACCGGCCGCCCGCACCGACACTCGTACCTCGTCCGGCCCCAGCGGGCGGGCCGCCTCCGGGCACGGAACCAGGGACAGGCCGTCCAGGCTGCCCTTGACCGCCGCGTCCAGGCGCCACTCCGCGACGCCCACGGGCAGTGCCAGCGTGTCCTTGGTGGCCGCGCGGGCCAGCCTGGGCACCAGCACCTCGCCGGATCGCACGGCCAGCTGCGGCTCGGCGAGCGCCGCCGGCACGGCGGGCACCGGCACCTCGGAGTCGTCGAGGTCCAGCAGTACGAACCGGCCGGGGTGCTCCGACTGCGCGGACCGCAGCAGGCCCCAGATCGGCGCGCTCGCCAGGTCACGTACCTCCGCGTCAGGCCCCGCCGCCACCGCGCCATGGGTCACCACGACGAGCCGCACCGAGGTCAGCCGATCGTCGGCCAGCCATGCCTGTACAAGCCCCAGTGCCCGATGCGTGGCCGACCGCGCGCCACCCACCACTTCTCCCGGTGCGGAGCCGTCCGGCGAGAGCTTCACGAACGGTTCAGAGTCGTCCGACCGGAAGCTCACGAACACGGTGTCGGGGAGCGGATCCGACGAGGTCAGCGCCGCCAGGTCCGCGTACTCGGCACGCGCGACGCCCGCCCGGCGCAACCCGTACGGGTCCGGCCCGAGCACGGCGGCGCCCCCAGCCGGAGCCGGCGTCGGCTGCGCGGCAGGCGCCGCCGTCCACTCGACGCGGAACAGCGAATCCCCATGGGCCACCGAGGCAGCGGAGAGCTGCTGCGCCGAGGCCGCCCGCGAGACCAGCGAGCCCACCGTGGCGACGGGCGCGCCCGAGGCGTCGGCCAGCCACAGCGACAGGGTGTCGGGGCCCGATGGCGACAGCCGGACGCGCACGGCCGCCGCACCCGTGGCGCGCAAGGACACGCCGGTCCAGGCGAACGGCAGGCTCAGGCGATCGTCGGCGGGGTCCAGCAGCGACCCCGCGTGCAGCGCCGCGTCGAGCAGCGCCGGGTGCAGGCCGTACAGCTCGGCGTCGCGGGTCGCCTGCTCGGGCAGCCTGACCTCGGCGAAGACCTCGTCACCGCGCAGCCACGCCGCCTTGAGCCCTTGGAACAGCGGGCCGTAGCCGTAGCCGGCGTCGGCGAGCCGGTCGTAGAGGCCGTCGAGGTCCGCGGGAGTCGCTCCCTCCGGCGGCCACTGGGCCAGGTCGAAGACCTCGGGGGCGTCATCGGGGGCGACGTATCCGCTCGCGTGGCGGATCCACGGCGCGTCGGCCGGGGCGTCCTCCGCCCGTGAGTGCACGGTGATGCCGCGCCGTCCCGCGTCCTCGGGCGCTCCGACGGACACCTGCAGCCACACCCCGCCGCGCTCGGGTACGACCAGCGGGGCCTCCAGCGTCAGCTCCTCCAGCAGGCCGCAGCCGACCTGGTCGCCCGCGCGGATGGCGAGCTCGACGAAGGCGGTGCCGGGCAGGAGCGGCGTGCCGGCGGCGGCGTGGTCGGCCAGCCAGGGGTGCAGCTGGAGCGAGAGGCGTCCGGTCAGGAGGGCGCCACCGGATTCGGCGAGCGTCACGGCCGCGCCCAGCAGCGGGTGGCCGGCGTCGGTCAGCCCCGCCGAGGCGACGTCACCGGCCGAGGTGCGGGTCTCCAGCCAGTAGTGGCGGTGCTGGAAGGCGTACGTGGGCAGCTCGACCAGGTTCGCGCCGGGGAGGAGGGCGGCCCAGTCGACGGCCACGCCACGCACGTACGCCTCCGCGACCGAGGTCAGCGCGCGGCGCAGATCGCCTTCCCCACGGCGCAGGGTGCCGCCGGCGAACGCGTCGGCCCCGGCCTCGTCGATCGTGTCCTGCACGCTCATCACGAGCACCGGATGGGCGCTCATTTCGAGGAACGCGTCGTGTCCCCCGGCGAGCAGCTCCTCGATCACGGCCTGGAACTCGATCGGCTGGCGGGCGTTGTGGAACCAGTAGTCGGCGGTCAGCTCGCCGGTGTCCAGGACCTGCCCCGTGACGGTGGAGTGGAACGGCACCTCTCCCGGGGTCGGGGACACGGTTTCGAGCAGCCGGGTCAGCTCCTCGCGCAGCGGGTCGACCTGGTCGCAGTGCGAGGCGACGGTGCTGGCCAGGAGGCGGGCGCGGACGCCCTCCGCCTCATACTCGGCGACGAGCTCGGCGAGCGCCTGCTCGTCACCCACCGCGGTGCACGACGAAGGGCCGTTCTTCGCGCCGATGGACAGCCGTCCGTCCCAGCGGGCCAGCCGTTTCTCCACCTCACCGGCCGCCGCGGCGATGGCCGCGATCGCGCCCTTGCCCACCAGGCGCTCGGCGAACAGGCGGCTGCGCAGCACGATCACGCGTACGGCGTCGGCCAGGGACAGCCCGCCGGCCACGTACGCGGCGGCGACCTCGCCCTGGGAGTGGCCGACGACGGCGGCGGGCCGCACGCCCAGCGACTTCCAGAGTGCGGCCACCGACACCATCACCGCGAACAGCACTGGCTGGACGACCTCGAGCCGGTCCAGTGAGGGCGCGCCCGGCTCGCCGCGCAGCACGTCGAGCAGCCGCCAGTCGACGTGGGTCTCGATCTCCGCCGCGCACTCCGCCATGCTCCGGGCGAAGACGGGCGAGGTGTCCAGGAGGTCCACCGCCATGCCGGCCCACTGCGAGCCCTGGCCGGGGAAGATGAAGACGACGCGGCGCTCTGCGGTGGCCTCGCCCTCGGTCACCTCGGCGGCGGGCTCGCCTTCGGACAGAGCGGTCAGCCCGGCGAGCAGGTCGGTCCGGTCACCGGCGGCGACCACCGCGCGGTGCTGCCAGGTCGAGCGCGAGGTCACCAGCGAGTGGGCGACGTCGGCCAGGCGGAGGTCCTCGTGTTCCGCCAGATGGGCCGCCAGCCGGGCGGCCTGCGCGCGCAGCGCCTCGGGTGCCTTGCCCGACAACACCAGGGGGACGACGGCCGGGGGCGAACCGCCGTCCCCATCCGGGGTGGCTGCTACAGGCGGCTCCTCCAGGATCAGGTGCGCGTTGGTGCCGCTCACGCCGAAGGAGGAGACGCCGGCTCGCCGCGGGGCACCGCCCGCGGGCCAGGGGCGGCTCTCGGTGAGCAGTTCGACCGCGCCGAGGGACCAGTTGACGTACGGCGACGGCTCGTCCACGTGCAGGGTGCGCGGCAGCGTCTCGTGGCGCATGGCCATGGCCATCTTGATCACACCGGCGACGCCGGCCGCCGCCTGGGTGTGCCCGATGTTCGACTTGAGGGAGCCGATATGCAGCGGCCCGCGTTCGCCCCGGTCGCGGCCGTATGTGGCCATCAAAGCGTGCGCCTCGATCGGGTCGCCCAACTTGGTGCCGGTGCCGTGCGCCTCGACCACGTCGACGTCTGCCGGAGACAGGCCCGCGTTGCCCAGCGCCCGCCGGATCACGCGTTCCTGGGAGGGACCGTTCGGCGCGGTCAGGCCGCTGCTCGCGCCGTCCTGGTTGATCGCCGAGCCCCGGATGACCGCGAGCACGGGGTGGCCCCGGCGGCGCGCGTCCGACAGCCGCTCGATCGCGAGGATGCCGACGCCCTCGGAGAAGCCGGTGCCGTCGGCGGAGGCGGCGAACGCCTTGCACCGGCCGTCGGCGGCGAGCACCCGCTGCCGGCTGAACGCGGTGTAGGTGCCGGGGGTGGACATCACGGTCACGCCACCGGCCAGCGCGAGGTCGGTCTCGCCGTTGCGCAATGCCTGACAGGCCAGGTGCAGGGCGACCAGGGAGGCGGAGCAGGCGGTGTCGACGGTGAGCGTGGGCCCTTCGAGACCGAGGGCGTAGGCGATCCGGCCGGACACCACGCTCGGGGCGTTGCCCGTCACGAGATAGCCCTCGACCTCTTCCGGCGCCTTGTCCAGCCGGGGGCCGTAGTCCTGCGGCTCGGCGCCGATGAACACGCCGGCCTGGCTGCCGCGCAGCGAGCGCGGGTCGATGCCCGCCCGCTCGAACGCCTCCCAGGACGCTTCGAGCACCAGCCGCTGCTGGGGGTCCATGGCGACGGCCTCACGCGGGTTGATGCCGAAGAAGTCGGCGTCGAACTCACCGGCGTCGTGCAGGAAGTGACCCGACCGGACATAGGTGGTGTTGGGCGCGTCCGGGTCGTCGTCGAACAGCCGGTCAAGGTCCCAGCCCCGGTCGACGGGGAACCCGGTCAGGGTCTCCCCGCTCTCGGCGACCAGCCGCCACAACTCTTCGGGAGTGGTGATCCCGCCCGGATAGCGGCAGCCGACGCCGATGATGGCGAGCGGCTCGTCCGCCCGTGCCCCGGCGGTGACCGGATCGACTTCGGCCGCCTCCGTGTCGGCCAGCCCGAGCACCTCGGTGAACAGGTACTCGACGACCGCCTCGGGGGTGGGGTGGTCGAAGGCGATCGTGACCGGCAGTTCGGCGCCGACCGCCTGGGCCAGGCGGTCGTGCAACTCGACGGCGGCCAGCGAGTCGAGTCCCAGCTCCCTGAAGCCGCGCTGGGGATCCACCGCGTCGGGGGCGTCTGGGAGCACGGTCCGCAGGATCTCGACGGTCAGGTCGTGCACCAGGTCGGCGAGGAAGCGACGCTGCTCGCTCAAGACACACACTCCGCTCACTCATGTCATTTCGTACTTGCGGTTGACGTCAATCCGGGGGGGGTGACACTCGTACTCGCGGCTGAAGTCGATCCGGGGGGTGTCACTCGTACTTGCGGTTGAATTCGATCCGGGAGACGGACACCACCTGGTGGCCGTGCGCGACGACCTCGATGGGCGCGGGGTGGCCCAGGAACATCACGAGGCTCGCGGTCATGCCGTAGGCGCCCGCGTTGGGGATGGTCACAACGTCGCCGGGGGCCAGCGGGGGCAGCGAGACGTTCCTGGCGAGGATGTCGCCGGGGGTGCAGAGCGGGCCGACCAGGGTCGCGGGCGACCGTTCGCCGTCGTGGGTGGCACCGTTGAGCTCCACCGAGACCGGCAGGAGCCTGCCCAGGCCGGACATGCCGCCGAGAGTGTTGATGCCGGCGTCCAGGATGACGAATCTGCGGCCGCGGCTCTCCTTGACGTTGACCACGGTGCAGACCAGCGTTCCGCAGTCGCCGGCCAGGTAGCGGCCGGACTCGCAGGCGATCTGGGGTGTGCCCGCCCGCCAGCCGGCGAACTTCGCGTCGAGGACGGTCTCCAGCCCGGCGCGCAGGCCGCCGTACACGGGCCGATCTCCCCCTGTGAGGTACGGCGCGGCGAATCCGCCGCCGATGTCCAGCAGGCGGATCGGCAGGCCCGTCTCCCGCTCCAGGCGCGCGGCCACCGAGATGGTGTGGTCGAACTCGGCGACGAGGCTCTCCTCGTCCTTGGAGTTGCTCAGGGAGAAGAGGTGCGCCCCCGCCAGCCGCGTGCCGGGCACCGCCCGGAGCTCCGGCATCAGCGCGGGGATCGTCTCCTCGTCGAAGCCGAACTGGGAGGGCGCACCGGTCATCCGGATGCTGGTGGCGGCACCGGGCTCGGCGCTGTTGACGCGCAGCAGGCAGTCCACGAGCACGCCGCGCCGGGAGGCGACCTGCCCGACATGCCACAGGTCGGTGGGCGATTCGACGGAGAACAGGCGGACGCCGCCGTCGACGGCGACCTCCAGTTCCTCGGTGGTCTTGCCCGGTCCGGTGAGGAGCACCTCGGAGCCGTCGAAGCCCGCGGCGAACGCCGCGTTCAGCTCGCCGGTCGAGCTGATCTCGGCGAGCGCGCCGCCGTCGCGCAGCGCTCGCGCGATCTCCGGGTGCGGGTTGGCCTTGAAGGAGTAGAACAGCGAGAACCCGCCGGGCAGGACCTGACGCAGGTCCTTCTGCGCGGTGGCGACGCGGTCCAGGTCGTAGACGTACAGCGGGGAGCCGTAGCGAGCGGCGAGCTCGGCGTACCAGTTCACGCGTGACCTCCGTCGAGCAGCAGGGCCAGCTGTTTGCGCTCGTTCTTGCCGTTGAGCGTCAGCGGGAAGCGGGGCAGGACATGACAGGCGGCCGGCACCTTCGCGGGTTCGAGCCGCTGTTTCAGCGCGTTCAGCACGCTGCTGGGCGTCAGATCGGCCTCGACGAAGACCACGAGGTCACGGCCGTCGGCCGGGGGCAGCACCACGGCCGCGCGCACGCCGGGGACGTCCATGGCGGCCGCCTCGATCTCGGTCGTGCTCATCCGGGCGCCCCGGCGTTTGAACATGTCGTCTCTGCGGCCTTCGAAGTACAGGTAGCCGTCCCGGTCGAGCCGGCCGTAGTCGCCGGTGTGCAGGCGGACCTCGCCGGTGACCGGGTCGCGGCGGTAGGCGCGCGCGGTGAGCTCGGGGTCGCGCCAGTAACCGGCCATCACGTTGGGACCGGCGACCACGATCTCCCCGGTCTCCCCGGCCGGCAACGAGCGGCCCGCGCCGTCGAGGATCTCCACCCGGGTGCCGGGCAGCGGACGGCCGACCGCGCCGGGCCGGTCCCGGTCGAGCTCCGGCTCCATGATCGTGACGCGCTTGCACTCGGTGATGCCGTACATGCGCACCACCCGAGCGCCGGGGGCGCAGGCGCGCAGGCTTCGGATGGTCGCCTCCGGCAGCGTGGCCCCGGTGTTGGTGAACATCCGCACCTTCGACAACGAGCCGGTCGCCCGCCGGGCCAGGGTCGCGATCATGCCGCCCAGGGACGGGACGACGGGTACGACGGTCGCGCCGGCGTCGCTGATCTGGCCGAGCAGGGTCAGGTCGGATCCGTCCTCGGCCAGGACCAGCTCGGCGCCGCCGAGCGCGGCGAGGAAGATCTGGTAGAGGCCGTAGTCGAAGGACATGGGCAGCCGGCAGAAGACCACGTCGTCCGGCCCGTAGCCGAGCACCGCGTTGATCGCCGAGGCGGCGAAGGTCACCTGCGCGTGCGGGCAGATCACCCCCTTGGGCGCGGCGGTGCTGCCCGAGGTGTAGATCAGGATGGCGACGTCCGAGGGCAGGACCTTGACCGGCTCACGCGCGGCCGGCTCACGTCCGGCCGACTTGTACGCGGCCGGCTCATGCGCGGCCGGTTGCCCCGCCAGCTCCTCGACCTCGGGCCAGAAGTCGTCGATGTCGCGCACCGGCATGGTGGCGACCTCGCGCATGGCCTCGCCGCCCCCGATGACCAGCGTGGGCTCCGCGTCCTGAAGGACGGAGCGCAGATGGAAGGCCTTCATCTCGGGGTGCAGCGGCACGAAGACCGCGCCGAGCCGCGAGAGGCCGTAGACGATGGGCACCGTCTCCCGCCGGTTGGCCAGCTGGACGATGACCCGGTCCCCCGGGCCCACGCCACTGGCCGCCAGCCGGCGGGCGACGGCGTGGCTGAGCTCGCCGACCCGCTGGTAGCTCCACGCGCCGCGCGCGTCGCGGACCGCGTCGCCCTCGGGTCTCGCGTCCATGGCCTCATCGAGCAGATCGTGGATGAGGCCAGATCGAAGAAACCGCGTCCCGTCCAATATCGTCCTCCCGCCCAGGTGGGAAAAGGTATTTCCAGGAATGTCGATCAATGAAAAAGCAAATCACTGAAAAGTTATCCCGAACCCTGATTTCCAATAGACCCCTACCGCCCCCCTAAAGCGCCCCTCCCCTCTTCCGCGACCCGCTCACGTTTACCCACCAGGCCCGCGGCCAGCTCCCGCAGACCCGCTCTGTCGACTTTTCTGTTGGGATTCAGCGGCAGCTCGTCGAGATACCGATAGTGCCGCGGAATGAGACCGGCCGGCAGCGTCTCGACGAGCCGCGTGGTGAAATCGGTAGGGGGCAGCCGAACGCCGGTGTAGAACACGATGGGCACGGCGGTGCCGTCCTTTTCGGCACTCACGGTGACCGCGTCCGCCACTCCGGCGACGCCGCGTACGGCGTGATCGATCTCGGCCAGCTCGACCCGCCAGCCGTGCACCTGTATCTGGGCGTCGGCTCTGCCGAGGTAGACGAGTTCACCGTTGTCCGCGACCCGGACGCGGTCGCCGGTGTTGTACCAGGTGCGGCCGTCCCGCTCGACGAATCGGCCCTTGTCGTCGGCCGGATCGAGGTATCCCGGCGTCAACTGCGGCCCGGTGATCCACAGCTCCCCCTCGTCGTGGACGGTCCGGCCGTCCTCGTCCACCAGGAGGTGGCCGTGGCCGGGATGCACCGTGCCGATCGGGGACAGGCCGTTGACGCAGCGACCGGGCGAGGTCTCCCCCGACCAGCGGTGGCCGGTGATCGTGATCGTCAGCTCGGTCGGGCCGTAGAGGTTCTCCACGATGGAGGCGCTCGCGGCCCGCTGCCAGTCGGCGGCGTCCGCGCACTTCAGCGCCTCTCCGGCGAAGAAGCTCCAGCGCAGGGTCGGCATCGCGCCCGCATCGAGCCCGCCCGTCCTGCGCACCAGGGAGATCGCGCTGGGGGTGGAGAACCACACGGTGATCCCCTGCTCGGCCAGGTAGCGGGGCAGGTCTCCGTACGCGTGCGGCGGCACGGCCACCGCGGTCCCGCCGGCGGCCCAGGCGCAGAACAGGTCGAACATGGCGCAGTCGAAGGTCAGGTCGAAGGTCTGCGAGAACACGTCGTCAGGGGTGAAGTCGTAGCGTCCGGCCAGCAGCTCGAAGTAGTGCGCGGTGTTCCCGTGGGTGATGGGCACCCCCTTGGGACGGCCCGTCGACCCCGAGGTGAACAGCACGTACGCGGTGTCGTCGGGGTCGACCGGCCGCGGCGCGGCCAGAGCCCGCCCGCCGCCGAGCGCGTCGGGGGTGAGGACGAGCACGTCCACCCCCTGGGCGCGGAGCTCGGCCGCCCGCTTCCGGCCGCGGTCATCGACGATCAGCGCCGACACCCCGGCGGCCTCGATCATCTGGCGGGTCCGGGCGGCCGGAAAGTCGGGCTGGAGCGGCACCACGGCCGCGCCCGCGTACAGGCCGGCGAGCAGACCGGCGTAGGCCGTGCCCCCTTTGTCGGCCAGAACCCCTACGGCGCCGAGCGGGCGGGGCGAGGCCCGCAGCAGCGCGCCGGCCCAGCGCAGCGCCGACCGATGGAGCTCGGCGTAACTCGCCGTGTCCGGCCCGGCCCGGAAGGCCGGCCGCTCGGGCGCCATACCGAGGCCGCGCAGGAAATGCGCGTAGAGGGGCCGCGAATAATCTGCGCTCATCTGAACCACCCATTATGGACATTCGCCTTGCCGCCGGATAACGTCGGCGCCGTGGGCTCTTTCGCGATAACCGAAGATTCGCGACAAGGAGATTCGCGACAAGGAGAAAGGAAATCAGCTGTCATGTGGGATGCCCGATTCGAAGAACTCCTGCGGCCACTTCTGCCGTTTCTGCCGCCTGATGACAAGCTCGCCGAAAATGCTGATCTTCCCGGTCTCGGCCTCGATTCGCTCGGCATCGTCGAGCTGCTGGCCGCGCTCGAGGAGACGTACGGCGTGCGATTCAGGGACGAGGCGCTGACGAAGGAGACGTTCGCGACTCCGGGCACACTCTGGAAAGTCCTGTCCGGGATTCCCGCGACCTGACCGACCGCCGCCCGACCGGCCGCCCGCCTGATCGACCGGCGCCTGACGAGGTCCACGGGGCCTCGTCAGGCCGACGGGACCGACGGCCGCGGCAGTACCGCCATCCTCGGGTTCACCGGGACCACGGTGAAGCTCCGCGTGGTGACCGGCACCCGGCCGAACATGGCGTCCTGGCCGCTGACGACGACCTTCGTGACGTTGAGCCGCCGCAGCGTGGCCACCACCTCGGGCCAGCGCAGCGGCCGAACGAAGCCGTCGAGCACCATGGCCCGCACGCCCGCCACGCCGGTGAGCAGCGTCCCGTCGTGATCGTCGACGACCGGCAGCCGCGGGTCGGTGAAGCGCAGAGCGCCGAACACCTCCTCCTCGGCCCTCTTGCGCAGCGGCTCCAGGACGGCCGCGTGCATGGGCGGCCGCATCCTGTACAGCGGCAGCCCGCCGAGCGCCCGGATCCTGCCTTCCAGCCACGCCGCCCGCCGCTCCCGCAGCGAGACCATGTAAAAGTCGTGATCGATGTAGCAGGAGATGTCGTGCCATTCGCCCTGCTCGCGCAGTTCGGCCAGCAGCTCGCTCAGCTTGTCCTCGGGAACGCGGACGAAGGAGCAGGTGACGAGGTCACGGTGCTCGTGCGCGAAGTAGTCCGCCGTACAGCGGGCCAGCTCGGCGGTCATGCGCACGGCGTCGGGGAAGGACAGCGCGCCCGAGTAGGCGGCGGCCGCCTTGCCGCCGAAGCTCGGGCCCGCGCACACGTGCGGGGCGATGTCCAGCGTCCGCTCGGCCCATTCGGCCAGGGCCAGGCTGTTCACCAGGAACGCCACCTGGGCCGCCTCCGAGTAGTCGTCCTCGGAGTCGCGGAAGCGGTCGGCCAGCGAGTAGCCCAGCACCTCGTCGGCGCGCGCGACCAGCCGCCGCGCGACGGGGTCGCCGAGCATGAACGCGTCGACGTCGGTGAACCGGGTGGGTCCCATCCCGGGGAAGACGATCGCGGTCCGCATGTCCACTTCACTCACCCAGGCCCTTCAGAAAGTCGATCAGCACCTGGGTGAACCGTTCTGGCTCCTCCAGGTGCGGCGTGTGGCTGGACTCCTCGAAGACCTCCCACCGCACGTCGGGGATGAGGTCGAAGTACGGTCGCACGGTGGCGGGCGTGGCCTCGTCGTGCCGCCCGGAGATGAGCAGCGTGGGCACGTCGATGTCCGCGACGCGGTCCTCCACGCCCCAGTCACGCAGCGAGCCGATCACGTGGAACTCGCTGGGGCCGTTCATCGCGTAGTAGACCGTCGGGTCGTTGTAGATCTCCATGAACGTGGCGACGAACTCGCGCGGCCAGGGGTCCAGGGTGCAGACGTGCCGGTTGTAGAAGACCATCATCGCGTCGAAGTACTCCTGGGAGTCGGTCGTGCCCGCGGCCTCGTGCCGGCGCAGCGTCTCGTCGACGCCGTCGGGCAGCCGGTCGCGCAGCACCCGCATCTCACTCAGCCAGAGCCGGTAGGAGGCGGGGGCGTCGGCGATCACCAGGCCGCGCAGGCCCTCCGGTCTGGCCGAGGCGTGCAGGGCGGCCAGCATGCCGCCCCACGACTGTCCGACCAGCACGTAGTCGTCGCGCACGTCGAGCCGGCGCAGCAGGTTGTCCAGCTCGTCGAGGAACAGCTGCGGCGTCCAGAACTCGGCCCCTTTGTCCGGCAGATGGGTGGAGCCGCCGTTGCCGAGCTGGTCGTAGTGCACGACGGGCCAGCCGTGCTGGGCGAGGACGGCCAAGCCGACCAGGTAGTCATGCGTGCTGCCGGGGCCGCCGTGCAGGACGACGACGGCCGGACGGCCCGCGCCGCCCGGCTCGCCGGTGATCCGGTACCAGGTCCGGTGCTCCCCGAACGGCACCGTGCCCTTCGCCGCCCGCCCTGCGTTGTGTACGGCGGCGGGCGCGCTCACCAGCCCCGCCTGACGGTGTCCGCGATGTGCGCGCGCTGCTCCTCGGTGACCCACCAGCCGACGGGCACGCACACCACGCGCGGGGCCACGTGGTCGAGGCCGGGCAGCAGCGACGCGTACGGGCGCATGACCGTGTGCAGGTCGTTGCGCTCGTGCACGTTGCTGACCATGATCCCGGCCTCGTCCATGCGCTTCATGAAGCCCTCGCGGTCCTCCACCTTCATCGGATAGATCCAGAAGGAGGACTGGCGGTCGGCGGCCCGCTCGGTCAGCTCGACGCCGGGGACGCCGGCCAGCTCTCTGTCGTAGAAGGCGGCGTTGGCACGGTGCCGGGCCACCACCTCCTCCGCCCACGCCAGATTGGCCAGGCCGATGGAGGCGTTGATGTCGTTCATGTGGAACTTGAAGCCCCACTCCGTGACGTCCGGCGGGTTGCGCAGCCGGTCGGCCGTACGGTCGATGCCGAACCAGCGCAGCCGCTCGGCGCGCTGGCGCAGCTCCTCGCTCGGCAGGACGAGAGCGCCCCCGTCGCCGCAGGTCAGGTGCTTGATGGCCTGGAAGCTGAACACGCACAGGTTGCCATGGCTGCCGATGGGCGCGCCGCGGTAGGTCGCGCCCCACGCGTGCGCGCAGTCCTCGATCACCGGCGGGCGGAAGCCGAATCTGGCCTCGGCCTGGTCGAGGATCTCGCGGAGGCGGTCGAGGTCAAGGGGGTAGCCGCCGAAGTGCACGATCATGATCGCCCGTGTCTTCGGCGAGATCTTGCGGGCCAGGTCGTCCAGATCGACGTTGAGGGTGGCCGGGTCGATGTCCACCCACTTGACGCGCAGCCGGTTGGCCATGATCGCCCAGTTGGTGGCCTCCATGGTCAACGGCGTGGACAGCACCTCGCCGCCGTCGTCGGCATCCTCTCGGGCGACCATGTGCAGGGCGAGGTGCAGGCCCGCCGTGGCGCTGTTGACCGTGACCACCTCGTCCCGGCCGATCCGCCCGGCGAGCGCTCGCTCGAACTCCTGGACCTTGGCGCCCTGGCCGATCATGCCGCTGCCGATGACCTGGGCGGCCATGGCCGGCGCCTCGGGAGACATCGCCACCCGGAACAGTGGGATCATGCCGTCACCTCGTGAGCGTGAGATCGTCGAGTTCGGCGTACAACGCCCGGCACTCGGCCATGGTGGGCAGCAGCCCGCGCTTCGCGGCCTCACGCAGGGACGGCGCTGCCGCGTCCTTGTCGGAGCGCACGGGCTCGGGCTCGGTGGGCCAGGGCAGGCCGAGTTCCGGGTCGAGCGAGTTGATGATGACCTCAGAGCCCGGCGACCAGGTGCTCGAACACATGTACACGACGGTCGCCTCGTCGGTCAGCGGCGCGAACCCGTGCGCCAGCCCTTCCGCCAGGTACAGGGCGTGCCGGTTCGCGGCGGTCAGCTCGACCGCGACATGCTCGCCGTACGTGGGCGAGCCGACGCGGATGTCGAGCACGATGTCGACGATGCCCCCCTGCGCACAGCTGACATAACGGGCCTGGCCCGGCAGCGCGATGGCATGCATACCGCGGATGGTCCCGCGCCGGGACAGCGAGCAGTTGAGCTGGGCGACCGACAACCGATGGCCCACCGCCCGCTCGAACGCCGGCTGGCTGAACACTTCGAGGAAAACTCCCCGGTGGTCGGAGTGGACGTCCGGAGTGATCAGGAAAGCTTTCTCCACGCCAAGCTCGGCTATCTCCATGCGCATGCCTTTCAGACATAGGAAATCTGGCCGTACGTCGAAATGACGGCACCATGATTGGCTGCCGGAGACGCACGGAACAACCCCTACCGCCCCCCCTAGCGGCAACTATGGCGCAATATGAGATAAAGACATTATTTTTCGGAACGTTCCCACTCCGCAGGGCCTGCGTCGTCGGCCGGACGACCCGGATGCGGATCGGCATCGGGCCTGACGTGCGGACATGATCGCAGCGGTGGTGGCTTCGCCCACGAAACATCGCCGCGGATCAGCCCCGAGACGAGGCCGTTCGCCCTCACTCAGCAACGCTACAGGGCGCTTAGGGGGACTGGTAAGGGTTGTGTGGGGATAGCGCGTAGATAAGCCTATTTTCAGCAGTCTGCTGGAATCCATCAGAAAAGTCCTCAGCGTTGGCGCTGGAGGTAGGAAACATGCGGGAAACAATAAATTCAACCCTGCATGAGAACGGGAGACGGCGTTGACCGCCACACCGATCACGCAGGAACACTTCCCGCTCGATCAGCGTGCGCCGGCCGTACGGCTGGCCCGGCTGCTCGACGCCGACTCAGTGGTGCCCCTGCATGACCCGGACGCCAGCGGAGTGTCCGCGGCCAGTGGCCGCATCGGAGGCCACAAGGTGATCACCTTCTGCACCGATCCGGCCAACATGGGCGGCGCGCTCGGCGCCGCGGGCTGCGACAAGATCGTGTCGGCCATCGACGCGGCGCTGCTCGAAGGCTGCCCGGTGATCGGCCTGTGGCACTCCGGCGGCGCCCGGCTGGCGGACGGCGTGGAGTCGATGGACGGTGTCGGGCGGATGTTCGCCGCGATGACCCGTGCCTCCGGGCGCGTGCCGCAGATCTCGGTCATCCTCGGGCCGGCCGCCGGAGCCGCCGCCTACGGTCCCGCGCTCACCGACGTGGTGATCATGTCCAAGGCCGGCCGGATGTTCGTGACCGGTCCCGACGTCGTGCGGTCCGTCACCGGTGAGCAGATCGACATGGAGTCGCTGGGCGGGGCCGAGACGCACAGCCGCAAGTCGGGCGTGGCGCACATCGTGGTCGACTCCGAGAGCGACGCGTACGAGGCCACTCGCCAGGTGACCCTGCTGCTGGCCCATCGCGCCCGCATCGAACCCCACCTCGCCACGGCCGGGAAGGACCTGCGCGCACTGCTGCCGGAGCGGGCGCGGCGGGCCTATGACGTGCGCCCGCTGGTACGCGAGATCCTCGACGAGGGCACCCCGTTCATGGAGCTCCAGCCGCGCTGGGCCCCCAACGTCGTCGTCGGCCTCGGCCGCCTGACCGGCGGGAGCGTCGGCGTGATCGCCAACAACCCGCTGCGCATGGGCGGCTGCCTCGACTCGCTGAGCGCCGAGAAGGCCTCGCGATTCGTCCGCATGTGCAACGCGTTCGGCATTCCGCTGATCGTGCTCGTCGACGTTCCCGGCTACCTGCCCGGCGTCACCCAGGAATGGGGTGGCGTGGTCAGGCGGGGCGCCAAGCTGCTGCACGCCTTCGCCGAGGCGGCGGTCCCCCGCGTCACGCTGGTCACGCGCCAGTCGTACGGCGGGGCGTACATCGCCATGAACTCCCGCTCGCTCGGCGCTTCCGCGGTGTTCGCCTGGCCGGAGGCGAAGATCGCGGTGATGAGCGCGGAGGCGGCGGTGGGCATCCTGCACCGCAAGCGCCTGGCCGCCGCGCACGACGACGACGAGCGTGCGGAGCTGCGGCAGCGGCTCGTCGCCGAGCACACCCTCGTCGCGGGAGGTGTCGCCCGCGCCGTCGCGCTGGGCGTCGTCGACGAAGTGATCGACCCCGCGCAGACCCGGCCCAAGCTCGCCATGGCGCTCGCGGCGGCCTCGGCGGCACGAGGCCGTCACGGCAACATCCCGCTGTGACCGGCTGACCACCACATCAAGAGGAGTGACATGGATCCCATGGCCGAGGCCCTGCTGGGCGGAGCCGCGCCCGGCGACCTGGCGAAGATCGCGTTGCCGAAGGAGTATCCGGCTTCTTACCTCCGGGTCGAGGACTCCGAGATGTTCGCCGGCATGGAGGACAAGGACGTGCGCAAATCGCTGCGCGTCGGCCTGGTGCCCATGCCGGAGCTCGCGCCGGACGAGGTCGTGGTGGCGGTGATGGCCAGCTCGATCAACTACAACACCGTCTGGTCGGCGACCTTCGAGCCGCTGCCGACGTTCGGCTTCCTCAAGCGCTTCGGCCGGGCCGGCGGGTTCGCGGCGCGGCACGACCAGCCGTACCACGTGCTGGGTTCCGACGGAGCCGGGGTCATCGTCGCGGTCGGCACGGGCGTGCGACGCTGGAGCGTCGGCGACCACGTCGTGATCAGTCCGATCCAGGCCGACGACCAGGAAGCGGCGACGCACGACGACGGCATGCTCGGCGCCGAGCAGCGGGTCTGGGGCTTCGAGACCAACTTCGGCGGACTGGCGCACTACACCCTGGCGCGGGCCAGTCAGCTGGCGCCCAAGCCGGCGCACCTGACCTGGGAGGAGGCCGCCTGCGTCACGCTGTGCGCGGGCACGGTCTACCGCATGCTGGTCAGCGCCCGGGGCGCCCGGATGAAACAGGGCGACATCGTCCTCATCTGGGGCGCGGCCGGCGGCCTCGGCGCGTACGCCGTGCAGATGGTGAAGAACGGCGGCGGCATCCCCGTGGGCGTCGTCGGCTCGGACTCGAAGGCCCAGATCCTGAGAAGTCTCGGCTGCGACGTCATCATCAACCGCAACGACATCGGGATGACCGACGACGTCGACAGCACGCCCGAACAGGCGATCGCGCTGGGCAAGCGCCTGGGAGCGGCCATCCGCGCGGCGGTCGGCGAGGACCCGCACATCGTCATGGACTACGTGGGCCGGGCGACGTTCGCCACCTCGGTGTTCGTGACCCGCCGGGGCGGCTCGGTCGTCACCTGCGGCTCCAGCACCGGATTCCAGCACCACTACGACAACCGGTATCTCTGGATGCACCTCAAGCGCATCATCGGCAGCCATGCGGCGAACCTGCAGGAGGTGCGGGAGTGCGTGCGGCTGTTCGACCTCGGGATGGTGATGCCGACCCTGTCGACCGTCTATCCGCTGGACGAGGTCGCGGAGGCCACCCGGCTGGTGCAGACCAACGGCCACATCGGCAAGGTCGGCGTGCTGTGCATGGCGCCCGAGCCCGGACTGGGCGTCACCGACCCCGCGCGGCGCGCCGAGATCGGCGAGCAGCGGATCAATCCGCTGCGCGGCCTGGCGGACGCCGCGCCCGCGGCGCTGGCGTAGGCGTGGCTTCCAGGAGAAGGCGGAGCTGACAGTGGCCGGACACACTACCGGGATCCTGGCGACCGGTTCGTATCTCCCCGGGGACGAGGTCGCCAACGAGGACCTGGCGGAGCGGGTAGGCGTCGACGCGGAGTGGATCCTGCGCAAGACGCAGATCGGGTTCCGCCGGCACGCCGCGGCGCACGAGGCGACCTCGGACCTCGCCGTACAGGCCAGCCTGGACGCGTTGCGGCGCGCCGACATCGACGTGGGCCGCATCGGCTACATCATCGTGGCGACCTCCACCGGCGACTTCCCCCAGCCTCCGACGTCCTACCTCGTGCAGGACGCGCTGGGCGCGCGTGCCGCCGCCTGTTTCGACATCAACGTCGTCTGCAGCGGATTCGTGTACGCGCTCGCCATCGCCGACAGTCTCATCGCGCGCCGCCCGGACGCCTACGCCCTGGTCATCGGCGCCGACCTGTACAGCAGACAGCTCGACTTCACCGACCGCCGCACCTCCGTGCTGTTCGGCGACGGGTCCGGCGTCGCCATCGTCGGCGCGGTGCCCGAGTCCTCGGGGTTCATCGACTTCGAGCTGTCCAGCCACGGTGCCGATCACCGGCTCATCGGCATCAAGGCGGGCGGCAGCAGGCATCCGGCCTCGCCCCAGACCGTCGCGGACGGCGAGCACTACTTCAGAATGGACGGCCGCGCGGTGACGGAGTTCGTGCTGGAGCACGTGCCGCCCGCGATGAAGAGCCTGGTGGACCGCGCCGGGTTCGGGCTGGAGGAGATCGACACGTTCGTACCCCATCAGGCGAACGGCCGCCTGGTGACGGAGCTGGTCGAGCGCTGCGGCCTCACCGGCTCGCACACCCCGCGCACCCTCGAGAGGTACGGCAACCTGGGCAGCGCCTCCGTGGCCGTCGCGCTCGACGAGGCGAATCGGTCGGGAATCCTCAAACAGGACGACCTCGTCCTGCTCGCCGGCTTCGGCGGCGGCATGTCGGTGGGCGCCTGCCTGCTCCGCTGGACGACCGGAGCTTAGCGACCAGAGGTTGACGACCAGAGCTTTAGCGACCAGAGATTGACGACCGGAATGTGACGGCCAGAGCTTGACGAACAGAGCAGTACGGGAGGCGAGATGACCCAGTTCGACAGGATCGGCATCGTGGGATGCGGGGTGATGGGCTCCGGCCTCGCCGACGTGTGCGCCCGCGCGGGCCTCGATGTGCGAGTGGCGGTCTCCACGGAGGCGTCTGTGGCCCACGGGCGGCGGCGCCTGGTCAGGTCGCTCGACCGCGGCCTGCGCAAGGGGACGATCACCGAGGAGGAACGGGACGCGGCGGTGGGCCGCGTCGTCTTCACCGCGGATCTCAACGATCTCGGCGATCGGCAGATCGTCTTCGAGACCGTCCCCGAGACGGAGTCGACCAAGCTCGACCTGTTCGGCGCGCTGGACAAGATCGTGGAATCCCCCGACGCCATCCTGGCGTCGAACACGTCGTCCATTCCGATCATCAGGCTCGCGCGCGCGACCGGCCGGCCCGGCCAGGTCATCGGCGTCCACTTCTTCAACCCCGTTCCCGCGCTGGCGCTGGTGGAGCTGACCGGGTCGCTCCTCACGACGGATCAGACCAAGACCCGCGCCGAGGCGTTCGTCACCGGAACGCTCGGCAAACAAGTGATTCACTCTGCGGACCGTGCGGGATTCGTGGTGAACGCCCTGCTGATCCCCTATCTCCTCGCGGCCATGAGGATGGTGGAATCCGGGTTCGCCACCGCGGAGGTCGTCGACCGGGGCATGGTGCTGGGGTGCTCCCATCCGATGGGCCCGCTGAGCCTGGCCGACCTGATCGGGCTCGACACGGTGGCCTCCATCGCCGACGCGCTGTACGCCGAGTTCAAGGAGCCGAGCTACTCACCACCGCCGGTCCTGCTGCGCATGGTGGAGGGCGGTCTGCTGGGCAGGAAGTCCGGTCGCGGCTTCTACGACTATTCGTAGGCTCGTCTCGCACCGCATGGCTTACGGGCCCTCAGCGGCCCGCGCGGGCCTCGTTCAACGCCCCGCTCGGGCCGCGCGCGGCGCGGTTCGGCATCCCGCTCGGGCCACGTTCAGCGTGCCGCGCGGGCCGTGTTCAGCGCGGCGCTCATCCGGTCGACGACCAGGGCGATGACCTCCGCCGCGTGCTCCGCGAGATAGAAGTGGTCACCGGCGAACGTACGCAGCTCGAATCCGGCCGTCGTGTGGTCGCCCCATGCCCGGGCCTCATCGTGGTCGACCTTGGGATCGTCCTCGCCCCTGAGAGCGACGACAGGACAGGACAGCCTCGGCCCGGGCAGGTAGCGATAGGTGTCCACCGCCCGGTAGTCGCCTCTGAGCGCCGGCAATATCGCCTGCACGAACTCGTCGTCGCCGAGCACCTGCGCGTCGGTGCCGCCCAGACCCCGTAGCTCCCCCAGGAGCCATTCGTCCGAGCGCCGCCCGGCGAAGCCCGGGCGCAGCGCCGATGGTGCCGGTCGCCCCGACGCGAACAGCGCCAGAGGGTACCTACCCTCCCGTTCGAGCCTGCGAGCCACCTCGAAGGCGACGGTCGCGCCCATGCTGTGCCCGAACAGCCCCATGGGCATACCGGTCCACGGCCGCAGCATCTCCACGACGCGATCGGCCAGTTCCCCGATGCTCTCGACGCACGGCTCACCGCGCCTGTCCTGCCTGCCGGGGAACTGGACCGCCAGGACTTCCATCGACGCCGGCGTCATCCGCGAGACCGGGAAATAGAAGCTGGCCGAGCCGCCGGCGTGCGGCAGGCAGACGAGTACGGACGATGCCTCGGGCGAAGGATGGTAACGCCGGATCCAGGCTTCACCGGTGTTTACCGCGTCACTCACAGCAATCCCTTTCTCGGCTCGTTTTTCGGGCTGGCGCAAATCAAGAAAAACAGTGGACTTTATCTACGAAACTTCACCTCGCGCTGCACCGCGCGGTGAAATCTCTCGGTAGCCGTCCACATTCGGCCGACCCTCTTTGCGATGAACAGGAGAATAACTCATTCAGTCCCGCCGTGCGCACAAGGAGCCCCCTAGATTCGTCCGCCAAGTAAGGGCCATTGAGGGGCTTCGATAGTCCACATCGGGTAGACGACCTCGGCGTCCCAGCCCGAAACCGCAGGCCCCACCGTGACGAAATGATGAAATAGCCGAGACGCAATGTGATGAAATCCACCGCCACTCCCGGGCTTGTCCAAATGTATTGACAAGTGCCGTGGCGGGCGTAGGAGAATGATTCTCAAGGGTCTGTGCAAGGATCGGGACGAGGCATGATCCCTCATACCGCGTTAGGGGACGAACGGGAATCACGATGACCCTCATCGAGCGTGACCACGAAATCACGGAGCTGGACAACCTGCTCACCGATTGCCTACAAGGCAAGGGACGGGTCATGGTGATCACCGGACCCACAGGAGTCGGCAAGACCGAACTCGCCTACACCTTCAGCCAGCGCGCCGCCGCGGGCGGCGTCACCTGGCTGAGCGCCACCTGCTCACGAGCCGACCGCAACCTGCCGCTCGGGATGGCCAGCCAGAGCTTTCACAGCGCGGCGCTGCCGATCGAGCACGCCTCGGAGGCGGCCCGGCTGATCGAGGAGGCCGCCTTCAGCGCGAAATCCATCGAAACCCCGGCGCACAATCCCGACTGGCTGCACACCATCCAGGGGCTGTGGTCGATAGTCCTGGAGCTCTCCACGAGTGCGCCGGTGCTCATCACCGTCGACGACGTCGAATATTCGGACGCATTGTCGTGGCAACTCCTGCTCAATTTCGTACAGCGTCTCAACAATGCGAACGTATTCGTCGTGGTGACCGCGACAGAAAACCCGCAGGGCATGGATCCGCTCATCGAGGTGGATCTGATGCGCCACCCGCACTGCCAGCACATGAGATTGGGCACGCTTTCCCAGGAAGGCGTCACGAAGATGCTCTGTAAATCCATGGACCAGGATACGGCGGAAAAACTCGGTCCTGATTTCCATGCGGCCGGCGGCGGCAACCCCTTACTTGTCGAGGCGTTGGTCGAGGACTATTTACACGAGTCCGGCGAATCCAATTCGCTGGTCATCGGCGATGCCTTCTCCAGATCGGTGCGCGCCCTGCTCCATCGCACCGACCCGACCTCGCTGCGCACCGCTCGCGGCCTCGCCGTACTCGGGGAGGGAGCCTTTCCCAACCTACTGCCCGAACTAATCGAACTTCCGCCGGCGACCGTCCAGCAGACCCTTAACCATCTCGCCGCCGTCGGAATCACCGATGGACAGCACTTCTGCCATCCTGAGACCCGCTCCGCCGTGCTCGACGACCTCGACGCCGAAGAGCGCAGGGAGATGCACCGGCGCGCCGCCCGGCTGCTCCACATGGAGGGAGCGGCGAGCACCGCGGTCGCCGAACACCTCATCCACGCCTCCGACTGCCCGGAGCCATGGGCGACGGTGGAGCTGCGTGAAGCCGCCGATCAGACGCTGCTCAACGACGAGTACGAGTTCGCCATCCAATGCCTGAAGCTGGCGATCGCCTTCTGTCACGACGACGCGCGCCGAGCGTCCCTGCGGGCCTCGCTCGCGCGGGCGGAGTGGCTGATCAACCCCGCGGCCACCACCCAGCATCTCGACCATCTGATGTCGATCGCGCGAGAGGGCGGCCTGGGCTTCGACGACCTTCGCATGCTGCTGAGGTTCTTCCTGTGGCACGGACGACTTGAAGAAGCCGGAGAGGTGCTTCGGCGGCTGAACGCCCTGGCCGCCGAATCGGGCGAAAAAGACACGCCCATGCGGCTGGAAGTCACTCATCAGTGGTTGTCCACCGCCTTTCCCTCGCTTCTCCTCGAGGTGGCGGACGCCTCTTCCGGCACCCCCAAGCCGGGGGCACCCGGCGTACCTCCCCTTCAGGGGGCCGCCCTATTGTCACGCTTCTTGCGAACGGAGGAGAATGAGCAAAAGATCGATACCGCCGAACGCGTCCTCCAGTCCACCACACTGGACGAGTCGAACCTTGAAGCCGTAGAGTCCTCTCTTTTCACATTGCTCTACTCCGATCAGGCGGATCGGGCGGCACCACTCTGTGATGTCTTGTACGAAGAAGCCGTCCAACGGCGCTCCCCCACCTGGCGCGCCGTGCTGGCCGGCGTCCGGGCGCACATCGCCATTCGCCACGGAGATCTAGCGATAGCCGTTAAATATGCCTCTATAGCGTTGGATGTACTACCGCGCCGGAGCCTGGGGATTCATATCGCCCTGCCGCTGGCCGCCTTGATCCGGGTCAACACCGAAATGGGGAAGTTCGACGTCGCGGCGCGCCTGCTCAGGCATCCCGTACCCACCGCGATCTACCAGACCCGGTTCGGGCTGCACTATCTCCAGGCACGGGCCCATTTCCACCTGGCGACAGGCCTGTCGCACGCGGCGCTCAGCGACTTCCTGAGCTGCGGGAGACTGATGCGGGCCTGGAACCTCGACACTCCCGTGCTGGTGCCCTGGCGCCAGGGTGCGGCCGCCGCGCACCTGCAGATGGGCCAGCTGAACCAGGCGAGAGCCTTCCTCCAGGAACCCTATGATCTGCCCGGCGGCGACTCTCTCAGGGCGAGAGGGGCCACGCTGCGGCTGCTGGCCGCCATCGGTGACCTCAAGAAGCGCCCGGCCCTGCTCAGGGAGGCCGTGGACATGCTTCAGGACGCGGGAGACCGGCTGGAGATGGCGTACGCGCTCGTCGATCTGACCCACGCCTTCAACGAGATCGGCGAACTCCACAAGGCCAGGATGATCGGCTACTGGGCCGACCGGGTCGCCGACGAGTGCCAGGCCGAGCCGCTGCGCTGGGCGGTGCGGCAGGACGATCCGGCCGAGCAGGAGGCGGAGACCCCGGAGAGCATGGGCCTGCTGAGCGACGCCGAACAGCGGGTCGCCTCGCTCGCCGCGCTGGGCTACACCAACCGGGAGATCTCCCGGAAGATCTACATCACGATCAGCACCGTCGAGCAGCATCTGACCCGGATCTACCGCAAGCTCAACGTGCGTGGCAGAAGAGACCTGCCCTCACAGTTCTCCTACGTCGAACTCCGCTGACCACACAGCGCCGACCTCTTACCGTCGACCTCTTACCGTCGACCTCATATCGCCGACCTCTTACCGTCGACCTCATATCGCCGACCTCTTACCGTCGACCTCATATCGCCCGATCGGGGCTCTTCTCCTCGATGGACACCCGCCGGAGCTGGATCGTGGCCAGGATCGCCGTGGCCACCAGGATGGCCGTGCCCGACAGCGCGGCCACCCGCATGCCCTCGGTGAAGGCCGTACGTGCCGCCTGGAGAAGGGCCTCCTGCGCGGGGCCCGACAGCTGGGCCGCCACCTGGACCGCCCCGCCGAGCGTTTCACGCGCCGTCTGGGCGGCCTCACCGGGAAGGTCGACGGGCACCTCGAACGTCCAGCGGTAGATCAACAGCCCCAGGCTGCCCAGGACGGCGACGCCGAGCGCGGCGCCGAACTCGGTGCCGGCCTCCAGCACCGCCGACGCCGAGCCGGCCCGTTCCGGCGGAGCCACCGCGATCACCAGGTCGGAGGCCACCGCCTGTACGGCGCCCAGGCCCAGGCCCAGCAGGCCCAGTCCGATCACGAGTGTCTGCACGCCCGGCTCGCCTTCGAGCTGCGAGAGCACCGCGAACCCCAGACCGGCGACGAACATGCCGCCGCCGATGACGAAGCCGGGGCGGATCCATCGCACCACCGCCACGGCCAGCATCGACCCGACGAGGGCCATCCCCGCGGCGGGCAGCGTCAGTATCCCCGCGACGAACGGGCGCAGCCCCAGCACCAGTTGCAGGTACTGGGCGATGAAGTAGAACAGTCCCATGAGGGCGAAGATCGCGAGCGTGCTCGTGATCAGCGAGATGCCGAAGGCCCGATTCGCGAACAGGCGCAGGTCGAGCATCGGGTCGGCCAGCGCGCGCTGCCGCCAGATGAACGAGGCGCCGGCGGCCAGGCCCAGGGCCATGGCCAGCGCGGCCGTCGGGGTCAGACCCTGCTCGGCGATGTCCTTCACCCCGTAGACGACCGGGAGCACGGCCACCAGCGACAGCACGGTGCTCAACACGTCGAGCCGGCCCGCCTGCGGATCGCGATACTCCGGCAGCAGGATGGGACCGAGCACCAACAGCAGGGCCATGATCGGCACGTTGATCAGGAACACCGAGCCCCACCAGAATCTCTCCAGCATCCACCCGCCCACGATGGGGCCGAGCACGCTGCCTCCGGAGAACCCGGCCGCCCAGATCGCTATGGCCAGCCGGCGCTGGCGCGGCTCGTGGAACATGTTGCGGATCAACGCCAGGGTGGACGGCATGAGCGTGGCGGCCGCCGCCCCTTGCAGGGCGCGCAGGACGATGAGCATCTCGGCGCTGGGCGCGTAGGCGGCCACGGCGGAGGTGACGCCGAAGACGGCGGCGCCGAGGAGCAGCAGGCGCCGTCGGCCGATCCTGTCGCCGAGCGTGCCCATGACGAGCAGCAGGCCCGCCAGCCAGAAGGCGTAGATGTCGACGATCCAGAGCAGTTCGGGCCCGCTCGGCTTCAGCTCCGCGCTGAGGAACGGCAGCGCGAAGTAGAGGACCGTGACGGTGATGGAGATCAGCAGGACGGGGAGGACCAGAACCGCCAGTCCCACCCACTCCCGTCGTCCAGCGGTCGTCGAAGCCGTTTCCATCCCACACTCCTCGGATAGCGTGTACGCGTGCATACGACGTACTCAGACTTGCCTTCGACCGACTTCAAGATCTTTATCGAGGAATAAATTCCGACAAAGAGGCACCAGCGGGTATATATCACGCAATTTCGGTGGCGGTCGGGGGCATTTCATCACACTCGCCGATCAGTTTCATCACGACTTCGTGTGATATAATTTCACTACATATCAATATGCGCGTGACAAAATCTGTGAGGCCAGATGCTCACCTGCGCACAATGCGGCAGACCGTTGTATGCCGCACCTCGGGGGCGACGTCCGCGATACTGCTCGCGGTCGTGCCAGGGTCGGGCGTACAGAGCGCGTGTGGCGGCACGTGCCCTGCCCTGTTCCGAAGGGCCCTGTCCCGAAGGGCCACTCTCTGAAGAGCTCCCCGCGGAACCGGTCATGGAAGTCGGCAAGCCCACCAAGCCCGAGACGATCCCGCGGGAGCCTCGCGAAGGGCTCACTCTCGAACGCATCGTGGGCACCGGCATCGAGATCGCCGACACCGAAGGGCTGGAGACGCTCTCCATGCGCCGGGTGGCGGCGGATCTGGGCGTCGGCACGATGTCTCTCTACCGATACGTGTCGAGCAAGGACGCCTTGATCGAATTGATGGTCGATCGCGTACACGGCGAAGACAAGAATCTGACGCCCGTTCCGGACGACTGGCGCGCCCGGCTCGAACTGTCCGCGCTGCGCGAGTGGAGACTCTATTCGCGCCACCCTTGGGTGCTGCAGGTCATCGCGACCCCGCAACCTCCGCTCGGGCCGAACATTCTGGCCGACCTCGAGCGGGCCATGGGCGCCTTGGACGGCCTTGGCCTCGATCCGGTGATGGTGCATTGGGTGACCATCGCCGTAAGCGCTCAGGTACAAGGCGCCGCCCTGCTTCGCGTCAGCGAATGGGAGGCGGAGCGGCGCACCGGCGTCACCACGCGGCAGTGGCGCGCGGCCAAGATGCCGATGCTGTCGGAGATCCTCGAATCCGGGCAGTTCCCCATGCTGTCGAGCCTGCTGGAGAGACAGGAGGAAGTGGCCCACATCGACGAATGGCTCTGGTTCAGCCTCCGCCGCCTGCTCGACGGGGTGGCCGTCTTCGTCGAGGAGCGGGAGAATTCCGGCTCGGCCGACATCGGACCGGGCCTGCGCAAGGCGCTGTGAAGGGCGCTGTGAGCCCCGAGTCCGCGAGAAGCGCGGTGCGCCCTGGGCCGGCTCATTCGGCCACTTTGGTCCGCGTGGTCCACCGAAAGAGCGGCGGGCCGCCGGACTCCGGCGCTGCGCCGACCCGTTCGAAATGTTCGTACCCGCCATTGCGTGGAATCTTTATCTTTCCATCCGAGACCACGTCGTGCATGACGCGGAGCGTTCGCGGGACATCGGCGGGGCCGCCTTCGAGCGCGACCTCCACGGGTCCACGGCCGGGCAGGGGTGAGGCGGCGGAGGGGATGGTCATGTCGGGTACCTCCGGTGATCGTGGCCGGGGGTGGCCGGCCATCGGCGATCTCTAGGGGTTCTAGGAGAATGAGCCGGCCGGTTGACGGGCATGGCGGAACTCGGTGGCGAGGGCGCAGACGTACCGGCCGTAGCTGGAGGGCAGGAGCTCCGCGCCGAGGCGGTGGCACTGCTCGGCGTCGATGTAGCCCATCCGCAGCGCGATCTCCTCGATGCAGGCGATGCGTACGCCCTGCCGGGCTTCGAGCATGTGAACGTACTGGCTGGCCTGCAGGATGGAGTCGGGCGTGCCCGCGTCGAGCCAGGCGAACCCGCGGCCGAGTTCGACGAACTTCGCCTTGCCCCGGTCGAGATACACCCGGTTGACATCGGTGATCTCGAGCTCTCCGCGAGCGGACGGCTGGACGTTCTTGGCGATGTCGACGACGTCGTTGTCGTAGAGATAAAGGCCGACGACGGCGCAGTTGGAACGCGGGTGCGCGGGTTTCTCCTCGATGGAGACAAGCCCGCCGAGCGCGTCCCTCTCGGCGATGGCGTAGCGCTCGGGATCGCTGACCGGATGGCCGAACAACACGCAGCCGTCGACGTCCGCGGTGTTCTCCTGGAGGATGTCGTAGAACGAATTTCCGTGGAAGATGTTGTCGCCCAGCACGAGCGCCACGGAATCGTCGCCGATATGGTCGGCGCCGAGAATGAAGGCGTCGGCCAGGCCGACGGGCTCGTCCTGACGGGCGTAGCTGATGTCGAGCCCGAGGTGGGAGCCGTCTCGGAGCAGGCGTGCCAGGTTCGGCAGGTCCTCCGGGGTGGAGATCACCAGGATCTCTCTGATATTCGCCAGCATGAGGACGGACAAGGGATAATAGATCATCGGCTTGTCGTTCACCGGCAGGAGCTGTTTCGAGACCGCGAGCGTAATAGGATACAACCGGGTCCCGTGCCCGCCGGCCAGAATTATGCCTTTCACGAAATACCCTTCGTCAGGGAAAACCGGTAGCCGGAGTCGATATTCGTGCACCGAGCATCACACCGCTGCACATCGGAATGGACTCCAAGACGACCCTCGTTCACCCCCTAGCCATCCCCCCGCGCCCCCCTATGTCGGCCACTAAACGGTTGCGCCCGGTTTACCGGCGATATGATTTCCACGGTGAAAGACAGATCGTGACCGCGGGGGAAGCGGCGTCCAGTGCTGAAGCCTGGCATGACCGAGGAGGAGATCACCCGATGAGGATCCTGGTGACGGGCGGCGCCGGCTTCATCGGCTCCCACTACGTGCGCACCCTGCTCGACGAGGCCGACGGGGACGCGGAGATCACCGTTCTCGACAAGCTCACCTACGCGGGCAATCCGGCGAATCTTGAGCAGGTCCGTACGAACGAGAGGTTCACCTTCGTCCAGGGCGACATATGCGACACCGAACTCGTCGACCCGCTCGTCGCCCGCCACGACCAGGTGGTCCACTTCGCGGCCGAGTCGCATGTCGACCGGTCCATCATGGGCGCCACCGAGTTCGTGCGCACCAATGTGACCGGCACCCAGACCCTGCTCGACGCGGCGGTCCGCAGCGGCCTCAGGACTTTCGTGCACGTCTCCACCGACGAGGTCTACGGCTCGGTCGCGGAGGGCTCCTCGCTCGAGAGCGACGCGCTGCGGCCCAGCTCCCCGTACTCCGCCTCGAAGGCGGCCTCCGACCTGCTCGCCCTGGCCTACCACCGCACCCACGGTCTCGACGTGCGGGTGACCCGCTGCTCCAACAACTACGGCCACCATCACTTCCCAGAGAAGATCATCCCCCTGTTCATCACCAACCTGCTCGACGGCCGGCGGGTGCCGCTGTACGGCGACGGGGGCAACACCCGTGACTGGCTGCACATCGACGACCATGTGCGGGGCATCGAACTGGTCCGTTCCGAAGGCCGTCCCGGCGAGATCTACAACATCGGCGGCGGCACGGAGCTCACCAACAGAGAGCTCACCGGTCTGCTCCTCAAAGCCTGTGACGCCGACTGGGACCAGGTCTCCTACGTCGAAGACCGCAAGGGCCACGACCTCCGCTACTCGGTCGACTGCACCAAGGCCCGCACCGAGCTGGACTACCGGCCACGCAAGGATTTCGACACCGGCCTGGCGGAGACCGTCGCCTGGTATCGCGACAATCGCCCCTGGTGGGAGCCACTCCTGCCCAGCCGCACGCCAAGCGCGTAACAGCGAACTACAGGCACCACGGCGGCCGGTCCAGCGTTCGGGTCGGCCGCTCGCGGTAGCCGGTGCGGGTGTCAGTCCTCGATGTGGATGGCCAGCGCCGGGCAGACCACCGCGGCATGCCTGACGTCGGCGGCCTGCTCTGCCGGCGGGTCCGGGTTGAGCAGCACCACGATGCCGTCCTCGTCGCGCTGGTCGAACACCTCCGCCGCGGCGACCACACACTGCCCGGAAGCGACGCACTTGTCCTGGTCGATGATGACCTTCATGAGATCCTCTTGATTGTCGTTGTGGGGGAAGGTCACCAGGTCACGGGGAGTTCGTAGACCCCGTACACGGACCCGTCGTGCTTGAACGGGATCTGGTCCAGGTCCGCGGCCAGCCGCAGGGTGGGGATGCGCCGATAGAGGGTGCTGTAGACGACCTGCAGCTCCATCCGGGCCAGCGGCTGGCCCAGGCACTGGTGGATGCCGAAGCCGAAGGCCACGTGGTGGCGGGCGTCGCGCTGGAGGTCCAGCCGGTCGGGGTCGGGGAAGGCGTCGGGGTCGCGGTTGCCGATGTCGTTGGCCATGATCAGCCCCTCGCCGGCGCGGATGACCTGTCCGGCGATCTCGATGTCCGCCAGCACCGCCCGGCGCCGCCCGTTGTGCGTGATGTGGAGGTAGCGCAGCAGTTCCTCCACCGCTGAGGTGACCAGCTTCTGATCCGCCGTGTCACGCAGGAGGGCCAGCTGGTCGGGGTGTTCCAGCAGGGCGAGCGTGCCGAGCGCGATCATGTTCGCGGTCGTCTCGTGCCCGGCGATCAGCAGCAGCACCCCGATCCCGGCCGCGTCCCGCTGGGACAGCTCCCCGGTCTTGACCCGCTCGGTCAGCCCGGACAGCAGGTCGTCGCCGGGGTTGGCGAGCTTCTCGCCCAGCAGGGTATCCAGGTAGCCGGCCAGCCGACCGAGGGCGGCCGCCCGCTGCTCGGGGTCGGCGTCCCGGTTGATGATGGTCTTGCTGTTGTCCTGGAAGAAGTCGTGGTCGGCGTACGGTACGCCGAGCAGTTCGCAGATCACCAGCGACGGGACCGGCAGCGCGAACGCCTCCACCAGGTCGACCGGCTTCGGACCGGCCAGCAGGTCGTCGATCAGATCGTCCACGATCTTCTGTACGGCCGGCCGCATCGCCTCCACCCGCTTGATCGTGAACGGCGCCGTCACCATCCGCCGCAGCCGGGCATGCTCGGGGTCGTCCATCATGATGAAGCTGATGGGTGATCCCGAGCCGACGAGGGCGGTCGGGCTCGGATAGCCGGGCTGGTAGGCGTCGGCGCTGACCCTCGGGTCGGCCAGTAGCGCCCGCTGGTCGGCGTAACGGGTCACCAGCCACGGCGTGCTGCCGTCCCACAGGCGGACCTTGGTGAGCGGGCCCTCCTTCTGCTTCTCCCGCAGCGCCGGAGGCGGATCGAACGGGCAGCCGGCCGCCCTCGTCATCGGGTAGTCCGGGGTGTCCAACGTACTGGTCATCGGGTTCTCCAAGGAAAGTCAGAGGGTGGAGACGAAGTCGGGAAGCGCGTCGACGACCTCTTGGCGCCGCAGGCGGGTCTGCTTGGGCATGTTCCAGCCGAGTACGCCGGTGACTCTGCCGTCGCTGCGGTAGAGCGCGACGAACCGGCGGGCCGAACGGTCGCCTTCCACCACGGTCACCTCGGCGTCGACGGGCAGCACGCCATGGACCTGGATCTTGGTGTCGAACTGGTCGGTCCAGAAGTAAGGCACCGGGCAGTAGGGCTGGTCATCGCCGAGGATGTTGGCCGCGACGGCGCCGGCCTGTTCGGTGGCGTTGGTCCGGTTCTCCAGCCGCAGCAGGGTGCCGAACCTGTCGTGCTGCCAGCGGGCCACGTCACCGACCGCGTAGACGCCCTCGGCCGCGCGGCAGCGCGAGTCGCACACCAGTCCGTTCTCCACCCGCAGGCCGCTGTCGGCCAGCCAGCCGGTCGCCGGGTCAGAACCGATCGCCACCACGACCACGTCGGCCGGCAGCACTTCGCCGGTGTCCAGGCGCACGCCCGTGACCTTGCCGTCCTGGCCGGTGAGCCGGTCGACACCGGCACCGAGCCGCAGGCGGACCCCGCGCTCGGTGTGCAGTTCGGCCAGCAGTCCCGCGACCGAGGGCCCGATCTGGCCGGCCAGCGGCGCCGCCAGAGGGCCGGCCATGGTGACCTCGAGGCCCAGGCCGCGCGCGGTGGCGGCGATCTCAGCGCCGAGCACGCCCTCCCCCACGACCACGAGCCGCGAGGCGGCCAGCAGATCCGCGCGCAGGGCCAGCGCGTCGTCCAGCGTGCGTAGTACGTGGACCCCGGCCAGATCCTTCTGGCCGGGCAGCGTCCGGGCGCGCAGTCCCGTGGCCACGACGATGGCGTCGGCCCGCAGGGCCCGCCCGGCCGCGGTGTGCACGGTGCGTACGGCCACGTCCAGGCCGACGGCTGGATCGGCGAGGACGAACTCGGCGTCCAGGCTGGACAGCGCGGTCTGCGGTCGCAGCTGAGCCCGTTCGGGGTCCCAGGCGCCGGAGAGGACCTGCTTGGACAGGGGCGGCCGATCGTAGGGCAGGTGCGGCTCGGCGCCGAGGACGGTCAGGCCGCCCTGATAGCCCTTGCGCCGCAACGCCTCCGCGGTGGCGAGCCCGGCGGCCGAGGCGCCGACCACCAGAACGCTGGAGGGAGCGCTCACGCGTTCTCGCTCAGCTCGATCGCGGCCGCCGGGCACATGCTGGCCGCTTCGCGGACCGTGGTGTGCAACTGCTCGGCCGGTTCGGCGTCGAGCAGGATCACGATCCCGTCTTCTTCTCGCTGATCGAACACTTCCGGCGCGAGCATCACGCACGTGCCCGCGCCGCAGCATTTGTCCTCGTCCACGCGTACTTTCATCGAGAGTCCCTCCTGTGCCTCTACGGGTGGTGGAGGTGCCCTCCGCGAGAACCTCCTTCGGTTCGTGGTCAGTTAACCGGGGTCGCAACGTTAAGTCAAGCGACTGATTTAAAATGAGCCGAGACGTGCGCGCACTGAAACGCCAAGAGCCACCCGGTGCTCGAACACGGGCGGCGGCGGGGCGATCCTGGTCAACCCTTGATGGCACCCTGGGTGATGCCGTTGACGAAGCTGCGCTGGAAGATGAGGTACACGATCACGATCGGCGCGACGACGATCAGGCACGCCGCCGCCAGCAGTGGGATGTCGGTGGTGTACTGGCCGACGAAGAGCCCCAGGCCGCCCGGCGCGGTACGCCGGTCCGGGTCCTGCATCATGACCAGGACCAGCATGAACTGGTTCCACGACCACATGAAGTACAGGACCGACAGCGTGGTGATCTGCGGCCACGAGATGGGCAGCAGCACCCGCGCCAGCACGATGAAGTCCCGGGCGCCGTCGATGCGGGCCGCCTCGACGAGTTCGTCGGGGATGTTGGAGAAGTGCGTCTGCATCCAGTACACGCCGAAGGGCATGAACAGCGCCACCTCGGCGAGGATGATGCCGACGTAGGAGTTGGTGAGGCCGACCTCGCGCAGGTTGAAGTAGAGCGCCACCACGATGACCTCGATCGGCAGCGTGAGCCCCAGCACGAACCCGAACGACAGCGCCCGGTTGCCCCACACCTTCAGGACCGTCAGCCCATAGCCGGCGAGCGTGGCCAGTGTCACCGCGATCGGCACCACGAAGACCGCGATCAGCAGGCTGGAGCGCATGAGGGCGGTGAAGTTGCCCCGTTCCCAGGCCAGGGCGAAGTTCTCCCACGACCACCGGTCCGGGATGCTCAGCCCGCTGAGCTGCGAGCCCGGAGGATGCAGGGCGGCCAGGACGATGCCGACGAACGGCACCAGGATCATGGCCGCCATCAGGACGAGCACTCCGTACCGGATTCCGACACCGCCGCGCATGCTCAACTCTCATCCCTGGTGAAGTATCGGACGGCACCGACGACGGCGATCACGATCACGGTCAGCACGACGGCCAGCGCGCTGGCGCCGCCGATGTCGCCCTCGTTGAAGGCCAGCCGGTAGACCAGCAGGCCGGGCACATTGGTCTGCCCCGCCGGGCCGCCGTTCGTCGTGGTGAAGACGAGGTCGAAGCTGGCCAGCGCGGCGATCGTGGTGATGACGCCGGCGATCGTGATCTCCTTGCGCACCCCGGGCAGGGTGACGTGCAGGAACTGCCGGTAGGCCCCGGCGCCGTCGAGCGTGGCCGCCTCGTACAGGGACGGGTCGATCTTCTGCGCGCCGGCCAGGAAGAGCATCATGCACAGCCCGCTCATCACCCAGGTCCCGATGAGCCCGAGCGCGACCAGTGCCAGGCCGTAGTCGCCCAGCCAGGCGCGGGTGATCGCCCCCAGCCCCACCAGGTCGAGGACCTGGTTGACGACGCCGGACTCGCTGTAGAGCCATCGCCAGGTGATGCCGACGGCCACCAGCGGCAGCACCTGGGGAAGGAAGAACACGGTCCGGAAGAACGTCATCCCCCGGCGTACCTTGCCCATCAGCAGGGCCGTCATGAACAGCCCGACCCCGATGGGGATGAACGAGAAGAAGACGATCAGTATGAGGCTGTGCAGGATGGCCTCGTACAACGCCGAATCACGAAAAATCTTGACGTAGTTGTCCAGGCCGGCGAAGGTCGCGGGCAGGATGCCGTCCCAGTTCAGCAGCGACAGGCGCACCGTGTTCAGCGCCGGCCAGATGGCGAACCCCAGGTAGGCGGCGAGCGCGGGCAGCACGTACAGCCAGCCGCGGGCCCGTCCGCCACGCCGGGGCGGGCGAGCCCGCACGCTGTCGGCCACCCGCTCCCCGCCGCGGGCCGAGGTGGCCCGCGGCGGGGAGATGGACGTGCTCACATCACGAGCCATGGTGTCCGTCCCACGACTCCTGCAGGGAGCTCAGGAAGTCGTCGACGGTCATCTTGTCGCTGAGGAGCCCCTGGATACCGGGGGTCAGCTTGTCGATCATGCCGGGCGAGGCGTAGTCGGGGAAGGGGACGATCCCGTTGGCCTGCGCCACTGGTGTGAATGCGGTGGCGATCTCGCCGCGCAGCCCCTGGGCGCCGAGCTCGGCCTTGGTGTCGACCGGCATGAACCCGCCGTCGAACTCGATCTTCGCCGCTTCCGGCGAGCTCAGGTAGTCGAGGAACGCCGCGGCGACGTTCGGGTGCTTCGTCTTGGCCGAGATGGCGTAGGCGACGCTCGCCCCCGAGGCGACCTTGGCCGGCTCGCCCGATGCCGTGGGCATGAGGAAGAAGCCGGCGTCGGCGCCCAGCTCCTTCTCCACGGCGGTGGCGCCCCAGTTGCCGGTCACCAGGAACGCGCTCTTGCCCTTGGAGAAGTTCGCCAGCGCGTCGGGGTCCGCCGTGGCGCTCGCGCCCGCGGGGAAGAAGCCCTTCTTCGACCAGTCGATCAGCGTCTGGGAGGCCTTCTTCGCGGCGTCGGTCTTGATCGTCCCGCCCGGCTTGCCGTAGACCCAGCTCCGGTAGGCGTCGACGTCGCCGGTGACGTTGAGCAGCGCGTTCCACAGGTGGAAGCCGCCGACCTGCAGCGCGCCGAGGCTCAGCGGGGTCTGGCCGGCGTCCTTCACCTTCTGCATCGCGGCCTCGAACTCGGCCAGCGTCTTCGGCGCCTCCTTGACCATCTTCTTGTTGTAGTAGACGCCGACCACCGACAGCCCGCCCGGCACGGCGTACAGGCCGCCGGTGCCGAACTGCTTGGCCGCCTTGTCGGAGCTGAGAACCTCGAGGCTGGAGGGCGGGAACTTGCCGGTCCATCCGTACGCCTTGTTCCACGGGCCCAGGTCCAGGATGAGGCCGGCCGGGACCAGGGAGTTCATCGCGCCCGGGTTGTACTGCGCGATGTCCGGCGCCGCGTCCGACGACATCGACAGCTTGATCGACTTGACGTAGTCGTTGAACGGCGTCATCTGGGGCTTGATGGTGACGTTCGGGTGCTTCTTGGTGAAGCCGTCGATGAGGGTCTGGGTGGGGGGATCATTGCTGTAGGCCAAGGTCAGCGTGACCGGGTCGTTGGGGATGGTCGTCGATACGTCGATCTTCTTCGCCGCGTCCCCGCTCGGGGCGCCGGTGCCGCCGGTGCCCGCGCAGGCCGTCAGGGTGAGTGTCGCCGCGGTGCCGAGCGCCACGAGCGCCTGCCACCGACCTGGTGCTGTCATGTGCATGACCTTTCGCCTATCTCCAAGTCGCCAATCTCCAAGTCGCCAATCTCCAAGTCGCTGATCTCCAAGCGGGTTCTTCAACGGACCTCCTGGCGGCCGCTTCTCACCAGGTCGAACCTGGTTCGCTCGATCTCCTCCAGCGAGTGACGCAGGGCCCCGTGGACGACGGCATCGTCCTGGAGGGTCGAGACCTCCAGGGCCGGCTGGTCCAGGGGCTGCTCGGCCAGGTGCCGCCGGACTGCGGCGAGCAATGTCTCGCCGCATCTGGCCAGCGGCCCGCCGATGACCACGAGCCGCGGGTCGAGGATCGCCCGGATCGCCGCGACGCCTTTGGCGAAGCGGCGGGCGACCACGTCAAGCGCGTCCAGGGCCGAGGGTGTGCCGTCGACGACGGCGTCCAGCACGGCGTCGAACGCCCGCTCCCCCGCCGCTTCGAGCCGGGCTCGGAGGGCGTCGTCGCCGTCGCGCTCGGCCGCCGCCTTCGCCAGCCGGACGATCTCCTCGCCGCCCACCCAATCCTCGAACGGGCCGAGGCCGTGCGGATGGCGGGGCTCGGGAGGAGTGGCCGCGAACAGGTCGAGAAAGCCGACGTCACCGGCGTCGTTGGAGGCACCGCGGTAGAGCTCGCCGTTCAGCACGATGCCGGCGCCGACGCGTTCGCCCCAGTGAACCATCACCAGCGAGTCCTCGCGGCGTTCGGAATCCCGCCACCGTTCGCCCTGGGTGGCCAGCTTGACGTCGTTGTCCAGGTAGACCGGGCAGCCGAGGGCGTCCTTCATCCGGCGATGGAGGAGATCGCCGGTCAGGCCGGGCATGCTCGGGATGAGCCGGATGATCCCGGTCGCCGGGTCGACTATGCCGGGCGTGCCCACCGAGGCGAACCACAGGTCGCCGGTCGTGATGCCCGCCGCCTCCAGCGTGCGTGCCACCGCGGGCAGGAGTGTCTCCACCACCTGCTGACCATGGGAACCGCCGCAGAGTTGCACCGCGTCGGCGGCGGCGACCGTACCGGCCAGGTCCGAGACCGCGACCCGCAGCTCCTGCGGGCTGATCGACAGGCCGAGCACGTAGCCCGCCTCCGCCCGGAAGCGGACGAGCTGCGCGGGCCGTCCGGCCCTGCTGGAGTCCCGATCGAGGGAGCCGAACTCGACGAGTCCCTCCGCGGCCAGCGCGTTGAGCGAACGGGTGACCGCCTGCCGGGAAAGCCCGACCGCCTTGGCCAGCGCGGACACGCTCATGCTGGTCTCGGTCCGTAGCCGCCGCAGGATGGCACCCGCGTTGACCTCACGCATGAACTGCGTGCCAACAGCGACCACCTGCTCCATGACCTCTCCCTGGTCTCGACTTGCGGGTACGCTAGCATAATAATTATGGACCGTACGGAACTAATTCGTCGAGGGGCGTGACCTGCGATGTCATCCGGTGACGACGAGCAGCCCCCGCCGTGGGCGGACACCGTCAGCGGTCTCGCCCACCGCGTTCTCGGGCCGGTGGCCGAGTCGATCCGCTTCGTCACGCGCGAAGGCGCGGGGCGGGGCTATGAGTACGAGGCGAGGGACGGATCGCTCACCGTCGCCGCCACGGACGGCGTGAGCGCCGCGGTCGCTCTCCATCACTATCTGCGGGAATGCTGCGAGCTGTCCGTGGGCTGGGACACCGTGCTGCCGTTGCGGCTGACGTCCCTCGCGGACAGCCCGCCCCGGCAGGGCTCGGCGCGGGTCCAGGACGGCTACTACTTCAACTTCTGTACGTTCAGCTACACCATGCCGTACTGGGACTGGGCCGACTGGGAGCGCGAGATCGACTGGATGGCGCTGCACGGCATCACCATGCCGCTCGCCATCACCGGCCACGAGGCCGCGCTGCACGCCGCCTACTCCCTCCTCGGTCTCGACGATCACACCATCCGTAGCTTCCTTGGCGGGCCAGGCTACCTTCCGTTCCAGTTCATGGGGTGCATGGATGGCTTCGCCGGTCCGCTCCCCGCGTCCTGGATCGACAGTCATCGCGAGCTCGGGGCGCGCATCCTCGACCGCGAGCGCGCCTTCGGCATGACGCCCGTCCTTCCGGCCTTCACCGGACACGTCCCGCACCAGATCGCCGCGTCGTCGCGGGCCGCGCGCCGCAACTGGCAGGGGTTCGAGACCTGGGTCCTCGACCCGGCCGACCCGCTCTACGAGCGGCTGAGCACCGAGATCGCCCGCGCCCAGATCAAGCTCTTCGGCACCGATCACCTGTACGCCGCCGATCCGTTCATCGAGATGATCCCGGTCGACGCCGACCCCTCCTTCCCCGGGGCCGTGGCGACGGCGACGCTGGCCGGGCTGCGGGCCGCCGACCCGGACGCGGTCTGGCTCATGCAGGCCTGGCCCTTCTCCTACCAGCGGGAGTTCTGGACCGAGGACCGCGTCACCGCCTTCCTCGACGCGATCCCGAATGACCGGATGCTCGTCGCGGACTTGTGGGCGGAGTACGACCCGCTGTGGGAGCGCTTCGAGGAGTTCTCCGGCAAGCCCTGGCTCTGGTGCGCGCTGCTCAACTTCGGTGGCCGCACCGACCCGGTCGCCGACCTGCGGGCGGTGCCGGCCGCGATCGACACCGCCCTGGCGGCGCCGAACCCGCCCACGGGCCTCGGCCTGTCCATGGAGGCCACCCGCAACAACCCCGTCTTCTTCGAGCTCGTGACCGACCAGATCTGGAACCGGGTCACCGACCTCGACGCCTGGCTCGACGCCTTCGTCACCCAGCGCTACGACAGGAGCGCGGCTGCGCTGCGTACCGCCTGGCGCGGCCTCCTGCACACCGTCTACGACACCCGGGGCCTGCGGATCTACCCCGCACAGTTCAACGGCATCCTCACCGCCAAACCCTCCTACGCGGGGATGGCCGAGGCGCGCGCCAACGTCACCGGCACCCTCTGGTACGAACCGGCGGAGCTGGCCGCGGCCTGGGAACGGATGATCGAGGTGGCCGAGCAGCACCCTGACCTGCTGGCCGGCCCGCTGGGGCATGACCTCGTCGAGGTGGGCATCGCGTTCATGGTCAGGGTCGCCGACCGCTACTACCTCGACGCCGTGGAGCGGTCGGCCGCGCTCGGTGCGGCCAGCCGGCCCCATGTCGACCGGTTCCTGCGCGTCTTCGATGACCTGGACCGGATGCTGGCCGCTCGCCCCGAGTACACCTTCCAGCACTGGGAGTCCAAGGCCCTGTCGTGGGCGACCGACCCGGCCGAACGCGACGTCCTGCGGGACAACGCCCGCCGCATCATCACGGTCTGGGGCACCTCCTCCAGCCCCCTGCTCGACGATTACGCGGGGCGGCACTGGAGCGGGCTCGTCGGCGGCTATTACCGGGATCGCTGGGAGCTGTGGGCGCGTGGCCTCAACGACGCGCTCGCCACGCCCGGCGACGGGCCCGATGCGGACCTGGATGAGCGGCTCCGCGACCGGGCCGAGCTCTTCCTGCGGGAGGGCCCGGCTGCGCCGCCGCAGGACCTGGGCGACCTCGCCACGGAGTCACGCCGGCTGTTCGCCGCCTATGCCGACCAAACCGGCTCACTTGCCCAGCCGCACGAACACGACCGATGACACGACCGATGAGGAGAACGATGCCCCAGGTGGTACCTCCGACCGAGCGCCGGAACCCGCGCACCGCCGACATCGACACCCTGGAGTCCCGTGAGGTCCTCCGGTTGCTGCGAGAGGAGGACGCCCGGGCGGTCGAGGCAGTCGGCGCGGCCGGCGATCAGCTCGCCCGCGCGGTGGACGAAGCACATCTCCGGCTGAACCGGGGCGGAACGGTGCACTACTTCGGCGCCGGCGCCTCCGGACGGCTGGCGGTGCTGGACGCCACGGAGATCACGCCGACCTTCGGGGCGGCGCGTGGCCTGTTCACCGCCCACTTCGCCGGTGGGCTCGCCGCCGTCACCGACTCCTCCGTCGACCAGGAGGACGCCGAGGCGCTGGGCGCCGCCGACGCCGCCGGCCTCGACGAGGCCAGTGTGGCGATCGGGATCACTGCGTCCGGCTCGACCCCGTACGTGGCCGGCGCGCTGCGCGCGGCCCGCTCCGCCGGCGCCCTCACGGTGCTGGTCACCTGCAACCCGGACGCTCCGCTCCGCGAGCTGGCCGAGATCAGCGTCGTCGCCGCCACCGGGCCGGAGGCGCTGACCGGCTCGACCCGGCTCAAGGCCGGCACGGCGACGAAGGTGATACTCAACTCGTTCTCGACGGCTCTCATGATCAAGGCGGGCCGGACGTACGGCAACCTCATGGTCGGGCTGGTCGCCACCAACGCCAAGCTCGGCGAGCGCGCGGTGAGCCTGCTCGTGGAGGCGACGGGTGAGGAAGAGGCGAGCTGCCGCGCGGTCCTGGCCGACGCGGGCGGCAACATCCCGGAGGCGCTGGTACGGCTGCTCACCGGCTGCTCGGCAGAGCGGGCGCGGACCGCGCTGGAGCGGCATCCGGGCGTCCGTGCGGCCGTCGCCGCGCTGGCGGACGCCGGATGAGACTGGGAGGCGTGAACGCCGGCGGTGGCGGACTGGCGGGCGTGGACGTCGGCGCTGACGGGCGGCAGACTCATCTGGCGAACATGAACGTCGGCGCTGACGGGCGGCAGATGAACCTGGCGGGCGTGGACGTCGGCGGTGGCGGGATCAGGGTGCGGATCGAGGCGGGCGGGTCGATCGTGTCCGGGGACGACGCGTCCCCGGTGCCGCGTGCGCAGGGCAGGGTCGACCTCGATCGGCTCGCGGAGCGAATCATCCGGGTCATCCAGAACGCCGTGGGCGGCCGGGAGCTCGACCGGTTCGCCGGCATGGCGATCGGCACGACCGGATTGCCGGGCCTGGTCCCGGACCCGAGCACGCTCTGGCACGCCCTGCGCGGACGGTTCGGCCTGGGCACGCTCGTGGTCACCGGCGACATGGTGACCACGCACGTCGGCGCGCTCGGGTTCCGGCCCGGAGTCGTCGTCGCCGCGGGCACGGGCGTCATCACCCTCGGCACCGACCTGGACGGCGTCTGGAACCAGTCCGACGGGTGGGGATACCTGCTCGGCGACCACGGCGGCGGCGCCTGGATCGGGATGCACGGCCTGCACGCCGCTCTGCGCGCGCATGACGGCCGGGCCGGCGGGTCGCCCGCGCTTCTCGAGCGCCTGACGGCTCACTTCGGGCCCCCATCGGAGCTGGTGGCGCTGGTGTACGCGGCGGGGTCGGCGGCCCACCACTTCGCCTCGTTCGCACCGGCCGTCGGCGAGGCGGCCCGTGACGGGGACCCGGTGGCCCGGCAGATCTGGACCGAGGCCGGCCGGCAGCTCGGCCAGACCGCGCTGGCCGCCGCGTCCGGGCTCGACCCGGTCTTCTCCTGGGGCGGCCGGCTGTTCGACGCCGCGGACCTGCTGATGGAGCCCTTCCAGAGCACCGTCCGTACGCTACTTCCCGAGGCTCGCTTCGAACCGCCCCGAGGCAACTCCGCCGACGGCGCGCTCGCCCTGGCGCGGGCCGCCGCCGACGGTTCGGTACGGCCGCACCACCCCTATGTCTACGTCTTCACCGAGGCGTCACAGAATCGGCCGGACAGCGGACGAACAGGCGGTCCGGAACGGCGCCGAGCATCGGCGGCGGCCCCGGAGAAGATGACCTGATGAAACTGTCGGTGCCCGAGTGCACACTGAGCGTATGTCTGATGAGCCTCTCGAACTCGGCGAGATCTCCATCTCCGACTGGCATGCCCACACCGACAAGATGGCGGAAGTCAGCTTCCTGACCATCGCCCGCCGGCTCCCTTCCCTCGTGCGCCAGGCGCTGCGCATGGCCTGGGGAGCCAGCCCACGCGACACCCTGGCCACCGTCGCGCTCAACCTGCTCGGCGGGGTGTTCACCGCCTTCGGGCTGCTGGCCACGACCGGCGTGCTCGCCGCCCTGTTCAGCCAGGGTGCCACCCCCGACCGCGTGATGGCCGCGCTGCCCAGCCTCGCCCTCGTCGCCACCGCCGCCGCCCTGCGCACCGTCATGCAGGCGGGCGCGGGCTGGGCGCAGTCCCGCCTCACCCCCCAGATCTCCCTGCACACCGAGGAGCGGCTCTACGGCCTGACCAGCCGCGTCGACCTGGTCGCCTACGACGACCCCGACTTCCACGACTCCCTCGAGCGCGCCAGCATGCGGGGCGTGGCCGTGGCCGACTCGGTGGTGTCCTCGGCCATCGACGTGGTGACGGCCGTGGTCGGCATCACGGCCGTGGCCGGGGTGCTCGGCGTCCTCCACCCGCTCATGCTGCCGCTGCTCCTGCTGGCGGTGCTGCCCGACGCCTGGGCCGCGGTCCGCAGCGCGCGGATGCGCTACACGACCATGTACTCCCTCATCCCGGCCCACCGTCGCAAGTGGATCATCGCCTCGCTGCTGGCCGAGCGCGAGTCCGCGGCCGAGGTCCGCTCGTTCACGATGCGCGGCTTCCTGCTGCGCCTCTACGACGCGGTGGCCAAGGCCGAGCAGGAGGTGCTCCTGCTGCTGGCCAGACGGCAGACGGTGGCCCGGCTCGTGGGCGAGGCCTTCGGCGGCCTGGGCACCGGCGTGGTCTACGTCGCGCTGGGCATCCTGCTGGCCATCGCCGCGATCCCGCTCGCCGTGGCGGGCACCGCCGTCCTGGCGATCAGATCCGGTCAGCAGTCCCTGAGCAGCCTCATGTACGCCACCAACCGCCTCTACGAGCAGGGCCTCTACTTCACCGACTTCCTGGAGTTCTGCGCCGACGCCGAACGCCGGCTGCCCGGCCCCCGCGCGCTCACGGCGCCCGAGTCCTTCCAGTGCATCGTCGCCGACAAGGTGTCCTTCACCTATCCGGGCGCCGACGAGCCCGCGCTCTGCGACGTGTCCATCGAGATCAAGCGCGGCGAGATCGTCGCCTTCGTCGGCGAGAACGGCTCGGGCAAGACCACCCTCGCCAAGATCCTCTCCGGCCTCTATGAACCCGACAGTGGCACCGTCGCCTGGGACGAGATCGACCTGAAAGACGTCAACCCCGACGACCTCCGGCTGCGCACCGCGGTCATCGCGCAGGACCACACCCGCTGGCCGCTCACGGCCCGTTACAACATCACCATGGGCACCGACAAGGGCGAGGCGGCCCTGCACTCGGCCGCCGAGGTGGCCGGGGCCGACGTGGTCATCGGCGACCTCCCCCACGGCTACCGCACGCTGCTCGACCGGCGCTTCAAAGACGGCCACGAGCTGTCCGGCGGCCAGTGGCAGCGCATCGCGGTGGCCCGGGGCTTCCACCGCGACGCGGCGCTGCTCATCTGCGACGAGCCGACCGCCGCCCTCGACGCCCGCGCCGAGCACGCCCTGTTCGAACGCATCCGCGGCCACTCCGACGGCCGCACCGTCCTGCTCATCACTCACCGGCTGGCCAGCGTCCGCTACGCCGACCGCATCTACGTCCTGGAGCACGGCAAGGTGACCGAGCAGGGCACCCACGACACCCTCATGTCCCTGGACGGCCTGTACGCCGACCTCTACACCCTCCAAGCCAGCGCCTACCGATAACCGCGGAGCAACGGCGGCGACGGCGAACCACACGCCGTCGTCGCCGGCCGTCCTAGGCGGCACGTTCTCAGCCGGTGATGGCGATCGGACGCACGACACGGGCCTTGCTGTGGCGCTTGGCAGGCGATCAGCCGATTCTGTCGTGGACCACACCGTCCATGTCGCCGCCCCAGACGTCGTCGTCCTCGTGGAGCCAGGTGGCGGATTCGCGTTCCTTTTCCTCCTGGCCGCTCGCACCGCCCATCCCGCTCATCGGCATGAAGGGGGAGCTTGTCCCGTTCGTGGCGGTGGCCCGAATGCCGTTGATCGTCGGCGGGGCTCCCGATCCGCCGCCCATGCCGGTGCCGGGATTGCCGGGGTCCGTGGCCGCGGAGTGGTTCGGGCTCTTGGGGGTGGAGTGGATCGGGCCGCTGTCCGAGTCGATGGGGCGCTGGAAGTCCGCCAGCTTGGTATGCGGGTCGGTGGACCGATCGCTCGTGGGATCGTTCGAGCCGCGGGTGGGGTCGCCAGGCGATGCGTCGTTGCCGTTCGCGTCGAGGACGGGCCAACGGGGTGCGTTCGTGCCGCCCGGGGCGGCGTCGGACGATGGACCGTCCGGCCCTTGACCGAGGTCCTTGCTCCGGTCCTCGGAATCACCAGGGAAGTGGGCGCGCTCGCCATGCGGTGCGGAAGAGTCCACGCCGGCAGGTAACGCGGGGCCGCCGCCTGAGCGGTCAGTGTCAATGGGGCTTATATGGGAGGAGGAGCGGTCGGAGGCTCCGCCGGACGGCCTCTCGCCGAACCTGTAGTCGACCGTTTCGGGCTTCTCATGCGGCGCCACCGGATAGGCGATGGCGGGCAGTTCCATCTCCACCGTCTTGGGAAGGGTGCCGTAGATCGCCTCGAGGTCCTTGCTGAACGCTTCCAGCCGCAATCCTGCCAGCTTACCCAGGACATTCTTGCCGAAGAAATCCACGCCATGCTTGCCCGACTGCAGGACTCCGTTAAAAATGTAGTCGCCGTGACCATCGGGCCTGAAGCCGAAAGAGGTTTCGCGCTCCGCCTCCGGAAGTACGTCGTCGATGGACTCCTGGTATTGGCGTACCACTCCGGCCAGGGTCTCGAGCGGACGGCCCATCGCCAGCAGCTTGTCAGAGAGTTCGCCGAGCGCTATGTAAAGAGTTCTCAGGGCCCGCTGTGCCGTTACGGAGGCCTTGCCCTCCCAGACCTTGGCGAGAGCCTCGGCTTCCTGCCCGAGCACCCATTGGGCGTTGGCGACGACCGAACACGCGTCCACGTAGGAGGCGCCGGCATCCTGAATCTCCTTGACGCTGATGCCCTTGATGAAGTCCCTGACCTCCTCAAATCTGCGGTCGTCGTTATAGATTGTCCAATCTTCACCGCGGGAGGGCTTGAGCCAGTGTGTCTTCTTGTCGGTCTTCTGGGCCATGGGTGGCTAGGCTCCGTCCGTGTTCGCGTCGCTGACGTCCTTGTATTCGCCCGCACCGGCGTCGAGCAGCGCGATCGCGATATCGAAGTTCTTCTGGACCTCTCGATAGATCGTGGTGAACTCCTGGTGGCAGGTCTCCAGCATTTCGGCGAACGCGCGACCGCCCTCCCACCGGGCAACGCTCTGCAACTGGGTCCTCAGTTCCTCGAGCCCGGCGTACTTGGTCAGATCATCGATGGAGCCCTGGCCGGCGGCCAGGCTGCTCCCCTTGGCGCTGCCCCCTTCGCCGGTGAAGCGCCCCAGCACCTCTCTCAGCGCTTTGGCACTTTCCCTGATCGCCTTTTCGTTGTAGGTGACGCCATCTCGTTCCGCTTCCAGACCCGGCCAGTTGTCCTCCAGGGCCTTGGGTGGTATCGATTCTGGCGCCATGCTCACGCTCCTAAATCGCGCTTGAGTCGTCGATTACGAATATTCCATCGGCCCATGACGCAGTGCTCAATGGGCGCCCATTAAAATCTCGGCCTCGGCGCCCATGATGCAACCGCGACCCCAGACTCGGATACCTCTGCCGTGGACAGGAGCATGCTGCGGCGACGCTTCCAAAGCGAACTTCTCGTCTTGTCCGATCAACCCGCCGAAAGCTTTCGACAAGGTCAGCGAGCAAGACCGAGAGAGATTTGCCAACATCAAAACTCCTGATTATCAGCCCAGAACTACTTCCTCAAAGATCCGCGGAAGATCGGGTCGGGTGAGTATCGGCCTGGCGACAGGCCGCCGCACACCTCACAGCGCCGGAAACGACGATACACCATTATGGAGCGAGTGCTCTGTTATCGCGAGCACGCCCCGCCCTCGGGTTCATGATCTCGATCGGTTGCCGAACGTCGCCGAACGACCGGTGGCCGAGGGTCGGCTCGCCACCAGGCCGAGGCGGATGAGGCTGTCCGCGGTGTCGGCGATGGCGGCCTCCGGGGCGCGCGGCTGCCAGCCGAGGACCTCACGAGCCTTGTCCGCGTGGACGACCGGGATGCGGCCCAGCTGGTCGACCATCGCCCGTAACTCGGGATTCGTCCGCGCCGCGGCCCTGACCTGCTCGTCGGCGAGCTCCAGCTTCGGCACCTTGGCCGCGAGCTCGCCCAGATGGTCGCTCAGGATCCGGACGGCGTGCAGGAAGCTGATCATCTCACGTAGACCGTGCGGTCTTCGGTCCCGGTGTCGCGTACGGTCCACGGCCCGATCTCGAGGCTACTTCGAGCGGGAGCAGTTGTCAGAACCTCGTCTCGTGCGAACTTCGCGGCTCATTCGTCCATCCAACCGTGCATGACCACACACACGATGACCCGTACCGTATTGGGCACGACCCTGGCCGCAGGGCTGGTGCTGGGCGGCCTCGCGCCAGCGGCGCACGCCGCGACCGCGCCCGCCGCTTTCGGCCCTTCCGGATATAGGGGCATCACGCTGGGGATGAGCGCGAGGGCGGCCGAGGCCACCGGCAAGATCACGCCCGTCGACGGGACCGGCGTCTCCCCTGCCTGCACCGGCTGGAACCTGAAGCCTGTACCGGTAGGCCGCGACTCCGTCAGCCTCTACATCTCCAAGAAGCACGGCGTCGCGGTGATCTTCGCGCCCAAGGGCGCCAAGACCCCTGAGGGCATCGGACTGGGCTCCACGTACAAGCAGATCAAGAAGGCCTATCCCAAGCTGAAGACGGCCGCCAGCGGCTACCCGTACGTCGACATCCCCGGCAAGTCACATGCTTACTACTCCTTCCTCCTCAACAAGGGCAAGGTGTACGAGATGGCGCTGGGGCTCCACAAGCAGGACTGCGTCAACTAACCCGGGGCGGGGCCTTGCCCTGACCGGTCCCCATGTTTCTGGTCGGCCTGTTCGGAAAGTGGGAGTTTCCGGGAACCGATGAGAAAGGCATGGACATGGGCGCCGATGACAAGATCCGCAACAAGGCGCAGGAGCTCAAGGGCCGGGCGAAGGAGACCCTGGGAAAGGCCACCGACGACGAGGACCTGAGGGCCGAAGGGCGTACAGAACAGGCCGAAGGGGGCCTCAGACAGGCCGGCGAGAAAGTCAAGGACGCCGGCAAGAAGGTCAAGGACGCCTTCAAGAAGTCCGCGCCGGCCGGTTCGCCCTGGACACCCACCCGCACTCCGGACACGCCTGCGAGGTGTA
>NZ_JBFAVX010000014.1:0-260817 GCF_040680095.1 Nonomuraea sp. NPDC052129 | reverse complement strand
GCTGCATCCGGACGAGTTCGACACGTTCAGCCAGGAGCCGGCCAAGTCCGACTTCGATGCCTTCAGCCGGCCCGAGCCCCAGGGGGAGTCGTACGCCGACCAGTGACCCCTCGGCGCCGGTACGTCCCCATCGTCAGGGCGCCTGGAACCAGGCGTTGATCGTGTCGTACGTCCGGCCGGAGACGGGGTCGCTCGGCAGGTAGATGCGCAACTGGCCGCGGCCGCCCAGGTGGCCGAACTCGGGGGAGACCGCGCGCATGTGGCCCTCCTTCGTGACGATGATCGCCGAGTCGGCGGCGATCACGACGTGGCCGGTCCGCCGGGCGACGTTCAGGGGATGGGCGCCGGTTCCGATGTCGCAGTTGGCCAGCAGGATGACGTCGCTCGGCTTCGGCGGTCAGGTCGGCCGCGACGCTCAGGGTGCCGTCCGAGGTGTGCATAGTGATCGGCTCAGGCCGCTCGTCCTGGTCCGGGAGGACCTCGAAGAGCGGAGGCCGCCGGTCTTCCGCGCTCATGCCTCGAATCTACAGGGCGCACTCCCGGTTGCTCGAACCAGTGGATCGTGCCCGATTCCGAAGCGGGCTTCAAGACGTGGCGGCGCGAGCAGGGCCACCACGACGGTCGGACGGCGAGCCGGCGCATGCGGACCTCCCGAGGTGCCGACAACGCGGCTTCCTATTCCCCTAGGAGCCATACTCCTAGTGGGGTATCCTCACGAGTGTGACCGAAGTCCCTCCACCACACATGCGCCAGCTTGCCGAGGTAGCAGCGATAGTGGCCGCTGCAGGTGCCACGGCTGAAGGATGAGCCGATGGGCAAGCCGATCACCTATGTCATCACCTACGAGAACGAGCGGTGGGTGTCGCGTTGTCCTACCGGGGAGACGGAGGGAGTCGGTGTGGCCGGCTCCTTGTCGCAGCTGGAGCGTGACTTGGCGGAGATCCACGCATGGGCTTGGCCGGAGAACACCCCTGGCGTGGAGTTCGTCTTCGACTTGCCTGAGGACGTGGCCGTGCTGGTGGCCGAATACCGTCATGAAAGGGAGCTGGCCGAAGCCCACGCCAAGCGCGCTGCGGAGCTGGCCGTCAAGACCGCGAAGGCTCTCACGAGCCACTGGTCGGAGCCGGACACGGCACGTGTCATGGGCCTGTCGAAGCAGCGCGTCCACCAGCTGAAGGTCAGCGCCTGACGATTGCGGGACACGCTGCGGGCCGGCCTGGTCTCAACGGCGCGCTGAAAAAGGCTTGAGGTGTCCCCACCCACGAATGGGGGTGCGGGCGGTCGATCCCCGGCGCCGCCCGCACGCTCTCAGGCCGTCAGGCGACGACGAGGGACTCGGCCCTGTCGGGTCGTCAGGCGATGACGAGGGACTCGGCCCTGAACTCCCGCCCGGCGACGATCTCGGAGACGAAGCCGTCCGGCCCGATCGGGCGGTCACCGATCAGCGTGACCCGGTGGAGCGTCCGCTGGACGTCGAGGTGGTCGAGGTCCGACGGGGCCAGGTGGGCGGTGGCCCTGTTGTCCCAGAACGCGATGCTGCCCGGCTGCCAGCGGAAGCGGACCGTGTACTCAGGCCGGGTGATCTGCTCATAGAGCAGTCCCAGGACGCGCCGGCTCTCCGGCGCGGACAGGCCGACGATGTGGTCGGTGAACCCGGGGTTGACGAACAGCGCGCGCTCGCCCGTCTCCGGGTGCACCCGCACCACCGGGTGTACCGACACCAGCAGGTTGTCGTTGATCCGCTTGACGAGCTTGCCGTCCTGTTCGGCTGGCTGGTAGCCGGCCAGGAAGCGGTGCTCGGCGCGTAGTTCGTCCACGAAGGCCCGCAGCGGCTCGGACAGGCCTTCGTACGCGGCGACCAGGTTGGTCCACTGGGTGTCGCCGCCGAACTCCGGCACGGTCTCGGCCCGCAGGATCGAGGCGGCGGGCGGGTTGACGGCGGCGGTGACGTCGGTGTGCCAGCCGGCGTTGTAGGAGTAGCGGCGTTTGCGGGAGAGCTGGCGGTATCCAGGGCCGTACCGCTCCTCGTAGCGGCGTGGGTCGATGGTAAGGATCTGCGGGAAGTCCTCCGGTGGGGCGTCCTCGTGCGGGTGGGCGTGTGTCAGCTCCCCGAACTGGCGGGCGAAGGCGATCTGCCCGGCGTGGTCGAGGGTCTGGCCGCGGAAGAAGACGACCTTGTGGGCGAGCAGTGCCTGACGGATCTCCGCCACTGTGGAGGGGTCCAGGGGGTGGGCCAGGTCGATGCCGCTGATCTCGGCACCGATGTACCCGGCTACGCGCTTGATCGTGAGAATGGGCATGCTGAAGCGCTCCTCGGATCGTGGAGTGTGAAAAGGGGAGACGGGGGTGCGGGACCCTGAGGTCACCGCATGGCACAGAGCGCGCTCGCCTGTCGTCTGAGATCGACGTGGAGGCGAGCCACCAGAAGCTCACTGCTCTTCACAGCCCAGATCTTCCGCGATATTCCCCACACTTGCAATAGGGAATATCGAAATTCATGTATAACCTGTAGGGAATGTTGCTTTGGCCTTAGGGCGTGCTTATGGTGAGAGCAGGCTCTTGATCCCTCCGCAGCTGAAGGGCACGTCGTATGCCTGTTTCCTCCCTCTTGAGACCCGCGCTCGCCGCGTTCCTGCTCGTCGCGCTGACCGGGTGTGCCCAAGGCGGCGAGCCGGAACGACCCGCGGCGGCGCTCGCGGCGGACGCGCCGCTGCCGAACTCCGTCCCCAAGGGCACCAAGCTGATCGTCGGAGATCCGCCGACGAAGGTGGCGCTGCAGTTGGCCGGTGAGATCGACAAGTTCTCGTTCGACATCGAGTGGGCCAACATCAGCGGTGGCCCGCAGACGAGCGAGGCGTTCCGGGCCGGCGCGCTGGATGTGGGCGCGGTGGCGGAGATTCCGCCTATCCACGCCACCTGGACCGGCCTGCCGGTGAAGATCGTGGCCTCGAAGTTCCGCAAGGATCCGCTGAACCATCCCACGTACGAGCTGGGCATCGCGCCGGGCGTGAGCGTGAAGGCCCTCGCCGATCTGCGGGGCAAGAAGATCGCCTACAGTCCAGGCCAGGCGCAGGGCGCGCTGGTACTCAAGGTGCTGAAGCAAGCAGGGCTCACCAAGGCGGACGTCACGCTGGTCGAGCTGCCGAGCACCGGCGACGTCTATCCCAACGCCCTGGCCGCCAAGCAGGTGGACGTGGCCCCGATCGGCGGCGTCAACATCAAGCGATACGCGGCCAAGTTCGGCAAGGACGGCGCGACGACCCTCCGCCATGGGCTACGCGACGATCCGGCCCACCTGTACGTGCGGACGGTCACGCTGCGGGACCAGGCCAAGGCCGCCGCGATCCGCGAGTACGTCGCGGCGTGGGCCAGGGCCTCGATCTGGGTCTACCAGCATCCGAAGGAGTGGATCGAGGGCTACTACGTGAAGGATCAGGGCCTGTCCGCCGCCGACGGCCAGTACCTGGTCGATCTGGCGGGCGAGCCCGACATCCCCGCCGACTGGTCGCAGGCCATCGCCCGGCACCAGGAGACGATCGACATCCTGGCCAAGGAGACCGGGAACCCACCGCTGAAGGCCCAGGACCTCTACGACCTGCGCTACCAGGCGGTCGGCGCGGACGCGATCAAGGGCGGTGCGTGATGACGCTCGTCACCTCCCGCCGCGCCACGGTTGCCCGCCCCAGGAACCGGCGCCGCCTGCGGCCCGGCCGCCCGATCAAGTTCGGGTTCCTGGTGGGGCCGGTGCTTCTGCTCGCGTTCTGGGCGGCGTCCTCGGCATCGGGCCGGCTGGATCCCCGGTTCCTGTCCGCGCCATGGACGGTGCTCACCACGGCGGCCGACCTGGTCGAGACCGGCCGCCTCCAGGACAACCTGCTGGCCTCGGTCCAGCGTGTCGGAGCCGGGCTGGCCATCGGCGTGCCGCTCGGGACGCTGCTCGCGCTGGTGTCCGGGCTGAACCGCTGGGGCGAGGCGGTGATCGACGGGCCCATCCAGATCAAGCGGGCCATCCCCGCGCTCGCGCTGATGCCGCTGCTGGTCCTGTGGCTGGGCATCGGCGAGGGGATGAAGGTGACCCTCATCGCCGTCGGCGTGCTCGTACCCATCTACATCCACACCCACAACGGACTGCGCGGCATCGACAGCCGCTACGTCGAGCTCGCCGAGACGGTCGATCTCGGGCGGGGCGCGTTCGTGCGGAAGGTGGTCCTGCCGGGCGCGCTGCCGGGATTCCTGCTCGGCCTGCGGTTCGCGGTCACGACGGCCTGGCTGTTCCTGGTCGTGGCCGAGCTCGTCAACTCCACCAGCGGCATCGGCTACATGATGGACCTGGCGCGCACGTACGGGCAGACGGACGTCATCCTCGTCGGCATCGTCGTGTACGGCCTGCTCGGGCTCTTCTCCGACGCCGCGGTCCGGCTGGTGGAGAGGAGGGCGCTGTCATGGCGACGGACGTTGGCGAGCTGATCCGCGTACAGGCCCTGACCCGCCACTACGGTGCCCGCACCATCCTGGACGGCCTGGATCTGGAGATCGCGCCGGGGGAGTTCGTGGCCCTCCTGGGGCAGAGCGGATCCGGCAAGAGCACGCTGTTGCGCGCCCTGGCCGGGCTGGACGGCGACGTGGCCGGAGACGGGCTGGTCGAGGTGCCCGCGCAGGTGTCGGTCGTCTTCCAGGACGCCAGGCTGCTGCCCTGGCAGCGGGTGCTCGACAACGTCATCCTCGGCCTGAACGGCGCCGCGGAAAGGGGCAGGGAGAGCCTGCGGGAGGTGGGTCTGGCCGGGCGGGAACGCGCCTGGCCGAACGAGCTGTCCGGGGGCGAGCAGCAGCGCGTGGCACTGGCGCGATCCCTCGTACGGGAGCCCCGGCTGCTGCTCGCCGACGAACCGTTCGGCGCGCTCGACGCCCTGACCAGGCTCAAGATGCACGGCCTGCTGCGCCGCCTGGTCGAGCAGCACCGCCCCGCCGTCCTCCTCGTCACCCACGACGTGGATGAGGCGATCGCGCTGGCGGACCGCGTTCTCGTGCTGGACCAGGGCAGGATCGCGGCCGAACAGCGGCTCGACGCGGGCAGGAGCGCCACCGAACTCCGGACCGAGCTGCTGCGGACGCTCGGCGTTACCTTGTCGACCATTCGCGGAGCAGCGGCAGGAGTTGCTCACCCTGCCGTTTGATCTCCGGCAGATAGGGGGTGTCGGACAGGACGAAGTGGGTGATGCCGAGCGCCTGGTATCTGCGCAGCGACTTGGCCACGTCCTCGGCCGAGCCGACCAGCCAGGTGGTGCCCGCGCCGCCGCCGCCGAACTTGCCGGGGGCGGTGTAGAGGTTGTCGTCGAGCACCTCTCCCCGCGCGGCCAGGTCGAGCAGGCGCTGCTGACCGACGGCGGCGTGCCGGTTGGGGTCGCGGGAGATGCTCCCCTTCGCCATCTCCGCGACCTTGGCCTCGGCGTCGGCCCAGGCTTGTTCGGTGGTGTCGCGTACCAGGGTGGTGATCCGCAGCCCGAACTCCAGCGGAGGGTGTTCGCGGCCGAGTCGCTCGCTGAGCCGCTTGAGCCGCTCGATCCGCGCGGCGACGCCGTCGAGGGGCTCGCCCCAGAAGAGCTGGACGTCGGCCTCGGTGGCGGCCACCCTCTCGGCGGCTTCGGAGGCGCCGCCGAAGTAGAGCCGGGGGTGCGTGCGTTCGCCCCAGACGACCGGCCGCGGCACCGCCGTGGAATCGGTGACGCTGAAATGCTCGCCCTGATAGGTGACGTTCTCCTCGGTCCACAGCCGGCGCACGATCTGGATGAACTCCTTCGTACGGGCGTAGCGGTGAGCCTGGTCGCCTTCGCTGTCACCGTACGCCGCCAGGTTGTCCTTGCCCGACACGATGTTGACCAGCACGCGGCCCTCGGTGAGATGGTCCAGGGTCGCGGCGGCGGCGGCGAAGTTGGCCGGCCGCCAGTAGCCGGGCCGGATCGCGATCAGCGGCTGGAACGTCGTCGTCTGCGCGGCCAGGGCGGCGGCGACCGTGAAAGTGTCGGGCCGACCCCAGCCGGTGCCGATGAGCGCCCCGCCCCACCCGTGCTTCTCCAGGGCTTTCGCCTGGCCGGTGAGGGTCTCCAGGCTGTTGTGGTTCGCGACGACGTCGTCGCCCCGGTGCCCAGGTCGGCCCTGGTTCGGGATGTACCAGAGGAAGTGGAGGCTCATCAGGGACTCTCCTTCTGTGACTCAGATCACCTAAAAACCTACTCTTCATGTAGGTAAAGTGTAGATTGTGTCCAGGCCACTTCGGTACTCCAGGCGCGAGATCGACTTCGCTTTCTTCGCCGGCGCGCTGTGTCAGCGCTGACCGGCTTTCGCACCCTTTGCCCATCGAGCATCAAGTACGAGGAAAGCTCATGTCCGACCTTCGCAGTTCCATCGAACGCTCCGCGCCGGGACGCAAGAAGTGGCCCTGGATCGCCGCCGTCGTCGCCGTCCTCCTCATCGCCGGCACCGGCTTCGCCCTCACCCGGGGTGACGGCTCCGGCGGCGGCAACGCCACTGCCAACGCACCCGTCGGCGGCGGCACGCTGCAGTTCGCGCTGATCGACTACCAGCGCAGCCCGGACCCGCAATGGGGCACCAACTACGCCGAGTCACTCATCGGCAACAACATCACCGACAAGTTGACCTGGCAGGACCCGAAGACCGGTGAGATCACGCCGTGGCTGGCGCGGTCGTGGGAGTACAACAAGGACCTGACCGAGTTCACCTTCCACCTGCGTGAGGACGTCACCTTCAGCGACGGCACCCCGTTCGACGCCGAAGTGGTCAAGGCCAACTTCGACCAGTACGTGCACGGCGACGAGAAGCTGGGCATCAACCCCAACGGCGCCGCCCTGCTGTCCGGGTACATCGAGACGCAGACCCCCGACCGCTACACCGCCGTCGTGCGGTTCAAGCAGCCGCTCGCGAGCTTCCTGCAGGCCTCCTCCTTCACCGCCAACGCGCAGCCCGGCTTCCTGTCGCTCTCGACGCTGCGGCTGAGCGCGAAGGAACGGACCGACCCGAAGAAGGTGATCGACACCGGCCCGTTCGTGTACGAGTCGTGGGAACCGCAGGTCAAGACCGTCCTCATCAAGCGCAAGGGCTACAACTGGTCCCCGCCGTCGCTCGGGCACAAGAGTGAGGCGTACCTGGACAAGATCGTGTTCAACACGATCCCGGAGGCCAGCGTCCGGACCGGCTCGCTGGCCTCCGGCGCGATCGACGCCACCCTGGACGTGGGCACCACGGACGAGAAGTCACTGGCCGACCAGGGTTTCACGATCATCCATCGGGCCGTCTCAGGCAGTGCCATCCTGTTCAACTTCAACTCCCAGCTGTTCCCGACCAGCGACATCGCGGTCCGCAAGGCGATCCAGCTCGGCTGGGACCGTGAGGCGATCAAGAAGACGGTGCTCACAGACTCCTACTCCGTCGCGACCTCGGTCCTGGAGCCGTCGGTCACCGGGTACGCCGACTACAGCGGCTCGGTCCTGAAGTACGACCCAGAGAAGGCGAAGCGCCTCCTGGAGGAGGCCGGCTGGAAGGAGGGCCCGGACGGGATCCGGGTCAAGGACGGCAAGCCGCTCGTGGTCAAGCTGCTCGGCATCAGCAACCTGGTGGTGAACAAGCCGGCGTACGAGTCGATCCAGCAGGACCTGAAGAAGATCGGGGTCGACCTGCGGCTCACGGTCGTCCCGATCCCTGACTACACGGCCGGCCTGGCCAAGGCGAAGACCGACTGGAACGTCACCGCGTCCAACCGCTCGCGTAACGACCCGGCGGTCCTCAACCTTCAGTACAGCCCGCTGCTCGGCAACGTCACCTACCTCACGAAGGACTCCTCGGGGATCGACGTGGACGAGGTCACGCGGACCGTGGGCAAGCTCGACCTCACGCTCGACCCGGCCACGCGCAAGCAGTACGCCAAGGCGGCGCAGGACCTCTTGCTCGACAAGTACGCGCTGGTCAACCCGGTCTACAACCCGGCGCAGGTGATCGCCCACGCCGCCTACGTCCACGGGATCGTCTTCGACGCCCAGTCACGCAACCACTTCGTGGACGCGTGGAAGAGCAACGGGAAGTGACGATGGCCCGCTACCTGGCACTGAAGGCCGGTCGCGCCCTGTTCGTGGTGTGGGCCGCGTTCACCCTGACCTTCGTCCTGCTGTTCGTGCTGCCGGCCGACCCGGCGGACCTGCTCTTCGACCCCGCCGAGATCAACAGCATCCCACCGGAGGTCCGCGAGCAGGTGGCGGCGAGCTACGGCTTCGACCGGCCGGTGCTCCTGCAGTACCTCGCCCGGCTGGGTCACGCGTTGATCGGCGACTTCGGCGACTCGGTGCAGTCGGGGCGATCGGTCACCGCCACGATCCTCAACGCGCTCCCGAGCACCCTCGTCCTGGCGTCCGGCGCCCTCGCGCTGGCGGTGCTGATCGGTTTCGTGATCGCGCTCGCCGCGACCGCGACCCGCCGTGAATGGCTGCGCAACCTGGTCGAGGCACTGCCGTCGGGCGCGGTCTCGGTGCCGGTCTTCCTGTCCGGAATCCTGGTGCTGCAGATCTTCTCGTTCCGGCTGGGCTGGTTCCCGGCCTTCGGCGACAGCGGTGCGAAGAGTGTCGTCCTGCCGCTGATCACGCTGGCCGTCCCGGTCTCCGGTCCGATCGCGCAGCTCCTCGTCCGCAGCTTCGCGACCGAACTCCACGCCGGGTATGTCACGACGAGCCGAGCGAAGGGCGCCACACGCGGCGGCATCATCATCCGCGACGTCTTCCGCAACGCCAGTCTGCCGGCGCTCACCATCGCTGGCATCACGTTCGGCAACCTGATCGCCGGGTCGGTCATCACCGAGACCGTCTTCGCCCGCAAGGGCATCGGCCGGATGACGCAGGCCGCGATCAACACGCTGGACGTCCCGCTGGTGCAGGGGATCGTCGTGCTCGTGGCGGCCGGCTTCGCGTTGATCAACCTGATCGTCGATCTGCTCTACCCGCTGCTGGACCCGCGGCTGCGGGCCGGCCTGGCTGCCACGTGAGGAGGATCTCATGACCGTCGCACTCGCCACGAACGGCCGGCTCGGCGCCATCCAGCGTTTCGGTGAGCTCGCGCGGCAGCCGGCCCTCGTGGCCTCGTGGATCATCGTGCTGGTCGTGATCGGCTGGGCTGTCGTCCCTGGCCTGTTCACCTCGTACAGTCCCTATGACGGCGACCCCGTCGCGAGCTTCGCACCGCCGAGCGCGGAGCACTGGTTCGGCACCGACCGGCTGGGCCGGGACCTGTTCGCCCGCAGTGTGTACGGGGCGCATACGACCCTGACCGCGACCCTGCTGGCCGTCCTCATCGCCTTCGGCGTCGGCACGGCGGTCGGGCTGGTCGCGGGCTTCGCCAGAGGGGGTGTCGACACCGCCATCATGCGGGTGATCGACGTGTTCCTGGCGATCCCCAGCCTGCTGCTCGCGATGGTGGTGGTCTCGGTGCTGGGCTACTCCACTCAAAATATCGCCCTGGCGGTCGGCATCTCGTCCATCGCGTCGTTCGCACGGGTGATGAGGGCGCAGGTGCTCGCGGTCGTGTCCCAGGACTACGTCAAGGCGGCGTACGGCCTCGGGGTCGGCCGGCTGGGCGTGATGCTCCGGCACGTCGTACCCAATGCGCTCAGCTCGGTGATCGCGCTGGCGGCGCTCGAGGTCGGAACGGCCGTGCTCGCCGTCGCCTCGCTCGGCTTCCTCGGCTACGGCGCACCTCCGCCGCAGCCGGAATGGGGCCTGCTGGTGGCAGAGGGCCGCGACTACGTCGCGGTGCACCCATGGGCGTCGATCCTGCCCGGCGTGGCGCTCGCGATCGTCGTCATCGCCACCCACCGCATCAGCACCTCGTACCGGAAGGAACACCGCCGATGACCGATCCGTCCAAGGACCCGCTGCTGCGGATCACCGGCCTCGCGATCGACTATCGGACAGGGCACCGTCAGTGGACGCCCGCTGTCCGCGGCGCCGGCCTCCATGTGGAGCCGGGGGAGTTCGTCTCGCTCGTGGGAGAGTCCGGCTCGGGCAAGACCACGCTGGTCCAGGGCGCGCTCGGCCTGCTGCCGGCCGCCGCGCGGATCCGGGCCGGCTCGATCGCCTACTCGGGCGTCGAGGTCACCGGCTGGAACGACCAGCGGATGGCGCGGGTGCGGGGCAACTATGTGGGCTTCATCCCCCAAGACCCCAACACCTCGCTCAATCCGGTCAAGAAGATCGGCAAGCAGGTGACCGAGGCGGTCCGGTTCAACCAGCCCGCGGCCGGGGACGCGGCTCAGCACGCGCTGGAAAGTCTGCGCACCGCGGGCCTGAAGGACGCCGAGCGGGTGTTCCACCAGTACCCTCACGAACTCAGCGGCGGCATGAAGCAGCGGGCGCTCATCGCGATCGCGCTGGCGGGCCAGCCGAAGATCATCGTGGCCGACGAGCCCACCAGCGCGCTCGACGTCACCGTCCAGAAGGTCATCCTCGACCACCTGGTACGGCTGCGCGAGGAGCTCGGCATCGGCATTCTCCTGGTCACCCATGATCTCGGCGTCGCGCTGGACCGCTCCGACCGGATCCTGGTCATGCGCGACGGCGAGATCGTGGAGGAGGGCCCGGTACGCCAGGTGCTGGAGAACGCCACCGACGACTACACACGCCGGCTGCTCGACGCGGCTCCCGCGCGGCACGCCGGTCGGCTGGAGCCGAGGTCAGGCCCGCGGCCGGTCCTCGACGCCGCGCCGGTGGCGCTGCGGGCACACGCGCTCACCAAGACCTACCACCTGCGCGGCCGGGGCGGGCGGCGTGAGCTGCGCGCACTGGACGGCGCCGACCTGGTCGTACGCAGGGGCACCACGCACGCCATCGTCGGCGAGTCGGGAGCGGGCAAGTCCACGCTGGCGAGCATCCTGGTCCGCTTCACCTCCGCCGACAGCGGCACGGTGCACGTCGGCGACCGGGAGCTGACCGGCCTGCGGCACAGGGAGTTGCGGGAGCTCCGCCGGGACCTGCAGTTCGTGTTCCAGAACCCGTTCACCTCGCTCGACCCGAGGTTCACGGTGGGCAAGATCATCGCAGAGCCGTTGCGCGCCTTCGGGCAGGAGCGGACGGCCCGGGTGGTGGAGCTGCTGAACGCGGTGGCACTGGACGAGAGCTACCTGGATCGGCTCCCGAGCCAGCTGTCCGGCGGTCAGCGGCAGCGGGTGGCGATCGCGCGGGCGCTCGCGCTCAACCCCGAGATCGTCGTACTCGACGAGGCGGTGAGCGCGCTCGATGTGTCGGTCCAGGCCCAGATCCTGCGGTTACTGGTCGATCTGCAGGCGGAGTTCGGGCTCAGCTACGTGTTCGTCACCCACGACCTCGGCGTCGTACGCCTCATCGCCGACGACGTCACGGTGATGAAGAACGGCGCCGTGGTCGAGACCGGTCCCGTGGAGCAGGTGTTCCACGCACCGCGGCACCCGTACACCCGGGAGCTGCTGGAGGCGATCCCGGGAGCCCGGCTCGCCCTCGCACATCAAGGCGCGCATCAAGTGGCGCATCAAGTCGCAGGTCAAGTCGCACGGTAGGTCGCACGTCAGGGAGAGATCGTGCTGCACATCAACGTCAACATCCTCAACGCGGGCGTCTTCGGCGGCTCGTGGCGGTTCCCGGGCACCGACGGCACCGCCAGCTACACGATCGAGCACTACACCTCGATCGCGCGGAAAGCCGAGGAGGCCAAGCTCGACGCGGTCTTCCTGGCGGACGGCCCGTCGCTCGACCCGAACATCAGACACCGCACCGCCAACAACCTGGAGCCCACGACGGTACTGGCGCGGATCGCCGCCCAGACCGAGCGGATCGGGCTGATCGGGACGTTGTCGTCGTCCTACAACGACCCGGTGGAGCTCGCGCGCCGGCTCGGCGACCTCGACCACATCAGCGGGGGCCGCTTCGGCTGGAACGTGGTGACCACCGCCGGGCCCGTGGCGGCGCGCAACTTCGGCCGGACCGGCGAGCCCGAGCACGCGCTACGCTACCACCGCGCCGCCGAGTTCACCGAGCAGGTCGTCACCGGCTGGGCGGGCCGGACCGAGCTCGTCTCCCCGCAGGGCAGACCGGTCGTGGTCCAGGCCGGTGGCTCCAGCGACGGCCGCCGGCTGGCCTCGCGGATCGGAGAGGTGATCTTCTCCGCCGACCAGGATCTCGACCACGCCCGCGCGTTCCGCACCGAGATCCGCGCCGGCGCGGCCGAGTTCGGGCGACGCCCCGACGAGATCGTCGTCCTGCCCGGACTGTCCACCGTCGTAGGCGGCACTGAGGCCGAGGCCAAGGCCCGGCGCGAACTGCTGGACGAGATCCTGCCCGACGCCTATGCCCGCGGCCGGCTGGCCGCCCAGCTCGGGATCTCCCTCGACGGGCTGCCCTATGACGAGCCGATCCCGGCCGAGCTCCTCGTCGATCCCGACGAGGCCGGTGGTTCACAGACCTTCTACCGGGTCGTCAAGGCGATCATCGACACGGAGCGGCCGACACTCGGTCAGTTGCTCAAGAAGCTGTCCGGCGGCGGTGGCCACCGGATCGTCGTGGGCACGCCGGAGCAGATCGCCGACGACATGGAGCGGTGGTACCGCGAGGGGGCCGCGGACGGCTTCAACGTGATGCCCGACGTGCTGCCGTCGGGGTTCGCCGACTTCGCCGACCAGGTGCTTCCCGAGCTGCGGCGTCGTGGCCTGTTCCGGACCGAGTACGACGGGACGACCCTGCGCGACCACCTCGGGCTCGGCCTGCCCACGGCGCCGGCCGGGGCCTACCAGGGCCGTCCCCTTGAAGCGGCTCGCTGACCTGTTCCACAACCGAAGGTGATCTTTTCATGAGCACAACCATCCAACTCGCCCTCGCGGTCGGGGCACCGACCGGCCCGGCGCTGGTGTCACTCGCCGACGCCGTGGTCATCGCGGCGGTGGCCGAAGAGTTCGGGGTCGCGGCGATCCGGCTCGCCGACGGTTCAGCTGACGATGGGGCCACGGGTCGCACGCTCGACCCGACCGTGGTGGGCGCCTACCTCGCCGGCGTCCACGGTGGCATCGGCTATGTAGCCGAGGTACCGACCAGCCACAACGCGCCGTACAACGCCGCGCGCAGGGTGCTCTCCCTTGACCGGGCCACCGGCGGCCGGGCCGGCGTCGCGCTGCGGGCGGGCGGGGGCGATGAGGTGAGTGAGGCGACCGCTCCTGACCCCGGCGCGTCCGACCCGGTCCAGCGCTGGAGGGAGTACGCCCACGTGCTGACCCGGTTGTGGGAGTCCTTCCCGCGTACGGCGCTGATCGGCGATCAGGAGGCCGGGATCGTGGTGCGGGAGTCGCACATCAAGCCGATCAGCCACGAGGGCGCCTTCTACCGGGTCGCCGGGCCGCTGGACGGGCCGTCGTCGGTGCAAGGACGCCCGGTCGTCGTCGCCGACCTGGGAGTTCTCGACGCCACGGCGGTCGCTGAGTCGGCAGACGTCGTCGTGGTGGATCGGGAGCGTGCCGCCGGTGCGGACGCCGCGCTGGCGAAGGCGTTGCGGGCAGCCGGCCGGTCCCGGGAGGATGTCGCACTGCTCGGCCGGGTCGAGGCCGCCCTCGACGACCCGGCCGAGCTTCTCGCCTGGGCCGCGGAGCACCGGCTGGACGGATTCGAGCTGGTGCTCACGGGCGGCGCCGCGGCGGTGCTCACCGCGTTGCGGGCGCTGGTTCCGAGGCTGACGGCCGTCGGCTCCGCGCATCCCACATCCGCGCACTCCACCCTGCGGTCCGCACTGGGCCTGCCCGAGCTCATGGCGGTGGCGGCATGACCGCCGAGCGCGTCGGCCTCGAAGGCGCCATCGTTCCGGGGCCGACCGTGTCGGACGCCACCGTGCCGGAGACTCCCGCGGGAGTCGGGTACACCGTCGAAGGCATTCGCGCGGCCGTCGTACCCATCCTGCGGCGCCTGCGCGCCGGAGCCCGTGCGCGGGAGCTCGCCCGCGACTACGCGTTCGACGACGTCCGGGCGCTCGCCGAGCAGCGCATCACGCTGGTCGGCATCACCAGGGAGGACGGCGGCGCCGGTGGCTCGGTGCGAGACGTGATCGACCTGGTCATCGCCATCGCCCGGGCCGACTCCAACGTGGCGCAGGCGCTGCGCAGCAGCTTCCTCACCGCCAATCAGGTGGCGAGCCGGCGCGACCTGCCCCACCGGGCGCTGACCCTGCGGCGGCTGCGCGACGGCGACCTGTTCGCCGGCACCGCCAACGAGCGCACCGGCGGCGCCAACGGGTCCGTCAACACCACCATCCGGCGTGACGGTGACGGGTACGTCATCGACGGCGAGAAGTACTACTCGACGGGCGCTCTGTACGCCTCGTGGTTCTCGGGCCTGGCCAAGAAGGAGGACGGCACCGTGCTCGGCTTCACGGTGCCGGTGGATCGTCAGGGCATACAGCGGCTCGACGACTTCGACGCGATCGGCCAGCGGCTGACCGCGAGCGGCACCACGCGGCTGGTCAACGTGCGCGTCCGCGAGAGCGAGGTCGTAGCCCGCGACAACTCCCTGCTGGAAAACCCGTGGCTGGGCTCGTTCGCCCAGCTCTACCTGGCGGCGGTCGAGGCGGGCATCGCCGCCGCGGCGCTCGACGACGCGATCTGGTTCGCCCGTGAGAAGGCCCGGCCGATCAAGCACAGTACGGCGGACAGGAGCGTCGAGGACCCGTATGTGCGCGAGACCGTGGGAGAGATCGCCGCACGGGCCCAGGCCGCCCGGTCGGTGGTGCTGCTCGCCGCCGAAGCGCTGGAGAGCGTACGTGGCCTGACCGGCGCGCAAGCGCGTAGCGCCGGTGCGGAGGCCGCGGTCACCGTGGGGCAGACCGGCGTGATCGCCATCGAGTCCGCGCTGCGGGCCGCCGAACTGCTCTTCGACGTCGCGGGAGGCTCCATCACCAACCGCGAGCTCGGCTTCGATCGGCACTGGCGCAACGCTCGCACGGTCGCCAACCACAACCCCAGGCAGTGGAAGGCCGCGGTCGCGGGCGCTTATCACCTGACCGGCGAGGCTCCGCCCACGACCGGCCTCTTCTAGGACACCCGGCCGAAAGACCGGCAGCCTCTTCCAGAATCCCGACCGAAAGACCGGCCTCTCCTTGAGTGGCCGGCTGAAAGGAATCCGATGACCGTCAAGGTCGACCGCATACTGGGCCGCACCGGTGTCCTGCTCAGTCCCCTCACTCTCGGTACCATGAACTTCGGCCGGTGGCAGGAGGAAGGCGAGAGCGTCAGGATCATCCACGCCGCCCTCGACGCCGGCATCACGGCGGTCGACACCGCCGACGTCTACGCTCAGGGCGTGTCGGAGGAGATCGTCGCCAAGGCGATCAAGGGCCGCCGTGACGACCTCTTCCTGGCCACCAAGTTCCACGGGCAGATCGGTGACAACCCCCAGCACGCCGGCAACTCCCGGCGCTGGATCATCCGCGCCGTGGAGGACAGCCTGCGCCGGCTCGGCACCGACCACCTCGACCTCTACCAGGCGCATCGTCCGGACCCGCACACCGACCTGCTGGAGACGCTGCGGACACTGGACGATCTGATCCGCCAGGGCAAGATCCGCTACTACGGCACCTCGGTCTTCCCGGCCCACCAGCTCGTCGAGGCGCACTGGCTGGCCGAGAAGCACGGGTTGATCGCCCCGCACACCGAGCAGTTGCCGTACTCCCTTCTTGTCCGCAGCGCCGAACGGGAGGTCTTCCCCGTCACGCGGAAGTACGGCGTCGGCGTTCTGAGCTACGGCCCGCTGGCCGCCGGTTGGCTGTCCGGAAAGTACCGCGTCGGCGGCGAGCAGCCGGAGTCGGCGCGCGCCGGGCTCATCCCCGGCCGGTTCGACATCGACCTCGACAGCAACCGGCGCAAGCTGGCCGCCGCCGACGCGCTGGCCCGGCTCGCGGAGGACAGCGGGCTGACGCTGGTCGACCTGGCCCTGGCATTCGCGCTCAACCACCCCGCCGTCAGCAGCGTGATCATCGGCCCGCGCACGTTCGAGCACCTGGAGGGCTATCTCAAGGCGGCGACCATCGAGCTCGGCGCGGACATCCTCGACCGGATCGACGAGATCGTCGATCCGGGCACCCATTTCGTCGAGCGCGACACCGGCCGTGACACCCCGTCGCTCCAGCCGGCCGCGCTCCGCCGCGACCGCACAGAGAGCGTTCAGTCATGACCTACGGAACTTTCGAGCAGACCTACGCGGCGGCCGAAGATCGCTACAAGAACCTGGAGTATCGGCGGGCTGGAAACTCCGGCCTTGACCTGCCGGCCGTCTCCTTCGGCCTGTGGCAGAAGTTCGGCACCGACCACCCGTACGAGACCCAGCGCGAGATCGTGCTGCACGCCTTCGACCTCGGCATCACCCACTTCGACAACGCCGACCGGTACGGCCCTCCGCACCGTGCCGCGCAGCAGCTCTTCGGGAAGGTGCTCAAGCGCGACCTGGCCGCGTACCGGGACGAACTCCTTCTTTCCACCAAGGCCGGCAACCCCATCGGCCCCAGCCCATACCACAAGGGCGGCTCGCGCAAGTCGCTGCTCACCTCGCTGGAGCACAGCCTGCGCGACCTCGGTACCGACTACGTCGACATCTTCTACAGCCACAGCCCCGACCTGACCACGCCGCTGGAGGAGACCGTCGGCGCCCTCGTCAGCGCGGTGCGACAGGGCAAGGCGCTCTACGTGGGCCTGTCCAACTACGCACCCGAGCGGGCACACGAGGCGGCCGAGCTGCTGCGTCGGGAGGGGGTGCCGCTGCTGGCGCACCAGCCGCGGTATTCGATCTTCGACCGTCGGCCCGAGCTCAACGGCCTGCTCAAGCTGGCCGCCGAGGACGGGTTCGGCCTGATCGTCTACTCGCCGCTGGCGCAGGGCCTGCTGACGAACAAGTACCTCGACGGCATCCCGGCGGGTGCTCGCGCGCGGACCAGCACATTCCTGTCGCCCGATGTCATCGACGACGTCTACCGGCAGCGGGCCACCGCGCTCAACCGGATCGCCGAAGGGCGTGGCCAGTCGCTGGCGCAACTCGCGCTGCAGTGGGTGCTGCGGCAGCCGCAGGTGACTTCGGCGCTCATCGGGGCCAGCTCGACGTGGCAGCTGGACCACAACGTCAAGGGGCTCGATTTTCCGCCCCTGACGGAGGAGGAGCTGGCACTGATCGACGAGCACGGCGTGCACGGAACCGGATTGAGGCTTTGAGATGACGAACTTTGGGGTCAGGGACTCCGAGACGACAGGGTCGATAGGGGCCGGCGTCGAGGACGGCCGACCGTTTCGCCTGGGCTTCCTGCTGCACCTCGACAGTGACCTGCCGCCGGCGCGGGCCTACCGGGAGGCGATCGACCTGTTCGTGGCCGCCGAAGAACTGGGCTACGACTCCGGCTGGGTCATCCACCGGCACTTCCGGCAGGGCAATGAGCACGTCTCCGCGCCGCTGGTCATGCTCGCCGCGATCGCCGAGCGCACCACCCGGATCCGGCTGGGCACCGGCGTGCTGGTGCTCCCGCTGGAGGATCCCCTGAAGGTCGCCGAGGACGCGGCCACGCTCGACGAGCTCAGCGGCGGCCGGCTCGAGCTCGGGGTGGGTTCGGGTCCCTTCCCCGGAGCGTGGGAGGCGTTCGGCAAGGACCTGGCCGACAGGCACCGGCTCTTCGACGCCTCGGTCGCGCGGCTCCACGAGGTGCTGGAGGGTGTGGCGCTCAACAGCCTCGGCGAGGCGCTCCACCCGCCCGGGGCCGGTGTGCGGCGACGGCTGTGGCAGGCGACCACCGGCGACCCGGAGCTGGCTCATGCGGCAGCGGCCGCCGCCGGCCGGGCCGGTGACGGGCTGCAGCTCTCCCGCGCCACCGGCTGGCGGGGCAGCACTGTACGCGAGGCACAGCGGCAGCAGGCCGAGTGGATCGCGGCCTACCGCGCGGCGGCCGGTCGGCCCCGGGTGCAGGTCTCCCGGGCCATCTATCCCCACCCCGACCGAGCGGAGGCCATCCGGCTGGTCACGCCCGGTGCTCGCCGCTGGCAGAGCTGGCTGTCCTCCCGGCGCGATGTCGCGGGCCTCAGCGTCGAGGAGTACCTGAAGGCCGACCGCGCCCTGCTCGGCCCATCGCAGGAGCTGGCCGCCGAACTGGCGGACGATCCCGCGCTGCGGCAGATCACCGACCTGCTGGTGAGCTTCGCCCCCGGCGTGCCTGACTTCGACGAGCATGTCCGGCTGCTCGCCGCCGGCGCTCAGGAGCTGGCACCCCTGCTCGGCTGGCGGCCCGCGCCATCTCGGGGGACCTCATCGGGTCCGCTGAACGGTGTGGCATAGCGGCAATGTTGGTAGGAATTTAATGAAATGCCGCCCTGTTACCGCAGCGGCGCGATCGACCCTGGAGGCTCACCCATGAGCGGCCCCAAACAGCACACTCCGACCTACGCCACCCCTGCGGACGTCCAGGTCCATGGCCCCTACGGCCCCGGCCGCCTCGACGCCGCCCCCAAGGGAGTTCGCGCGCTCTACCCCTTCCACGGGCGCATCACTGCCGACGGATCCAGCGGCTATCCGGCCGCGCCCGGCCGCTACCACATCTACAACGCTTGGCACTGCCCCTGGGCGCACCGCGCCGCCATCGTCCGCAAGCTCGCGGGGCTTGAGGACGTGGTGTCGCTGTCGTACGTCGACGACGAGCGCGACGCCCGCGGCTGGGCCTTCCGGGAGCGTCGCGGCCCCGACCCCGTCAACGGTTTCACGCTGCTCGCCCAGGCGTACGAGAGGACCGAGCCCGGCTTCACCGGCCACATCTCGGTCCCCACTCTCTGGGACCGCGTGAGCGGCCGGATCGTCAGCAACCACTACCCCGACATCACCCTCGACCTGGCCACCGAGTTCGCGGAATGGGCCGACCCGTCCGTCCGGCTCTACCCCGCCGAGTCCCGCGCCGAGATCGACGAGCTCAACGAGGAGATCCTGCGCGACGTCAACACTGCGGCCCCCAAAATCGCGGGGGCGGCCACGCAGGAGGTTTACGAGCAGCTACGCGGCGAGACCGTCGCCGCGTTCGAGCGCCTCGACGAGCGCCTGACCGAGCGCCGCTTCCTCTTGGGCGACGCCATCACTGAGGCCGACGTACGGCTGTGGGTCACCCTGGCCCGCTTCGACCTCGCCGACAACCCCGGCGCCCGCATCAGTGAGCGCGGGCTGACCGACTTCACCCACCTGTGGGCCTACGCCCGCGACCTCTACCAGCGCCCCGCCTTCCGCGAGACCACCGACTTCTCCACCTACCGCCATAGCGCCTTCACTCCCGGCGCGGACGTCAAGCGCATAGACGTGGAGCCGTTCCAGGGCGCCTGGGACTCACCTCACGGCCGGGAGAGCCTCGATGTCTAGCCTCACTCCGGGCCGCGGTCCGCTGCGGGTCGCCAGCCCAGCTCGGGCCCCAGCCGGGTGGCCATGTCGGTGAGGATCTGCACGTAGTCCTCGTGCTCGAAGGTGAACGGCAGCGCGAACGCCACCTCGTCGATCTCCCGGAAGGCGGCGTGCGCGTACAGCCGCTCGGCGATCTCGGCGGAGCTGCCGACGAGGTCCGGTGCGAACATCATGCGGGCCGGCCCCTGCGGTGTGGCGGTGCGGGGCGTGCGCTTGTCGGCGTAGGCCTGGTATCTGGCCCGCTGCTCCGGCGTGGCCGTGTCCGTGGGGATGACGACCAGGCCCTGGGAGACGCGGGCCCGCTCGCCGTCGGGGTGCCGCGCGCGGAACGCCCGTACGTGGGAGAGCTGGATCTCGGCGAAGTCCGCCGACTCCTCGGCCTTCACGACGCTGCTGGTCAGGAAGTTCATGGCGTGCTCGCCCGCCCAGGTGGCCGAGCGGAGGCTGGCGCCGCCGTACCACATGCGGGTGCCCAGGCCGGGCGAGTGGGGCTGGACCCGATCGGAGAAGACCTCGAAGCCCTCGACGCCGCTGAAGTCGGTGGCCGGCTCGCCGCGTACGAAGGACAGCAGCCGCCGGACCCGTTCGTAACTGAAGTCCTCCTGGTCGGCGGTGCCGGGATGGAGCGCGTCCTTGACCTGGTCATAGTGGAGCGGCGGGCCGACGCTGACGCCTGGATTGAGCCGGCCGCCGGCCAGGATGTCCACCGTGGCCAGGTCTTCGGCGAGCCGCAGCGGGTTCTCCCAGCCGAGGGGGATGACCGCGGTGCCCAGCTCGATGCGGGTGGTGCGCTGGGAGGCCGCCGCCAGGACGGCGACGGGGGAGGAGATGCCGTACTGGAGGTGGCGGTGCCGCACCCATGCGCTGTCGAAGCCCAACTGCTCGCCCAGCTCGATGATCCGCAGCGTCGACTCGTGGCCGGGGCGCGGGTCGTCACCGTCGAACAGGCCGATCGTCAGGAAACCCAGCTTGCGCAGCGGTTGCGTGGGTAGCGGCACGATGGTTCCTCCTCCTCGTCATTCCTGGCAGCGGAGAATAGTCGCGGACCTAGTGCGTCCGTGCCACCAGGTCGCCGATCTCGGGCAGTACGGCGTCCGCGACCGAGATCTCGCGCTCGATCAGCCCGTTGGCGTGGAAGAGGTCGGCGGCATGCTGCTGCTCGGTGACGAACTCCGCACTCACCGGGCGCAGACCCCAGGGCCGGGTACGCAGGGCGTGCTCCCAGGCGTCGAGGTCCCCGTCGAACAGGGCGGCCGCCTCGCGCGGGTGCTCCTCGGTCCAGCGGTCGGCCCCCTGGAGAGCGGTGACGATCCTGGCCAGCTCGTCGGGCCGCTCCAGCGCGAAGTCGCGGCGGGTGAACCAAAGAGAGCGGTGGCTGAACAGGCCGTCGGTCTCCACCAGCGTCCTCGTACGCGACTCGACCGGCGTCAGGTACGGGTAGGAGCCCACCCAGGCGTCCACGTCGCCGTTCACCAGCAGCTCGGTGGCGTTGCCGTAGGCGTCCACGGGGACGATGTCGCCCCAGCCGAGCCCGGCCCGCTCCAGCGCCAGCAGCAGCAGGGTGGTCTGCCAGGAACCGTGCCCGAGCGCGACCCGCCTGCCCTTCAGCTCCGCCACGGAGCCGATCGGCGAGTCGTCCCGGACCACCAGGCGGCCGTTCTCGACGCGCGGCCCCGAGATCGCCACGTACACGATGTCGTGCCCCTTGGCCTGGGCGGTGACCGGGGGAGTGGAGCCGGTGCCGATGAAGTCGTACCCGCCGTCGAACAGGTGGTCGCCGTGGGCGGACGGGAGCGCCTTCGTGGGATCGACCCGCTCACCCCTGCCCAGGCTGTTCAGGCCCACCCACTCCACGTCGGGCAGCAGGTCGCGGTGGCGGGCCACCCACAGGGTGTTGTTCTGCGGGAAGAAGCCGACTCGGGTGGTCATGAGGTACGTCCTTTCAACAGGGGCAATACGTGGCGGCCCACGCGGCGGGCCTCTTCGAGATGGGGGATCCCGGCCAGGATCAAGGCGTCCACGCCGAGGTCGAGGAGCTGGTCGAGGCGTTCGGCCACCTGGTGGTAGTCCCCGACCAGGCCGAAGGCGGGGCCGTCGCGGAGCGCGTTGAACCCGCCCCACACGTTCGGCGCGACCTCCAGGGCGCGGTGGTCGTCGCCGGCCTCGGCGAGGAAGGAGCGGCTGCGCCGCACCCCGACGGAGTCACCCTGCCCCGCGCCGCCCTGCCCCGCGCCGCCCTGCCCCGCGCCGCCCTGCCCCGCGCCGCCCTGCCCCGCGCCGCCCTGCCCCGCGCCGCCCTGGCGGGCGCGCTCCGGGTCGACGGCGCGGGCCCGCCAGCCGTGCGCGATCTCCTCCCACGCCTCCTCCTCGCTCTCGCGGGCGAGCAGGTCCACGCGTACGGCGAACCTGGGCGGGGTGTCGCTGTGCGCTCGTACGGCCGCGAACTTCTCCGCCAGCGCCTCGTACGGCTCCAGCCAGGACAGGTAGTAGTCGGCGTGCCGTCCGGCGGCGGCGATGGCGGCGGGGGAGGAGCCGGAGAAGAAGATCTCCGGGAACGGCTGCCCGGCCAGCTCCGCCGGCAGCCCGGCGTGCTCCGTACGGTAGAAGCGGCCGTGGTGGGTGAGGTCACCCGCCCAGACCCCCTTGAGTACGTCGAGGAACTCCGAGGTACGCGCGTAGCGCTCGTCGTGGTCGACCTTGTCGCCCCACCACAGCTGCGCTGGACCGCCGCCACCGGAGATGACGTTGTAGACGACCCGGCCGCCGGTCGCCCGTTGCAGCGTGGCCGTCATCCTGGCCGCCTGTACCGGGTGCAGGAATCCGGGCTGGAAGGCCACCATGAACCGGTACGACGTGGTCTCGCGGGCCAGTGTCGCGGCGGCTGCCCAGGGATCGTCGGTGTGCGGGAAGTTGGGCAGCAGCCCGCCGACGAAGCCGGACTCCTCGGCCGCCCGCGCGACCTCGGCCATGTAGTCGGCGTGCGTGTAGCCGTCGTCCCGGCCGTCCCGAGTGCCCGGGGCGGTGCCGCCGGGGGCGAACCCGCCGCGGCTGCGGACCCTGCGGCGCAGCGAGGACTGGTCGCCCTCCATGTGGATGCGCCAGTAGATGTCAACCGGCAAGAGCCCGCTCCTTCATGTGCTCGCCGAGGCGATAGACGTCCTCGGTCTGGAGGAAGAACTCGGTGACGCCCCGCCCGGCGTACGCGTCCGCGTGGTCGAGCGAGGACAACTGGACGCCGTACCGCAGGCCGGGCAGCTCGGGGACGAGGGCGTCCAGGTCGTCGCCCTCGGCGAAGACGTGCACGTCCGCGTGCCGCCGCGACAGGGCCAGGGCCTCGGGAGAGGTGCCCGACAGCTGTACCTCGGGGAAGGGCGGCGCCGACAGCGGCAGTCCGAAACCGCCCTCGATGACCTCGTAGAAGTCGCCGTGGAAGTCGAAGGAGCCGCGCCAGACGCCTTTGGCGACGGTCAGGAACTCCTCGGCGCGGGCGTACCGGTCGGCGCCGGTCAGGAAGTCGCCCTGCGCCCTGGCCACGGCCGGGTCCAGGTCCACCGCGAGCCGCCAGCCCAGGCGGCCCGCGGTGAAGCGCTGCAGGGAGGCCGAGACCTTGGCCGCGTAGACGGGGGTGGCGACGGCGGCGTGGAACTCGGCGACCACCCGCAGGTGCCGGGTGCGGCGCAGGACGTTGGCCGCGACGGTCAGCGACTCCTGCCCGCCGGGGTCGAACGGCACCAGCGCCCCCGCCAGCCCCGCCAGGTCCGCGGCCACGGCGATCCGCCCGGCCGGATCGGTGGGCGCGGGCCGTACGTCGGTGACGAACGCGGGCAGTTCCGCGCGGGCGGGACTTCTGGTGGGGAGGATCACGTGAAAGCGCGTCATCACGCCACCGCCCGCAGGGTGGACTGGCTGCCGGAGATGAACAGGGCGGTCATGTCACATCTTTCCTAGGAGTTCGGTGGAGACGGGCGGCGTCCTGACCGGGCGCGCCGACTGCCCTGTCTCTTCGAGGAACGCGGGTGGCGGCAGGTGGTACGGAGGCTCCGCCCCGGCGGGCAGCGGGTCGCGCCCCCGTTCACGGGTGGCGAACTCCTGGCGGACCGCCGCCAGCGTCTCGGGCTGCTCGACCAGCGTGACGGCCGCCGCGGCCAGGTAGCGGGCGGCGGCCAGCAGCCCGGCGTGGGCGATCGCGGTGCCGGTCGAGGCCGTGGCCGCCCACGAGTGCAGCGGCACGCCGAGCGGGACTCCCTGATCGCCGTCACCAGGCGGTGCTCCAGCCGGGTCTGGCTGGCGGTGGCGGCGGCCGTGGCGCAGGCCACGACCTTGTCGTAGAGCGTTCTGGCCCGCTCGTGGGTGGACTCGCGGACATAGACCCACAGCGTCTGCAGGTCAGGGGTGACGTTGGGGGCGCCGCCACCGCCGATCGCGTAGCTGATCCGGCCCGACGGGGCGACGTTGCCCGCGCGCAGCCGCTCGATCATGCCGGTCAGCAGGAGCACGCCGTCGAGGCCGCTGCGGGTGCCCAGCGGGTTCGAGCCGTGGCCGGGGGAGCCGAGGAAGGAGAACGTGGCCGAGTACAGCGCACTGGTGACGTCCCAGCCCGTCCCGGTGACGGGGGCGGGGTGCCAGTCGAGGAAGGCGTCGAGGCCGTCGTACGCGCCTTCGCGCACCGCGTACGCCTTGCCGACGAGCTGCTCCTCGCCCGTGGAGGCGAACACCTTGATCGTCGCGCGGTCGTGGAGGATCCTGGCGGCGGCGATGGCCGCGCCGACCGACGCCGCCGCCAGGGCGTTGTGCCCGCATCCGTGTCCCGGGCCGTAGGAGGGGGCGTACGCGTCGCCCTCGAAGGTGACGGGCTCGTGTTCGACGACACCCGCCCGCTGGGACAGGCCGGGCAGCGCGTCGTACTCGACGTTGAAGCCGAGCCCGGTCAGCGCGGGCGCGTTCTCGTCGATCCACACGCTCGTCACGGCGCCCGCACCTCTTCGCGCGGCGCCCCCGCGTGGGTGTCCACGCCGAGGTCGGTGAGCAGCTTGCGGCGCAACTCGACGAAGTCGGGGTCCGTACGGTCGCGCGGACGGTCGATGCCGACCCGCAGATCCGTGACGAACCTGCCCTCGCGCAGCACCGCGATCCGGTCGGCGAGCAGGATCGCCTCCTCGACGTCGTGCGTGACCAGCACCACGGCCGGGCGGTGCCGGGCGCACAGTTCGGCGATCAGGTCCTGCATGTGCAGCCGGGTGAGCGCGTCCAGCGCGGCGAACGGCTCGTCCAGCAGGAGCAGCTCCGGCTCGCGGACCAGCGCCCGGGCGAGCGCGACGCGCTGGGCCTCGCCACCGGACAGCGTCGCCGGCCAGGCGTCGGCGTGCCGGCTCAAACCCACTTCCGCGAGCGCCGCCAGACCCTTGGCCCGCGCGGAACGACCCTGGCCGATGATCACGTTGGCCAGCGCCCGCTTCGACGGGATGAGCCGCGGCTCCTGGAAGACGACCGTGCGCACCGGCGGCACCAGCACGCTCCCGCCGGTGGCGGCGTCCAGCCCGGCCAGGATGCGCAGCAGCGTCGTCTTGCCCGTGCCGCTCGCGCCGAGCAGCGCCAGGAACTCGCCGCGCCGCACGTCCAGGTCCACCCCATCGAGCACCGCGCGGTCGCCGAAGACCTTGCGCAGCCCCGTTGTCCGTACGGCCAGGCTCATCGGATCGTCACCGCCTTGCGCCAGGGCATCAGCACCCGTTCGGCCCCCCGCAGCGTCAGGTCGGCCAGCAGCCCGATCACCGCGTACAGCAGCACGCACAGCGCCAGGATGTCGGTGCGCAGGTAGTCGGTGGCCCGGGCCATCAGATACCCGAGCCCGGCCGTCACGTTGATCTCCTCGGCGGCGATCAACGCGATCACGCTGAGCGTGGTGGCCAGGCGCAGCCCGGCGAAGACCGACGGCAGCGCGCCCGGCAGCACGACCTCGCGCGCGATCGCGAGCCGGCCGAGGCCGAACGAGCGGGCCGCCTCGACGACCTTGCGGTCCACGTTGCGTACGCCGCTGGAGACGTTGACGTACATGGGGAAGGTGCAGGCCACCCCGATCAGCAGGATCTTGGACGCCTCCTCGATCCCGAACCAGACGATGAACAGCGAGGTCAGCGCCAGGAAGGGGATGGCGCGCAGCGCCTGTATCGAGGAGTCAAGGAGTTCCTCGCCGAGCCGGGTGAAGCCGGAGACGACGCCGAGCAGCAGGCCGGTGGAGGCGCCCAGCACCAGGCCGAGGCCGGCCCGGGTGATGGAGACGCGTAGCGCCTCCGGGAGCTGGCCGTCCGCCCACAGCTCGCCGAAGGTCTTGATGACGTCCTGGGGACCGGCGAGCACGTCCTTGGTGAGGGCGCCGGAGGCCGTGGCCGCGTACCAGGCCACCAGCAGCAGGACCGGGCCGATGGCCCGCAGCGCGAACGTCGCCGCGGGGTGGCGACCGGCCGAGCGGGGCGGATCCGGCGCGACCAGCCCCGCCACGAGGGTCTGCGCGGTCATGACGCGGCGTCCTTGGCCGCGCTGTCCTTGGCCGCGCTGTCCTTGGTCGTGTTCTCGAGCTCGGCCGCGTTCCCTTGCTTGGTCGAGTCGCCGAGCTTGGTCACGTCAACGACGTGCTGGGAGACGTCCAGCGGCGCGGTGAGCACCTTCTGGTCGAGGAAGAACTTCGCGACGTCCTGATATTTCGCGATCTCGGCTGGGGTGACCGCCTGGGCGGGCTTGCCCTTCTTCTGGATGTCGACCACCAGGTCCTTCTGCTTGCCCTGTACGGCCTGCGGGCCCGCCTGGGTGAAGACGTTCAGGTACGCCGCCGGGTCGGCGATCTCCTTCGCGCTGCCCTCCTTGATGAACTCGAACAGCGCCTTGACCACCTCGGGATGCTCGTCGAGCAGCTTCTTGGCGGCCACGTAGATCACGTAGTTGTCGGACTTGATCGCCTCGCCGTCGGCCAGGATCCGGGCGTCCAGGTCGGTGACGGCGGGGATGAGGAAGGTGGAGAACGTCGACCAGCCGTCCACCTTGCCCGAACCGAAGACCGGTGCCGTCTGCGGCGGCGGCAGGTAGACGCGCTTGACCTTGTCCACCGGCACCTCGAAGGTCTGCAGCGCCTTGAGCAGCAGGTACTCGCTGGTGCCGCCGTGCCCGACGGCCACGCTGCGCCCGGCCAGGTCCGCGACCGACTTGATCGGGGAGCCGTTCTTGACCACGATTCCCTCGCCGGCGAGGTCGGGCGGCACGGTGGCGAAGATCTTGAAGCTGGGCTTGACGGCCAGCGCGGTGACGCCGGAGGTGATCGAGCCGGTGGCGATGTCGAGCGAGCTGGCGTTGATGGCCTGGGCGGCCGGGGCGAAGACGGAGAAGTCGCCGGCCCACTTGACCTTGGCGTTGACCTTGGCCAGGGCGGCGTCCAGACTGCCGTCCTTCTTCGCGACGGCCAGGAAGCCGCTGTTGCCCGGGTCCGAGATTCTGACCACCAGCTGCTCGGGGCCCGCGGCGGCGTCGGTGCTGCCACAGGCCGCGGCCAGGAGGACGAGGGGGAGGGCGAGCAGCAACTTACGCATGGGTGACTCCTTGCAGCGGGGTGTGATCGGCCCAGGCCGCGACGTCAACGGGCGATTCGAGGAAGCCGTGGGCGCGCAGGAAGCGTTCCTGCCGGGCCAGCAGGTCGAGGCGTTCGGGCGACAGACTGAGGTGCAGCGAGGCGCCGGGGACGTAGGCGGCGGTCACGCCCGTCGCGCCCGCGCCGGTCTCGGCGCCGAGGATCCTGGCCACCTCCGCCGGGTGCTGGGCGGCCCAGTCGGCCGCGCGTACCAGGACGCCGAGGAAGCGGGCGACCACGTCGGGATGCTCGTCCAGCAGCCGCTGGTGCACGGTGATCGGCCGTGGCGTGCCGTTGTTGACCCGCGCCCGCCGGTCCGGCACCTGGTCGAGGTCGATGCCGACCTCCACGCCGTGGCGCAGGGCGGCCTCGACGGCGAGAGCGCCCTTGACGTAGACCGCGTCCACCTCGCCGGCGGCCAGCGCGGCCAGCTCGGCCTCCCATTGGCCGCCGCCCGGCTCGGCCTCGACGTCCACCGGCTCGGCGTCGCCGAGCCCGAGCCCGGCCAGCCTCAGGGCGCCGTGGAAGCCGTGCAGGGCCATGGCCCGCCAGAAGTCGATCGCGATGCGGTGCCGGGGAATGGCCAGCCGCAGGCCCTTGAGCTGCCCGGGGTGTTCCAGGTCGGTGCCGGAACGGACCAGGATGGCCTGCCGCTCCTCGATCCAGGTGAGCCCGATGAGCCGGGTGGCCTCGCCGCGCGAGCGCGCCCAGAGCGCGGGCACGTTGCCGCCCTCGCGGAACAGGCCGGTCAGGGCGTGGGTGTAGTGCGTCTCGCGGGGGACGTCGGGAGAGTCGTCCTGGAGGGACCGGACCTCGATCCCGTCGCCGGCGAACTCCCTGGCCAGCCAGCCTTGGTCCGCCGCGATACCCGTGGCGGTGGGCACCGGACAGCGGGTGAACCAGAGGGTGTCGAGTGCGGTGGTGGTCATGGGAGAGAGTTTGCTAGTAAATTGGTAGGAAATGCAAAGAATGTCCCGCGATGCGGGAAGCGTTTCCGGCCGGACCGGCTCTCACCTGGTCCCTGCTCTCCCTACTCGGAAGACGGAGTTTCCCGCATGGCAGCAGAAGGCGGCGTCCAGTCCGTACACAGGGCGATCGGCATGCTCGACTGCTTCGGCGGCGGGGACGTCTCGCTCAGCCTGTCCGACCTGTCCCGCAGGATGGAGCTGCCCACCTCCACCGCGCACCGCCTGGCCAAGACCCTGACCGGCGCGGGTTTCCTGGAGCAGGAGGCGCGGACGGGCCGCTACCGGCTCGGGCCGTCGATCACGGAACTGGGGCAGCTCTCCTTTCACCGGCGCGGCCTGCACCGGATCACGCCCGAGCTGGCCGAGCTGGCCCGTATCACCTCCGCCACCGTGGACCTGGCCGTCCGCAACGACAGGCTCGCGGTCATCCTGAGCGGCGGCTCGCTCAACCGCGACAGCGGCATCGGCCTGCGCCGCCCGCTGCACTCCACGGCGCTGGGCAAGGTCCTGCTGGCCTGGGACCCGGAGGGGAAGGCGGACCTGGCGGCGCTCGGGCCCCTGCCGGCGCTGACCGGCCGCACGATCGTGGACCACGGCGAGCTGCGCGCCGAGCTGGACCGGGTACGCGAGGCCGGGTACGCGCTCAACGACGGGGAATCGGGCGACGGGATCCGCACGGTCGCGGTGCCGGTGCTCGACAGGCTCGACCACGTCCGTTACGCGCTGGCCGTGCGCTCCACGCCGCTGGTCATGAGCGACGCGCGGATCGGCTGGTTCGTCGCGCACACGCGGGCCTGCGCGCGGGCGCTGGAGGTGCTCCTGCTCCCTCCGGCCGAACGCAGGCCGCGCGCGGGCTGATCACGCCGCCCGCCGGGTCGAGCACCTTGACGCCCGCCGGGTCGAGCACCTTGACGCCCGCCGGGTCGAGCACCTTGACGCCCGCGCCGCCGGAGCCGGTGATGCAGACGTCACGGATCACCCCGTTCACCATCGTGTTGTCGCCCGGGTCGATGGTCGTCCCGTTCTTCGAAGACGCGCTGCCTCGCGCCGGCCTGCCCGCCGCCTCGGGCCGGCCGAGATCGTAGGCTGGGCCGTTGTGGGAGATGGTCGGCCGGAGTGGCGGGACGTGCTGCTGCCGGGGATCCTGGCCGTCGCGCTGATGGCGCTGACGGTGTCGCATCGCTTACCGGCGGCGCTCACGTGGGTGGCTGAGCCGGGGTCGCCGCTCGCGGCGGACAGTCCTCTCGCGACCACGTACGCGATGCTGGGTTCGGGTGCCGCCTGCGTCGCCCTCGTCTTTCGCCGGATCGCGCCGGTGTGGGCCTTCGGGGGCACGCTCGCGGCAGCGGTACCGAGCATCAGCGCAGGTGGCGGTGGCGTCCTGTCAGGGGTGGTCACCGTGATGGTGGCGCTCTACGCGCTGTCCCTGCATCGTACGGCTGGGGTCGCCGCGGTCGGGGCCTGCGCCGTCACGCTGGCCGGTGCCGCGCTGACGCTCGCTGCCGGCGCGGGGGCGAAGATCGTCGCCGGGGTCGCGTTCCAGGCGGCCGCGATGGCGGCGGTGGTCTGGGTCATGGGGAGGTCGCGACGGCGCAGCCGAGCCGGCCGATCGGCCGGCTCGGCCTATCACGCGGGCTCGGCGTCAGTGCCTCGACTCGCCGCCGGTGCGGAACGGCGGCGGCTGATCGCGGAGTTACATGACGTGGCCGCGCATCGGCTCACCGGCATCGTGGTGTCGGCCGCCACCGCCACGCGGCTCACCGATCCCGAACTCGCCGCCGCCGCCACCCGGCACGCCGCGGAGGCCGGGCGTCAGGCTGTGACGGAGCTGGACCGTCTCGCGGAGGCCGGGCGTCGGGCCGTGACGGAGCTGGACCGTCTCGCGGAGGCCGGGCGTCGGGCCGTGACGGAGCTCGATCGCCTCGCCGAGGCCGGCGGACCCATGGCTGCCGTCGAACCCATGACCATGCAGGACATCGACGTACTCGTCGCCGAGCACATCGGCCTCGACTATCGGCGCACCGCCATCAGCGCGCCTCCGGAAGTCATCTCCATCGCCTACCGGGTGGTCCGCGAGGCGCTGACGAACGCGACCCGATATGCCGCGGGTGCCTCCCGGGTTCGGCTCGACATCCTGGCCGGACACCTGGTCGTCACGGTCACCGACGAGGGTGGTGACGCGGCGGCCTCTGACCTCGGGACGGGCAACGGGCTGGCCGGACTGCGCTCCGCCGTACATTCCGTCGGCGGCACGTTCTCGGCAGGGCCCAAGGACGGCACGTTGTCGGCAGGGCCCAAGGACGGCACGTTCTCGGCAGGGCCCAGGGACGGCACGTTTTCGGAAGGGCTCAAGGACGGTGGCTGGGAGGTGCGGGCCGACCTCCCCCTGGACCCGTCCGCTCCGACGCGACGAGTGAGCCATGCGCGACCACGGCTGAGACGTCGCATGAAGGCGGCGACAGATGCGGCGACAGATGAGCCGGGCATGGCCAGGGCGAGGCGGATGGCCGATTGGCGGGGGTCCAGGGCGCTCGACGGAGCGCTGGTCGTCCTGGCGATCGCGCTGACGCTGGGCGCGAACCTGCTGCCGGGCGATGACCTCGACCCCTTCGCCACACCCCTCCCCGGCCTGCTGCTGGCGCTGCTGTTCGCCCTGCACGCGCTGCCCCTGGGGTGGAGGACGAACGCGTCCCGCCGCGGCCTGGCGGTCACGCTGGTCTCCGTCCTGGTCTGGCTGTGTCTCGACCTGGCAGGGTGGGCGGGGCCGCCGGTCAGCGACATGTTCCTGTGGTGCTGCTGGATGGAGCTGGCGCTCCTGTACGCGATCGGCGCCCGTACACAATCCCGGGACTGGCCCGCGCCGATCGTGATGGCCGGGGTCGGCGGCTTGGCACTCGTCAGCGGGGACGGCATCACGGGCGATCGGCCGGCCGCGTGGCTGGTGCTGACTGCCATGCTGGCCGTACCGGCTGTGGCGGCCTGGGGCTTGGGGAGGTTCGTCGCGGCGCGCCGCAGACGGCGCAGGACGGCGGTCGCGCGGGAGCGGGACCTGCTCGAACGCGCGGCGGCCGTGGCGGCGGCGGCCGAGCGGCGGCGAATCGTCGGTGGGTTGCGTCGTACGGCACGTCGGCACGCGCAGCGGGTGGTCGACGGAGCCGAGGCGGGGCGGTTGGACGTCGTGCTCGCCGAAGCCCGAGCCGGGTTGGCCGCTCTGCGGGAGCTCATGGAGCAGGAGCGGGACGATGGCGACGAGCCGCCGCACACGGTGAGCGGCATCGCCGTCCTGACCGCGCGACGCGGTGGCGCGGCCCGCTACGTCGGGCTCCGCAGGCCGCTGCCGCCGGCCGTCGAGGTCACCGCCTATCAGGTCGCGAGGGAACTGCTCGCCGAGGGCGCGGCCGTCGCCGTGACCTTCCTCGACGGGGGCGTCACGGTGTCCGGTCAGTCACCGACGAGCGGGGGGCGACTGCGCGCGCTGGTGGACGCCGCGGACGGTACGCTCATCGTCGCCGACGACGGCTCGGCACAGGTGTGGCTGCCGGAGGTGTCCCTCACATGATCAGAGTGGTGGTCGCCGACGACCAGGCCGTGGTCCGGGCGGGGATCAGCGCCTTCCTGGACGCCGAGCCGGACCTGACCGTGGTCGGCCAGGCGGCCGACGGGGAAGCGGCCGTGGCCCTCGTGACCGCGCTCCGACCCGACGTCGCGCTCATGGACATCCGGATGCCGGGCATGAACGGACTGGCCGCCACCACCAGGATCACCGCCGAGGTTCCGGCGACGCGGGTCGTCGTCCTGACCACGTTCAATCTCGACGACTATGTGTTCGCGGCCTTGCGCGCCGGTGCCGCCGGATTCCTGCTGAAGGACACCGACCCCGAGCGGGTGATCGACGCGGTACGCGTGGCCGCGGGAGGCGACGCGCTGCTGGATCCGGTCGTGACCCGGCGGCTGATCGACCATTTCGCCACCAGCCCGGGTCCGGCCGACGCCGGGCGGCTGTCCGTTCTCACCCCCCGCGAGACGGAGGTGCTCCTGCGGGTGGCGCGCGGCCTGACCAACGCCGAAGTCGCGCTCGCGCTCGGCCTCAGCCCCGCGACCGTGAAGGACCACGTCGCCGCCGTACTCGGCAAGCTCGGCGTGCGCGACCGGGTTCAGGCCACGATCGTGGCCTACGAGACGGGCCTGGTACGGCCGGGAGTCGTCTGACCCAGGACCTGACCAGGAGGCGGGTCCCGCTACGGCCGGGAGCTGTCTGAACCACCTGCTCGGAAGCCTGGGTGGCATCCGCCGGGAAGCGGGGGCGGTATCCGCCGGGAAGCGGGGTTCCGGCGGGTGAAAAACGGTTCTGAAGGGCCAGGGAGCGGCCTTTTCCCGCTCCTAGCGTGATCTCCATGGCCCGAACCTTTCCGCGCCGCCTCCTCGGAGGCGCTCTCCTCTTGGCCGCTCTTGTGGTGGCGCCGCCCGCCGGGGCCGCCGGCTTCCTCGCCACCGCCGCCATAAGCGCACATATCCCGATACTTGCGGCCGCTGGGCTGGTGACGATGGCCGGCACCGGTTTCCTGCTCGCCGCTCCGGCGCTCAAGCTGCTCGGCGCGCGCCGGAGCCGGATGGTCGCGCTGCTGGCCGCCATCGGCTTGACGGCCGTCATCGCCGGGCTCGCGGCGGCCACCGTCTTCCGGCCAGGCCCGGTCCCGAGCACCGCCCCGGCTCCCGAAGGCGTCCGTTTCTGGGATCTGCCGACCGGGTCCAGGATCGCGTACGTCCACGCCGCCGCGGCCGGCAAGCCCCGCCCGACACCAGTGATCTTCCTCCACGGCGGCCCAGGTACGCCAGGAGAGGGGATACCGGTGGGTGGCGAGGCCCTGGCGGCGGCGGGTTTCGACGTGTACGCCTACGATCAGCTCGGCGCGGGACGCTCCACCAGGCTTGACGACGTCACGGGCTACACCGTCGCCCGGCACGTCGCCGATCTCGAAGCGATCCGCCGCGTCATCGGCGCGGACAAGGTCATCATCGTCGGCCAGTCGTGGGGCGGGTCGCTCGCGGCCCAATACCTGGCCGCTCATCCCGGTAACGTGGCCAAGGTGGTCTTCACCTCGCCGGGCACGCTCTGGCCGGGCGCCAACCCCGACCGCGATCTCTCGCAGCTACTCACTCCGGCGCAGCGGGAACGCCACGACGAACTGACCGAATCACCGCGGATGCTCACCACGTTCCTCCTGCTGGGCATCAACCCCGAGGCCGCGCACGCCCTGCTCGGCGATCAGGAGGCGGACGAGCGCTTCCACGAACTCGCTCTGGTGAGCAAGGACACCGGCTCGTGCCCCGGCACTCCCTCACGCGAGCCCCATCACAACCGCCAGGGCTTCTACGTCAACCAGGTCACCAGCGACGACTTCCGCCAGGTCCCCGACCCCCGGCCCAAGCTTCGGCGGATCGGGACGAAGGCGCTGATCATGCGTGGTAGCTGCGACTTCATTCCCTGGGAGAGCACGTACGAGTATCGGCGTACGCTGCCTGGCTCGACGCTCGTGCCCATCGCGGGGGCGGGACACGCCATCGCGGGCGACCAGCCCGCCACCTACACCAGGCTTCTCCAGGCCTTCCTCACCGACCGGCCCCTGCCCCTGCCCGCCCACGACTCGGCCGACCCACCCCGCTGACCGGGCGCGGCGGCGTTACCGGCCTGCCTGGCGAGCCTGCCTGCGGTGTCGCAGCCAGAAGGCGAGCAGCAGCAGGGCGACCGCCGACGGGCCGGCGAGTGCGAGATGGCCGGTGATGCGGTGGATGACCTCCGGAGCCAGGAAGCGGCTCAGGCTCACGAGCGTAGCCGCCCAGGCGGCGGCGGTCGGCAGACTCGCGCACGCGAAGGCCCGGTACGACATGCCAGACCAGCCCGCGAGACGGGGAACCAGCGTGCGGGCGCTGCCCAGCCATTGACCGGCCAGGACGGCCCAGACCCCACGCCGCACCAGCAGGCGGCGGCCGTGCTCCCAGAATCCCGCCAGAGCGTCAAGCCGACTTCCCGAGGTGCACCACTTTCCCAAGGTGCGCCGCCTCCCTAAGGTGCGCCGCCGTCCCATGAGGAAGGACAGCTGCGTACCGGTGATCGCCGCGAACGCCGCCACCGCGATCGTCGCGCCCAGCGGCACCACACCCAGATGAGACAGATAGCCGAGAGCCACGAGCACGCTCGTCCCCGGCAGGAAGACCCCGATCAGCAGGCCGGCCTCGGCCACGATGAGCAGCCAGCCGACGATGAGCACCAGCGGCGGTGAAAGCTGCCCCAGCAGCTCAGACATCGAGGACCGGCCGCCGGCACACGTACGTCATTCCGGGCGGCAGGTTGCGCCAGACCGGCCCGGTGGTCAAGACCTCCTCGAAGGCGGACCGGAGCCGCCGCCGGAACGCCCTGGACCTCGGGAGCGGCATGGCGTACAGGTAGGTCACCGTGGTGAAGGCGGCGCCCGGCGCCAGCACGCGACCGATCTCGTGCAGGATGCGCGACTGGCGGGGGCCGGGGAACAGCGACCACGGCAGTGTGCTGACCACCGCGTCGACCCGGGTCACGCCGGCCGCCGCCAGAAGGGCGCCCAGCTCCACCGCGTCGCCGTGGATCACCTCCAGCCACGGCTTGGCGCGGCGCAGGTGGGCGACCATCGAGGGTTCGACGTCGATCGCGAGCTGGCGGGCGCCGGGCGGCAGCCTGCGCCGGATGGCCTCGCTGATCGACCCCGTACCCGGGCCGAGCTCCACCACGACCGGGGTCCCCGAGTACGGCACCACCGCCGTGAGCGCCCGCGCGAGCGACGGCGAACTCGGTGCCACGGCGCCCACCACACCCTGGTTGCGCACGGCCACCGACAGGAAGGCCCGCAGGTCGGCGGCACCGTCGGTAGCTTTCGCCGACCGCAAGGCAGCTGTCTCGTTCATGGGGCAATGACATCGGCGGCGACGCTGCGGGCGCAGGGAGAGAGGGCCTACTCTTCGAGGTAGGGCTGGGTATACCTCCGCAGTAGTGCGAGGCCCATCGGCAGTGCCCCCGCCACCCCCTTATCTTTTGGGAGTGCGACCACGACAGGCCTGGCAGGCGCTCGCCCGGAGAGATCTGATCCTCTCCTCCTTGCCATGGCGCGCGATGGCCTACCTCGTCACGGGGGTGGGCGTCGGCGTGATCGTGCTCGCGCTGTGCCTGGGCCTGCTGGTCACCGGTTCCGTGCTGAATCTGGTGCTGATCGGCATCCCGGTGGTGCTGGCGCTGGGGTTCGGCGGTGTTCCGGTGGCCGCGCTGGAGCGCAGGCGCCTGCGGATCATCGACGGGGAGCCGGTCACCACTCCCCATCGCGTGCCGGCCCGGCCCGGCCCGCGCGCGTGGCTGGAGCTGCGTTTCAGTGAGCAGGCCACCTGGAGGGAGCTGGCCTACACCGGGCTCCTGGCCCTGGTGCTGTGGCCGGTCGAGTTCGCCATCGCGCTCTACGGGCTGGTGGTGCCCGTCGTGATGATCTGTACGCCGCTCGCCGTCGGCGAAACGGGCTCGATCAACGTGCTCAAGGTGTGGCACGTCGAGGGCTATCCCCAGGCGTTCCTCGTGGCGGTGCTGGGCGTCGTCGTGCTGGTCCTCACCATCTATCCCCTGACGGCGCTGGCGCTGGCCCACGCCATGCTGGCCCGTTTCCTCCTCACCCCTCGAGACGACGAGCAACTGGCCGAGCTGACCCGTTCCCGCACCCGCCTGGTGGAAGCCTTCGAAGCCGAGCGGCGGCGCATCGAGCGGGATCTGCACGATGGCGCTCAGCAGCGGCTCGTGTCGTTGACGATGACGCTCGGGCTGGCGAAGATGTCGGACGGCGAAGAGGCCGCCGAGCTCGTCGATGAGGCGCACAAGCAGGCGAAGCTGGCCTTGGCCGAGATCCGCGACCTGATCAGGGGCATCCACCCGCGCATCCTCACCGACCGAGGTCTGCCCGCCGCGCTGGCGGACGTGGCCGACCGCTCTCCGGTGCCCGTGGAGGTGTCCGTCGAGTTCTCCGAGCGCCTGCCGGGGTCCGTGGAGTCGATCGCCTACTTCGTCGTCTGCGAGGCGCTGGCCAACGTCGCCAAGCACAGCAAGGCCCGGCAGGCCGCAGTTGACGGGCGGTTCGAGGGCGGGCGGCTCACGGTGGAGATCCGGGACGATGGCGTGGGCGGCGCCGACGCCTCGGCCGGTACGGGGTTGGCGGGCCTGGCCGACCGCGTCTCCGTCGTCGACGGCAGACTGATGCTGTCCAGCCCCACCGGGGGCCCGACCCTGTTACGGGTGGAGATCCCTTGCGCGTCGCACGTTCCCTCAAGATAGTCGTCGCCGAAGACGGCGTGCTGCTGCGCGAGGGGCTGTCCGGGCTGCTTGCCCGGTTCGGCCACAAGGTGGCCGCCTCCGTCGGAGACGCCGACGCCTTGATCACGGCCGTCGCCGAGCACCGGCCCGACATCGTCGTGACGGATGTACGGATGCCGCCAGGTTTCTCCGAGGAGGGGTTACGCGCCGCCGTCGCGCTGCGCACCGCCGACCCGAGCCTCGCCATCCTGGTGCTCAGCCAGTACGTCGAGCAGACCTATGCCTCCGAGCTGCTCGACTCCGGGGACGGCACCGGAGTCGGCTACCTGCTCAAGGACCGCATCGGCGACGTCGAGGAGTTCTTCGACGCCCTGCACGCCGTCGCGGCGGGCGGCACCGTCGTGGACCCGGAGGTCGTCAGGCAACTGCTGCGGCGCCGCCGCGGCCCGCTTGAGCGCCTCAGCCCGAGGGAACGGGAGGTGCTCGCCCTGATGGCCGAAGGGCGGTCCAACACCGCGATCGCCCGGGAACTGGTCATCTCGGAGGCCGCCGTGGGCAAGCACATCGGCAACATCCTCACCAAGCTCGACCTGCCGCCCGCCGAAGACGACCACCGCCGCGTACTGGCGGTCGTCACCTACCTACGAGGCTGATGCCGCCCCTCGACCCGGGGCCCGCCGGCGGCGCTGACCCTGTGCGAGGGCCGAACGCCGCCGGCGCGCACGCGTCAGCGGAAGTCGGAGACGCGGAACACGGCCATCATGTCCTTGGTCCTGACCCCGGAGTAGAAGGACGCCTCGGCGCCCACCCAGCCGCGGAAGGCGCCACTGTCGTCGATGATCTGCTCAAGCGGCTTGATGTGGGAGTTGCCCGAGTAGCAGAACTGCTTGGCTTCCATGGCCAGGCAGGTGCACCAGTGCCACAGGGTGTCGCGGCGATCGCGGTTGGAGACCTTGACGAGGTAATACTGGATGGAGCTGACGTTCGCCTTGGTGCCGCCGCCGACGTTGGGGCAACCGCCGGACTTCTGGCAGGCGCCCGGCGACGACGGCTGCAGGTACGTCAGGCACCAGGTCGTCGTGGCGCAGTTGCGGAAGGAGGACTGCTTGAAGACCTGGCCGTCCGACTTCACGATGCGATTGCCCGCCCAGGAGACCAGGTCCTGCTTGAGCGTTCCGGAGAAGGCCCGCACGGAGCTCATCGCGCGGCGAGTGGTGAGCGAGGCGTTGCTCCCGTAGCCGTATCCGTTGGTGGCCAGGCTGCTGCCGGCGAACTGCAGCTGGGCGAGCTTGCCGTCAGGCGACAGCTTCACGCGCCACTTCTCGGTCCAGGTCTGGGCGATCTTCCACCTGATGCTCAGCACGTCGCCCGCCACGGTGTACGTTCCCGTGCGGGATTCGTCCGGAGCGCCGGTGAAGCCGGCGGCGGTCAGTACGTCGCAGGCGCGTACGCGGGAGCTGGAGCCGCCCGCCTTGGTCGCGCAGCTCGAATCCGGGACGACACCGGTTTTCTGCCTGCCCTCGGGGTTGCGCTGCCACCAGAGGTAGGTGTTCGCGCTGACGGTACCGCCGGCCTTGAACTGGTACGTACCCAGACGCACCCAGTTCTGAGTGGACCCGGCGCGCAGGAAGCCCTGCGAGACCACAAAGTTGGCCTTCCCGCCGGGCAAGGATGACTGGGATGGTGCGGCGCTGGCCGAACTGGCCACGGTGGCCAACATGGTGAGCGTCGCGAGCACGGCGGTGAGAACTGCGCGCACGGAAAACCTCCTTGAATACGGTCTTTACCGATTCTTGCCTATGCGGCTTTCCCATACCTCACTGTTTGACTTATGTTCATTGCCGTAAGTCACGATTGTTGGAACTCCCGGTCCGCGGCTTCAGGCCGGCAGGCGGGCGAGCCAGCCGGTCAGGATCTCGTTGACCTCCGCACGGCGTTCCTGCTGGACCCAGTGACCGCAGTCGTCGAGGATGTGTGAGGAGACCAGGCCCGGCAGGGTCGTCGGGAACGCCTTGATGGCGCCGGCCAGCCAGGTGGCGGTGGAGGCGTCCAGCGCGCCGCCGATGAACAGGGACGGCTGGGTGATGGGGGCGCCGTCGAAGCCGGCGAGATCTTCCCAGTCCCGGTCCATGTTCCGGTAGCGGTTGAGCGCCCCGCTCATGCCGGTCCGCTCGAACTCCGCGGCGTAGACATCGAGGTCGTCCTCACTGAGCCAGGCGGGCAGCCGATCGGTGGGGAAGCGCTCGCGCAGCGTCCCGCCCCGGGAGACGAGAAGCGGATGGGGGGCGTCGGCGGGCGGCATGGTGTCGGCGGACAGGGCGGCGTAGAGGCCGGCGAGCCAGCCGCGGACGTCGGGCTCGATCTCCGCCTCGGCCTGGCCGGGCGCCTGGAAGTAGCCGACATAGAACTCCTCCTCCCCGCCCATGCGCGCGAACATCTCGCTGGGCCGCGGCCCGCCGCGCGGGGTGTACGGCACGCTGAGCAGCCCGACCGCGCGGAAGACGTCCGGCCTGACCAGGGCGGAGTTGGCGGCGATGGGCGCGCCCCAGTCGTGGCCCACGATCACCGCTGTCCGCTCGCCCAGGGCGTGCACCACATCGACGTTGTCCTCGACCAGGTCGAGCATCCGATACGCGGCTATGTCCGCGGGCTTGGAGGAGCGGCCATAGCCACGTACATCGATCGCGACGGCCCGGTAGCCGGCCGCGGCCAGTGCCGGCATCTGGTGGCGCCAGGAGTACCAGGACTCAGGGAAGCCGTGCACCAAGAGCACCAGCGGCCCGGAGCCCTGCTCCACCAGGTGGACGCGGCCGGTGCGCGTCATGACCAGCCGATGTGTGAGCTCCGTCATCGATCCTCCAAGGCTTGTGAGCTCTGTGTCCGAAGCGGGTCGCACCATCGACCCTCCAAGACTTTCGATCCTCCCCGGCCGAGTGCACCACCGGCCGGCGGCTTTCGCGGGAATCATCCGGGAGACCGTGAGGCCGCCGCGAATCGCGTTGCCACTTCGGCAAACCCGCTCGGGGATACTAGGCCGCGTTGACTCGGGATCAGCGCGCTCGGCGCCAGAGAGAAGGGCTGGCGCCGCGGGCGCGCTTGAACGCCACGCTGAAGGCGAACGGGTCCTCGTACCCGACCGCACGGGCCACCGCGGCGATGCTCATGTCGGTGTCGCGAAGCAGGTCCGACCCCAAGGTCATCCGTCGGCCCAGGCCCTTCGAGGACTACGTCACCGAAACCGCCGCGGCCGGTCACTGGAACTGATCGAGCGCCTCACCTCACCCCCGGACGGCGCCGGGTGAGCTCGACTCACCCCCGGACGGCGCCTACTCCGCCCAGTCGGCCAGCTCAGGCAGGGCCTTCTCGTTGACGCGCAGCCCGATGCCCGGCTCCGCCGGCAGTTGCGGAACGCCGCCGACCACCTCGGGCTCGCCCAGGAACAGCGGCTCGACGCGCTGGTCCAGCCCCCAGTACGACGGGTTGGTGAGGTGCTCGATCCACGTGCAGCCGGGCTGCGAGAGCACCACGTGGAGGGTCGCGGCGGAGTAGACGTGCGGGATGACGTCGATGCCGGCACCGGAGGCCATCTGGCAGACCCGGCGCAGCTCCGTGATGCCGCCCACCCGGTGAACGTCGGGCTGGAGTACGTCGGCGGCGCCCGCGTCGATGAGCTGCTGGAAGCCGTACCTGGTGAACTCGTGCTCGCCCGTCGCGATCGGCACCAGTCCCAGCCCGCGTAGCATGGCGTGGCCCTGGACGTCGTCGGGGATGAGCGGCTCCTCGACCCAGCGCAGGCCCAGGCCGGAGAGGCCGCGCAGCATCTCGACCGCGAAGGCGCGGTCCCAGCCCATGTAGGCGTCGCTCATCAGCTCGATGCCGTCGTCCAGTTCGTCCCGGATCGCTTCGATGTAGCGGAGGTTGGCCAGCAGCCCCTGCCGTCCGTCGGCCGGGCCGTACGGCCAGTTGGCCTTGACCCCGGTGTAACCGCGCTCGGCGTAGTCGCGGGCCATGCGCCGCACCTGCGCCAGGTCGTCGTCGGGCTGGACCTTGCTGGCGTACGCGCGGACCGGCGCGCCGTGCGGGCCGCCCAGCAGCTGGTACACCGGCTGGCCCAAGGACTTGCCGAGAGCGTCCCAGACGGCGATGTCGATCGCGCTGATCGCCTCGATGGCGGCGCCCTTGCGTCCGTACACGATGGAGGAGCGGTAGAGCTGCTCCCAGATCTGCTCGGTCGCGCGGGCGTCGAGGCCGGTGGCGATGCGGCCCAGGTGCTCGTTGACCATGGTGGTGGCCGCGCCGATGCCGTCCTCGCTGTAGCCGAGACCGGTCGTGCCGTCGGCGAGGGTCACGCGGACCACGACGATGCCCTGTGGCCAGGTGTACCAGGACCATCCCTCGCCGCGGCGCGGGAAGCGGTTCATCGGGCTCGGCCCGCGGACGCTCTTCTGCTGCTGCCAGAAGTTGCCCCACATCGACCGCGCCACGTGCCGCGCTTCGACTCGGATGATCTCCATCTTCCACTCCTTCGAGGTGCCCAGGCCCATGGTAGGTGGAAGCGTCGACTATATTGCAAATGCAGCACGATCATTGCAGAGAATGCAACAGGGAGGGTCAATGCGGGTAGTCACATGGGCGGGGGTGGATCGGCTCGCCCACGAAGAGGTTCCGGCTCCGGAGATCGCGAGCGGTCAGGTGCTCGTCAAGGTGTCGAGAGTGGGCATTTGCGGGTCCGATCTGGCGATCCTGCGCGGCCAGCACGCCCGCGCCCGGCCGGGTGTCATCCTCGGGCACGAGTTCGCGGGCACGGTCGCCGAGTCCAGGTCCGATCAGGGGCCGCCGGTCGGTACCCAGGTGGCGGTGCGCCCCTTGATCGCCTGCGCCGATCGGGGCACGGTCCCGCCGTGCCGGGCCTGCGCGTCGGGCAACGCACACGTCTGCCGGACTCTGGGCCTGTACGGCGTGGACGAGCCGGGCGGTCTGGCCGAATTCGTGGCCGTACGGGCGGCCGCGCTGCATCCCGTACGCCAAGACGTCGCCCCCGCGTTGACCGCCCTGGCCGAACCCCTGGCGGTGGCCGTGCACGCGGTGTCGCGTTCGGGCCTGACCGGGGGCGATTCCGTCGCGATCTACGGCGGCGGCCCGATCGGCCTGTTCACCGCGCTGGTGGCCAGGCACGAGGGCGCCGGCGAGGTGATGATCGTCGAGCCGAACGCCTGGCGGCGGAAGATCGCCGAACGCTACGGATTCACGGTGCTCGACTCGGACATGGGCACCCCGGACGCGATCCGCGAGCGCACCTCGGGTGACGGCGCGGACGTGGTCTTCGACTCGGCCGGGCATCCCGCCGTGGCCAGGCAGCTCACCGAGGCCGCGCGCATCCAGGGCACGATCGTGATCGTCGGCGTCTACAAGTCGCCTCCCGAGGTGGATCTGCGCACGGTCAACTTCGCCGAGCACCGGCTGATCGGCACCCGCGTCTACACGCGCGACGACTTCGCCGCCGCCGTGGAGCTGATCGAGGGCGACGAGCTGGATCTCGCGGCCCTGCCCATCACCACGTTTCCCGCCACCGAGTTGGCGCAGGCGTTCGCGGCGGCCGGCCGCGGCGAGGGCAGCGTCAAGGTCCTCATCGACCCGTCCCAGAACGACGTCCACTTGTCCAAGGACGTCGAATCGGCCCAGGACGGAGTCGGCCGATGAGGGGCGCATGGGTGATCGGTGGCGGTAGCGGCATCGGCCGGGCGGCCGCGCTGCGGCTGGCCCGCGACGGCTACCGCGTCACGGTCTCGGGCCGCCGCGAGGGCCCGCTGCGCGAAACCGCCGATGAGATCGTCGCGGCGGGCGGCCAGGCCGAGGCCGTGCCGGTGGACGTGACCGATGACGCCTCCGTGACCGCGGCCCGCCGCGCGGCAGGCCCGCTTGAGCTGCTCGTCTGCTCGGCCGGCACCAACGTGCGCAACCGATGGTGGTCGGACCTGACCAGCGCCGACTTCGCCCGCGTCGTCGACACGAACCTCAACGCGGTCACCCGCTGCGTGCTCAGCGTGCTGCCGGACTTCCGCGAGGCGGGTTCCGGCACGGTCATCGTCGTCTCCTCGTGGGCGGGCTGGCAGTTCATGTCGGCCGCCGGGGCCGCGTACGGGGCCAGCAAGACCGCGCTCGGCGCGCTGGTGCAGTCGCTCAACGACCAGGAGGGGCGGAACGGCGTACGCGCCACCCATCTGTGCCCCGGCGAGGTCGACACGCCCATCCTGCGCACCAGACCGGTGCCCGTCCCGGAGGAGGAGCTGGAGCGCATGCTGAGCCCCGACCACGTCGCCGACGTCATCGGCGCGGTCGCCGCCCTGCCGCCGCAGGTGTGTGTCAACGAGCTGGTCGTCACACCCGTGTGGAACCGCATGTACATCGACTCCAGCGCCTATGAGGGATGAGCGGCCGATGAGACCCGCAGACGTGCTCGCGATCGGCGAGACCATGGTGATGGTCACCCCGACCGCGGGCGGCCGCCTCGACGCGGACAGCAGCTTCATCCTGCGCCCCGGCGGCGCGGAGTCCAACGTCGCGGCGCTGCTCGCCCAGCTCGGCCACACCACGGCCTGGGCTGGCGCGGTCGGCCGCGATCCGCTCGGCGACCTCGTGGTCGACTCGCTCCGCGCCCGCGGCGTGGACGTCGGCCTGGTCCACCGCGACGACGAGCGGTCCACCGCCGTGTACTTCAAGGACCCGACCACCTCGGGCACCTCCGTCTACTACTACCGGCGCGGCTCGGCCGCCTCGGTCATGACCGCCGCCGACGTCGCGGGCTGGGCCGCGCGGCCGGCGAGGGTGACGCACATCTCCGGCATCACCGCGGCGATCTCCCCGCAGTGCCTGGAGCTGACCAGGCACATCGTGTTCGACCGGCCGCTGCGGCCGTCCGTGGTGAGCTTCGACGTCAACCACCGGCCGCGCCTGTGGGACGGCGCCGACGCCGCGTCGGTGCTGCTGGAGCTCGCGCAGCGGGCCGACATCGTCTTCGTCGGCCGTGACGAGGCGGCGGCCCTGTGGGGCACCACGGACGCCGAAAGCGTGCGCGCGCTGCTCGGCGGGCCCACGTACGTGATCGTGAAGGACGCCGCGATCGAGGCGGTCGGCTTCACCCCGACAGGGGTGCACCGGGCGCCGTCCCTGCCGGTCGAGGTCCTCGACGCGGTCGGCGCGGGTGACGCGTTCGCGGCCGGGTGGCTGAGCGGGTTCCTGGACGGCCGCGACGAGGTCACGCGGCTGCGCCTGGGGCACTACGCGGCCTCCCGGGTGCTGATGTCCCCGGCCGACCTGGCCGATCTTCCCCCCGCTCACGAGGTCGTCTCGCTGCTCGCAAAAGGAGGGCACCACCATGTCGCAGACCGTCGCTCGTGCCATTGACATCATCGCCTTCGTCTCCGTACGACATCGCACGCTCGGTGAGGTCGCCGATCACCTGGGCGTGCACAAGTCGACCGCGCTGCGCCTGCTGCAGACGCTGGAGGAGGGCGGTTTCGTGCGGCGCGTCCCCGGCGGCGCGTACGGCATGGGCTTCCAGCTCATCGCGCTCGGCCAGCTGGCCCTCGACCAGGTCGAGGCCCGCTCGCTCGCGCACCCGATCCTGAACGACCTGAGCGAGCGCTACGGCCACACGGTCCACCTCGGAGAGCTGGCCGGAGACCAGGTCGTGTACGTCGACAAGATCGACGGCCGGGGCAGCGTGGCCATGGGCTCGCGCATCGGGCTGCCCGCCCAGGCGCACACCGCGGCCGTCGCCAAGGTCATCCTCGCCTACCAGGACGACAGGACCAGGGCCCGTGTTCTGGAGCGCACCACGTTCACCCGCTTCACCCCCACGACGACCACGGACGCGGGCACGCTCGAAGCCGAGCTCGCCCTGACCCGGCAGCGGGGCTGGGCCGAGGACGACGGCGAGCACGAGGACTACATCAACTGCGTGGCCCTGCCGGTGTTCGACGCCCGCGGCAAGGTCACCCACGGCATCTCCATCACCGCCCTGCGAGCGGTCGCGCCGCTGGAGCAGTTGCGTGAGCACATCGACGAATTCCGCCAAGCAGCCCACGAGATCTCCAAGACCTTGGGCTGGACAGGAGATGAACATGGACGCCGCTGAGTTCTTCGGCAGACACCTCGACCGCAACCCGATCCTCGGCATCTTCCGCAACCTCGACCCGCCGGCCACCGTGCGGATGTGCGAGCGCGCCTGGGCGTCCGGCATCGAGCTCATCGAGGTGCCCGTGCAGACGGCCGACGCCTACCCGTCGCTGCGCGCGGCGCTGGACGCGGCCAGGGCCAACGGAAAGAGCGTCGGCGCGGGCACGGTGACCACGGCAGAGCAGCTGGCGGCCGTCAGCGAGCTGGGCGTCGCCTTCACGGTCGCGCCAGGGCTGCATCCCGAGGTCGCCGCGGAGTCGCTGCGGCTCGGACTGCCGCACCTGCCGGGTGTGGCCACCTCCACGGAGATCGCCGCCGCGCTGGCCCGTGGCTTCACCTGGTTGAAGGCGTTCCCCGCGGCGCAGCTCGGCGCCGATTGGATCAAGGCGCAGCTCGCGCCGTTCCCCGGAGTCAGCTTCGTCGCGACGGGGGGCATCGACGCGTCCAACGCCGCCGCTTTTCTCGCGGCCGGATGCCGGGGTGTCGCCCTGGGCTCGGCGCTGAACGACCCGGACGCCCTCGAACGGCTGCGGAAGGTGACGAATTATTGACAGCCGTATTTCGGCCAGCCTAGGGTTGCAAGTATCGCATATGCGTTGCAATATATGCAACAGAGAAAAGAGTCACCCGTGTCACAGCCACCCACCGCACCGGCCTTCGACAGCCGGGCCGCCAAGCGCGTCGTCATCGCCAGCTCCATCGGCACCGTCATCGAGTGGTACGACTTCGCCCTGTACGGCGCGGCGTCCGCGCTGGTCTTCGGCCCCCTCTTCTTCCCGGAGCAGAGCGAGGTCGGCGGCACTCTCGCGTCCTTCGCGGTCTTCGCGGTCGCGTTCTTCGTCCGGCCGCTGGGCGGGCTCCTGGCCGCGCACATCGGCGACCGCGTCGGCCGCAAGCCGGTGTTGATCTTCACGATCTCGCTCATGGGCGCCGCCACGGTCGCGGTCGGGCTGCTGCCGACGTACGAGTCGGTCGGCATCTGGGCGCCGATCCTGCTCGTCGTCACGCGCATGCTGCAGGGCGTGGGCGCGGGCGCGGAGTTCGCCGGGGCGGTGACCACGGTGGCCGAGTACGCGCCCCCGAACCGGCGGGCCTTCTACACCTCCTTCGCCCAGGCCTCCGTGGGACTGGCCTTCGTCCTGTCCACGGGCTTCTTCGCGATCCTGGCCGCCATCCCGCAGGACGTGCTGCTGGGCTGGGCCTGGCGCATCCCGTTCATCGCCAGCGTCGTCATCTTCGGCGTGGCCTTCTTCATCCGCCGCCGTATCCAGGAGACGCCGGAGTTCGTGGCGGCCAAGGCGAAGGTCACCGCCGGCGCGGGCGCCGCGCCGCAGAAGATCCCCCTCATGCAGGCCTTCCGCGAGGCGCCGCGCGGTCTGGTCGCCGGCGTGCTGTGCGGGTCGGGCCTCAACGTCGCGGGCTACATGGTCAACACGTTCTCCCTGACCTACATCAAGACCACGCTCGGCGTCTCGGCCACCGTCGCCACCCTCGGCGTCGTGGCCGCCACGGGATCGAGCGTCTTCGCCGTCCCGCTGTTCGGCAAGCTCGCCGACCGCGTCGGGCGCGGGCCGGTCCTGATGGGCGGCGCCGTCTTCACCGCCCTCTACATCGGGCCGTACTTCCTGCTGCTGGGTACCCGCCAGCCCGCTCTGATCATCATCGCGATGGCGATCGCCTACGGGGTCGGGCAGAGTGCCATGCTCGGCGCGCAGTCGGCGTTCCTGTCGGAGCTGTTCGAGACGCGTTACCGCTTCACCGCGATCGCCGCTTCCCGGGAGATCAACGTCATGCTGCTCGGCGGCACGACACCCTTCATCGCCACCGCCCTGGTCCAGGCGGCCGGTGGATCGCCGTGGCTGGTGATCGTGTTCGCGGTGGTCTGCCAGGCGCTCACCATCGCCGGGGTGCTGCTGTCGCGGCGGTTGTCACAGCCGGTGGGCGCGCCGCTCGTCGTCTGAACTCGGCTACGCCGAGTCCTGGGCCGGGCCGCCGGGAGGCGCGGTGGAGCGGCGGACGACCAAGGTCGGCGTGACGGAGAAGTGCACCGCCGACGTGCGGCCTTCGATGCGCTCCAGCAGCAGCCGTCCCGCCGTCCGGCCCATGACCGCTCCGTCCTGATCGACCGTGGTCAGCGCGATGTTGGGATGGGCGGCCAGCCGGGTGTTGTCGTAGCCGGCGACGGAGACGTCGCCGGGGACGGAGAGAGCGACCTCATGGAGGGCGGCGAGGACGCCGAGAGCCGCCTCGTCGGAGCCCGCGAAGATCGCGGTGGGGCGTGGGGACCGGCTCAGCAACTCGTAGGCGCCGCGATGGCCGCCCTCCTCGGAATATGAGGTCGCGACCACGGCGATCTCCTCGGCCAGGCCGTGATCACGCATCACGCGCTCGTAGCTCTCGGCCCTGATGTGCGGCACCTGGTCGGCGGGCTGCCGCTGGTCCTGGTGGAAGGTGATGTGCCCGATGTGCCGGTGGCCGAGTGCGATCAGGTGCTCCATGACGAGCTCGGAGCCGGTCCGGTCGTCATCGACGATCGAGTCGTACGCCGGCGACCGGTCGTGCCTGCCGAGCACCACGGTGGGGATCTCGCGGGCGACCTGCTCCAGCCGGGTGCGCCTGGCGAGCGGAGCGATCATGAGGATGCCGTCCACCTGCCGATCTATCAGGGCGTCGATCGCTCGTTCCTCGGTCTTGTCCTGGGTGCCGCCCTGGATCATGATCGCCTGATAGCCGGACTCCGCGAGGTGCTCCACCAGGCCGCTCATGATCTCGGCGTAGAACGGGATCCCGATGTGCCGCAGGAGCACGCCGATGGTGTACGCCCGTCCGCGCAGCGCTCGCGCGGCGGCCTGGGGCCGGTAGCCCAGCTCCTCGATGGCCCGCTGGACGCGGTCGCGCATGGCCTCGCTGACCCCGTAGTCGTTGCGGATGACCTTCGAGACCGCCGCCTTGGAGACCCCGGCGTGTTTCGCCACGTCGGAAATGGTCACTCGTCGTCGTCGCTCGGGCGCGACCATGGGGTATCCCTTCTCGCCAAGTCCCGCTGATGTCAGGACGGCCTGGTGCGCGGGGCCAGTGCCGCCTGGATGCGGTCATGGATCCCGGCCGCCTCGGCCGAGAGCGACGGCCTGCGCATCGTGGGAAGACGGCCGGCTTGTCGCAGCACCAGCATCGCGAACCGCTCGGCCTCGTGTTCCTGCGGCTCGGAGTATGTCGTCCGGCCGAGCACCGAGCGGACCATGGCCGGGTCGAGCGTCGGCAGCAGGATGCGCAGCAGCTCGTCGGGGGCGATCGGTGCCGACGCGTGCTCGCACAGCATGTGGCCCAGTTCGTGCAGGATGATGTGCTCCTGATGGATGCGGCTGGTCCGCTGCTCATAGCAGATGTAGTCGACCGTGTCGGTGGCCAGCCACATGCCGCTGGGGCCGTCCGCGGCGGTGTCGACGGGCCTGAGCTCGATGCGGCGCTCCCGGGCCCGCGCCACCCGGTGGGTGAACTCCACGATGTCGAACGGGTGCGTGATCTCGAACCGCTCGACGATCTCTTCCAGGCGTTCGCCGCTCACGAACCTCCTCATGGGGCGTACCGGCCACAACACCCACATCATAGGCCGCCCGCAAAGCTTCAACAGAAGTTTAAGCACGCAGCCGCCCGTCTTCGCTTAGATTGACAGGGAGGGCGGCAACTGCCGTTTATCAACCATCCATACCCCGGCAAATCCCGGCAACACGGTCCGTAGCTCGTCCCCGTGGGAGGTCAGGCATTGGCAGGCGCGTCATCCGGAACGGCTGTGGAAGCACATGGCGGCGATGTCAGCTTCGGCGTCCTGGGGCCTTGGGAGGTGCGGGTCGGTCAGGGCGCGGTGGCGGTGCCCGTCGGGCAACTGCGGACGGTCCTCGCGTCGTTGCTGCTGTCGGTCGGCCAGTCGGTCTCGACGCCCACGCTCGCCGAGCGACTCTGGCCGGGCGAGGGGCCGGGCTGGCCGCGCGGCGCGGTGCACACCTATGTCACCAGGCTACGGCGGCTGATCGGGGCGGACCTCATCCAGACAGAGCCGGACGGCTACCAGCTCCAGATCGAGCCCGACGCGGTGGACCTGCACCGGTTCCGCGGCCTCGTGCGCCGCGCCGACGACGCCGGCTCCGCGCAGGAGGAGATGGCCCTGTTACGTGAGTCGCTGCGGTTGTGGCGCGGTCAGCCCTTCGGCAACGCCAGCGGCCCCTGGCTGGAACGCGAGGTGATACCCCTCCTGACCGAGGAGTGGTTCGGCGCCACCGAGCGCCGGATCGACCTGGAGCTGGCCAGCGAGCCGCCGGGGCGCCTCATCGCCGAGCTGACGGAGCTGACCAAGCGATACCCGAGCCGCGAGCCGCTGTGGACGCGCCTGATCACCGCGCTGCACCGCAGCGGCAGGCGGGCGGAGGCGTTGAGCGCCTACCAGCGCGTACGTACGGTGCTGCGCGAGGAGCTCGGCCTGGACCCGAGCGAAGAACTGGCCCAGCTGCACCAGACGGTGCTCATGGGCGACACCGACGACCACCCGGTCAGCACGGCCGTCCGGCGAAAGACGCCGAGCCCCCGGCAGTTGCCCCACGGCATCGCCCGCTTCACCGGCCGGGAGGAGGAACTGGCGGCACTGGACCGGCTGCCCTCAGGCGTGGCGGCATCGGGCCGGAACGGCGCAGGCACGAACGCCCCGATCATCGTGACCATCGACGGCGCTCCCGGGACCGGCAAGACGACGCTGGCCGCGCACTGGGCCCACCGAGTCGCCCATGACTACCCCGACGCCCAGCTCTACCTCAACCTGCGCGGCTACGGGCCGAGCGAGCCGATGACCCCGGCCGCCGCGGCGGAGAGCCTGCTGCGCGGTCTCGGCGTGGAGAGCGACGCCATCCCCGTCGACGTGGACGAGCGGTGCGCGTTGCTGCGTACCATCCTCGCCGACCGCAACGCGCTCATCCTGCTGGACAACGCCCGCAACGCCGACCAGGTGCGCCCGCTCCTGCCGGGCGCCAGCGGCCTGGTCATCGTGACCAGCCGCGACCAGCTACGGTCTCTGTCCATCCGTGACGGCGCGCACCGCGTCACGCTGGGCGCGATGCCCGAATCCCAGGCCGTCGAGCTGCTGGCGGCGGCCGTCGGCCCCTCCCGGGTCGCCCACGAGCCCGCGGCGGCCTCCCGGCTGGTCGAGCTGTGCGACCATCTGCCCCTCGCGCTGGCCATCATCGCCGAACGCGCGCAGCGCGCCGCCACGCTCGCCGAGGTCGTCGACGGGCTGGCGGACGAGAAGGCCCGCCTCGACAACCTGGGAACCGGCGAGAACGATCCGAACATCGACCTGCGCGCCGTTCTGTCCTGGTCCTACGGAGCGCTCAGCCCGGCGGCGGCCGCCACGTTCCACGCGCTCGGCCTGCACCCCGCCAGTGACATCGCGCTGGAGACGGTCGAGGCGCTGGTCGACCTTCCGCCCGCCGAGGTCAAGCGGGGGCTGGACCAGCTCATGGCGGCCCATCTGCTCGAACAGCGCCGCCCCTGCCGCTACCAGCTGCATGACCTGATCCGGCTGTACGCCGTCGATCAGGCACGGCTGCACATGCCCCCCGGCGAGCGGCAGGCCGCCGTACGGCGATTCCTCGATCACTACCTCTTCGCCGCCGTGAGCGCCGACCGGCACCTGGTGCCCTACCGCCGCCGCGACTTCCTCGCGCCGCTGCGGCCGCGCCGGCGCCCGCTCGCGTTCGCCGACGCCGACGAGGCGATGGCCTGGCTGGAGCTGGAGTACGACTCCCTCCGGGCGGTGATGTCGTGGGCGGCCACGAACGGGTGGGCGCACTACTCATGGCGTACGACCATGGCCATGACCAGCTTCTACGACGCGCGCATCCCGTGGTCCGACGGCCTGGACAGCCTGAAGTCGGCGGTACGCGCGGCTCGGGCCGCGAGCGAGCCTATCGGCGAGGCCTACACCCTCAACTCCGTGGGCTGCATCTACTCCGACAGGGGTGACGTCGATCTGGCGGAGCGACATTTCCGCGAGGCGCTCATTCATTTCAAGCGGAGCAAGAGCCCGTACGGCGAGGCCATGGCGCTGTGCAATCTCGGCATGACATATGGCGAGGCCGGAGAATACGAAAAGGCCCAGCGGCATTTGATGCGCGCGCTGGATCTGCACGTGCGCAACGAATATCCCCGTGGCATCGCCCTGGCCCTGGACAACATCGGAATCGCGCAGACCGTGGCGGGCCATTACCGATGCGCGGTCAAGGCGTTCAAGCAGGCGCACCGGATCAACCTGCGGCTCAGGGAGTACACCTCCGACGCGATGTGCCTGCGCCACCTGGGCCACGCCTACGTCATGACGGGCGACACCCGCGAGGCCGTCCACGCCTTCCGTCAGTCCATCGACCTGTTCCGCCGTACGAGGAACCAGCGCTGGGAGGCGATCACCCTCGCCGATCTCGGCCACGCGCTCAACGGGGCCGGCTACGACGTGCTGGCCCGCGGCATCCTGCGGACGGCGCTCGACCTGATGACCGGGCTGGCCGACCCGCGAGCCCACGACATCGAGGCCGTTCTCGCGTCCACCGCGTGAGTGCGGCCTTTCCAAGGAGCGTTTCAGCGCGCCGACAGGTCGGTGACAGGTCGGCGAAAGGCGGTTTTCCGCGCGTCGGAGTTAGCCTTCCTTCGGAAGCCATTAGCCGCATGTTTCCTGGCGGATTATTCGCGGCTATGGGTCCTGCGATTTTCTCCCGAGAAAGGCTGAAAAGAGAATGAGCGTTTCCCAGAAGCTCGACTTCGACCTCAAGAACCTGCCGATGGACGTTTTCGACCTCGCCGACAGCGGCCTCGCCATCGAGTCGCTGACCGCGGGCCACGGGATGGCGGAGAACGGCGCGTCCGTCCTCTGCCCGAGCGTCTGCAGCACCTCGACGTCGTCGACGAGCTCGAGCAGCAGCTGATTCCCGGCCGGGCCGTCGGCGTGGCGCGGGCGGCCCGGCTCTGGCGCTTCCGGAGGAAATGGTGATCTTAACGAGCGGCGCCCACGTGGAGTCGTCTGTCGTGGTGCGGGTCGCGGGTGTGCCGGTGGCGGCGTTGTCGCGACTGCGCCTGGACAGCGCGTACGGCCGGGCGGAAGAGCTGGCCCGGCAGGCGGCCACGTTACGGCGCGACGGCGAGGCGCTGGCGCAGGCACTGTATCCCCTGATCGGAGCGCTGGGTCCCGGCACGGCCAAGCCGGCGCTGGTCGGCTTGCGCCGGGCGCTGCACCAGCGACGCCTGCCCCGCGACACCGAATGGAACGCGCGTGTCGCCACGCTCGTCCCCGCCGAGATCGGTGACGCGATCGAATCCTGGATCGTCACCAGGCACCGCCTCGATGAGGGGCGACGCGCGCTCGACGACGTGTTCGCTGCCGAGCTGCGGGAGAAGGAGCTCGTCCTGCGTGACGTGGCCGGTCATCCGGGCTTCCGCCGGGCACTGTCCCAGGCCAGCCCGGCTCTGTTCGGCGAGCTGGCCAAGTGGCTGGCGGACCCGCGGCGGCGACCGCGCAGGCAGTCCATGGCCCGCCTGGCGAAGTACCTGGCGAGAGCGGCCGCCAAGACGAGCCCGTACGGCACCTTCATGGCCAGTGGCACGGGGACGTGGGCGGACGGTGAGTCACCCGTACGGTTCACTCCCGTCGAGGTCCATGGAGTGCTCGAGATCCACACCTTCCTCCTCCAGCGGATCGGCGAGACGCTCACCCGCGATCCCCGCCTGGCCCGGCACCTGGCCCTGCGGGTCAACCCGAGCGCGACCTTCCGGGACGGGACCGTCAGCTTCATCGGGCGCTCCGCCGAGGAACCCATCGTGACCCTGCCGGCCACCGCCGCGGTCGAGGCATGCCTGAACCTGGCGGCGCGCCGCCCGGGATCCACGCGGGCCGAGCTCCGCTCCCGCCTGGCGGGCGGCGCCGCCGACGAGTCCCCGGTCGAGGCGTTCCTCCAGGCGTTGGTGCGGGCCGGACTCCTGGAGGAGCAGCACCCTGTCGCCGACCAGTCGGCCGATCCGCTGGGCGACCTGGCCGAATGGGTCGCCGACCATGGGGGAGCCGAGTTCGCGGACGTCGTCCAGGCGTTGCGGCGCGTACGCCGGCAGGCGCGGCTGCCCGTGGTCGTGGACGACGTCGAGGGCCACTGGAAGCGGCAGCACGAACTGGAAACCGCGCTTACGGACCTGGCGGAACCGCTCGGCTTCGAGCCGGCCGCGCTCGACGGGCAGGGCCGGCACACCTTCCGCGAGAACGCCGTCTTCACGAGTCCGGTGGCGGAGGCCGGGTCGGCGGCATGGCGTCCGGCTCTGGAGGATCTGGACGTGGTACGGCGCTGGCTGGGCGCCTTCGACCTGACGCTGCCGTTCCGGATCGCCCTCGGCGCCTACTTCTCCGAGCGCTTCGGCGCGGATGCCCACGTGCCCCTCCTCGTCCTGCACCGAGCGCTCCAGGAGGTGCTCGCCCAGGACGGCGAGTCCGCCGAGCTGAGCGACGCGGCGCGCGAGGTCGCCCGGTTGATGGGCCCGTCCATGGGGGCGGGCGGCGCTCTGTCCGAGAGCCGGCTGCCGCGGCTTCGGGAGCTGGCCGCGATCCAGCGGGAGGCACGTCAGGCGGTGCTCGCCCAGCCGGAGCGGGACGGTGTCGTGAGCGTCCCCGCGGAGCTGATCAGGAAGCTGACGGACGACTGGCCGTCATGGGTGGTCCCGCCGCGCTCCCTCGCCTGCTACGTGCAGGTCGTGCCCGGCCACGGCGGGATCGGCCTGGTGCTCAACGCGGCGCACACCGGTTACGGCCGTGGACGGAGCCGGGTGCTGGCCCTGATGGCGGAGGCCACGGGCGAGAGCCAGGCCACGGAGCACCGGCCGAGCGGCCGGGTGCTCGCCGAACTGGGCGGAGTGGCCGCCTCGGCGTTGAACAGACGGGTGCCGCACGTCGCGTACGAGATCGACTATCCGTTCGCGGTCAGCACTCGTCCGGCGGAGGAGCGCATCCCGCTGGGAGACCTCGGGGTGGTCCTCGATCCGCGCGGCGGCCTGCTCAAGGTGGTCTCGGAGCGGTTGGGCGCCGATCTGTCCGCACTGCATCTGGGCATGATGTCCGACCTGCTGCTCCCACCTGCGGCTCGCCTGCTGATCCAGGTCTCGGGAGAGACGCACTACGTGCATCCCAGCATCCCGCTGCTGGCGGATCCGGCCGATCTGGACCTTCCCTCGTCGCTGGTGGCCTATCCCCGGGTGGAGATCGGCGGCGTGGTGGTCCAGCGCGCCCGCTGGATCGTGCCGAAGGAGACGCTTCCGGAACGGGCCAAGGGCGAGACCGACGCCGCCTATCTGCTGCGCCTGGCGTCGTGGCTGCACGAGCACGACATCCCGGTGCGATCCTTCGTCCGCTTCGCCCGCCCGGACGGGGGCGCGGGCGAGGAGACGGGGGACTGGACGCAGTGGATTTTCGACAAGTCCCGCAAGCCCGTCTACGTCGACTTCGCCAACTGGTTCCTGGTCACGGCCTTCGAGAAGATGCTGGTGAGTTCGGGGCCGATGGTGATCTTCGACGAGGTGCTGCCCGGCTTCGAGGACGCGCTGGGGCCGGACCCCGATGACCCCAGCGTCACCGAATTTCTCATCGAGATCTCTGACCAGGACGGCCGGCATGCATGAATCGGACTGGGTCAGCGCCCACGTCTTCTATCACGAGAACCTGGACCCGCTGCTGACGAACGCGGCCGGTCCGCTGATCGCCGAGCTGGCCGGGAGCGGGCTCGCGGAGGCCACGTTCTTCCTGAGGTACTGGGACGGGGGGCCGCATCTGCGCTTCCGCGCGCTGCCTGCCGACCCCGCGCACCGGGCCGAGGTGGAACGGGTCATCACGGAGCGGTTCGAGAAGTATCTCGCCGAAAACCCGGCGGGTCGCTCCATGAGCCAACGGGACTATGCCGGCATAGGCGAGGCCCTGGCGCAGTGGGAGGGACTTCCCGGCCATACCGAGCGGCTCTTTCCGAACAATTCCGTGGCGTTCATCCCGTACCGGCGTGAGCACGACCGCTACGGCACCGGGGCCTCGATGGAGGCGGTGGAGCGGCACTTCGCGGAGTCCAGTCGCATCGCCCTCGGCCTGCTGCGCGACGGCCTGCGGCCGGCGGACCGCACCACCGCGGGAGCCGCGATGATCCTGCTCACCTGGTTCTGCGGTGAACGGGATGTGGCCCGGCTGGCGCCGTGGGTCAGCGTCGACCAGGACCGGCGCGGCGATGTGTCCGCGGCCGACCGGCCCGGTGACGCGACCGAGGTCGGCTTCACCCAACCGAACGCGCAACCGACGGGGCGTCAGCGTGATCGCGTCATCGGCCTCGCTCGCCGGATGAGAGGGCTCGCCACGCACCTGGAGCACGTCTCCGGGCCGGGCTCCCTGGCGGAGTGGGCCCGATCGGTGTCCACGCTCCGTGACGCGCTGGCCGCCGAGGCCGCCGCGGGCCGGTTCGAGCCACCACCCCGAGGCTGGGAGGGGGAGGGCGCGGTCAAGACGCGGCAGGTCCTCACCGTTCTCGACATCTGCGCCCACCTGGTCTGCAACCGGCTGGGCGTGACCGTGCAGGAAGAGGGGGCCGTCCGGCTGCTGTGCGCGGACGCGGTGGCCGTGCTCGCGGGGGAGGGGAGATAGTCCGTGCGCTGGAACAGCATTCACGTCCGCTACTACGACCACGACAAGGATCCGTTGATCCTGCACGGAGTACGCCCGCTCTTCCGTGAGCTGGCCGGGCAGGTGGCAGGGCTCTCCTACACCCGGCACTGGCGGCAGGGACCGCATCTCCGGCTCAACTTCCGCACCGACCACGACACCTTCACGCACGTGGTGCGGCCGGCCGCGGAAAAGATCATCGGCGGCTGCCTGGCCGAGCACCCTTCATCGCTGCCGCTCGACCCCCAGCAGGAGCTCTCCGCGCATCAGCGGCTGGCCGAGCTGGAACGGGAAACCGGCCCCCTGACGCCGTGGTTTCCCGACAACACCCTCCGCGTCGCCGAGTACGACGACCGGACAGAGGTGCTGGGCGGGCCGCACATGGCCGACCTCGTGGCGGATTTCTACGCCGACACCACCGACCTCGCCTTCGCGATGACCGAGGCCGGGGGCGGCGCGCGACGGCGGCAGCTGGCGTTCAAGCTGATGGTGGCGACGGCGCACCGCCTGTCGGGCACCGACATCTCCCAGGGATACTTCACCTTCAGGTCCCACACCGAGGCTTTTCTGTCGACCTTTCCTGAAGCGCGCGGGATGAGGCCGATGTGGGACGGCTACTACGGCGAACACCGCCTGATCCTCCTCGCCCAGCTGCGGGCGGTGCTCGGCGGCGACGACGTTGACGCCGCGCTGCTGGCGGACTGGGAGGCCGCACTCGTTCCGTATCAACGGCGGGGGGCGCGGCTCCTCGAACAGGGCGCGTTCGTCGTGCCGACCGTCAGCGTCGAGCAGGAGTCGAAGCTGGCCGAGTCGAGTCCCTTTCATCGGGCGGGTTACGCCGATCCGGTGTGGGCGGAGATCCGGGACGCGCCCGAGTTCCTTTTGTACAGGCTGATGCTCAACCTCACTTATCTGCACATGACCCGGCTCGGCCTCGTGCCGGTCGAGCGCTTTCTCCTGTGTCATCTGCTCGCCAACACCGTGGAGGCGTACCTGGAAGGAAGTGGATCATGAGCGGCGAGGCTCCGGCGTACGAGGAACATCTGCGGCTGCGGCCGGGGGTCTACAGCGCGACGGGCGCGAACGGCGAGCTGCACCTGTTCCGTCATGATCTGTGGCGGAGGGTGGCCTCGTTCGGGTCGGTGGGCGCGGGCGGTCGTGCAGTACTGCGTCGCCTGGCTGAGGGGCCGTGCCCGCCGTCGGAGCTGATGGCGCTCGGCGCGTCCGACCCGGAATTCCTCGGGACCCTGCGGAGCGGGGGATGGGTGACCACCACGCTGAGCCATCTCGGCAGGCCGTTGTACACCGTGCAGCCCGTCCGAGCGCCCGACCCCGACGTGGAGCAGGACGTTGTGGAGAAGGACGTTGTGGAGCAGGACGTTGTGGAGAAGGACGTTGTGGAGAAGGACATCGACCACGAGGTGAAGCTGTCCGGTTTCGCGGTGTTCCGGCGTGAAGGGGAGGACATCCTCGCCGAGGCGCCGACCTCGTGGGCGCAGGTGCTGATCCATGATCCGGAAGTCGCGGCCATGCTCACGGAGATGGCGCGGCCGCTCTCGACCGCCGCATTGAAGGGCCCGCTGCCCGAAGAGCTGATCGCCAGGCTGCTGCGGGATCTGCGCTGGACCGGCATCGCGATCCCCGCCGGGAGCGACGCGGAGTCCGAGTGGCGCCTGCGCCAGTGGCGACCGCACGACCTGTGGTTCCACTCCCGCAGCCGCAACGGGAACGGCGGCTACTTCGACGCCGGATTCGGCCGTACCAAATGGGGACAAGGACAGTTCCCTCCGATCCCCGCGCGCCGGGAACCCTATCCGGGACCCGCGATCGACCTGCGGGTACCGGACCTGGACGAGATCCGCGTGCGCGACCTCGGGCTGACCGACGCCATCGAGGAGCGGCGCTCGATCCGCGAGCACGACGACGAGCACCCGATCACGGTCGATCAGCTCGCGGAACTGCTCTACCGATGTGCCCGGGTACGCCGGGTCAACGTGTGGGACGGCGTGGAGTACGTCGACACGCCCCGTCCCGCCGGTGGTGGGGTGGACGAGCTGGAGTTGTACCCGGTCGTCCGGAATGTCGCGGGCCTGGCGCCGGGCATGTACCACTACGACGCGCACGAGCACCGGTTGCGCCTCGTCCGCGACCCCGGCCCGGCGGTCGGGCGGCTGCTCGCGACCGCGAGCCGGGCGGCGGCCACCACCACGTGGCCGCAGGTCCTGATCGTGGTGTCGGCCAGGTTCGGGCGGGTGATGTGGACGTACGAGGAGATGCCGTACGCCCTGATTCTCAAGCATGTCGGGGTGCTCTTCCAGACCATGTACCTGGTCGCGACCGCGATGGGGCTGGCCGCCTCCGGGCTTGGCGGAGGTGACGCGCCGGCCTTCAACGAGGCCACGGGAGCCGACCCGGCGGTCGAGGCCAGCGTGGGTGAGTTCATGCTCGGGAGCCGGCCGAGCCCGACCGCCGACGAGGAACAGGCCGCCGACGAGGAACAGGAGTAAACGAACGTGGGCCTACTGCTACGCCCGGATGCGTTCCATGCCCCGGATTCGGCGGGGATGTACCTGCTCACGTACCGAGGGTCCAGTCATCTGAAAGGCCGATCCGTCGGTCCGCTGCTCGATCTGCTGAAGCCCTACCTCGACGGGCGGCACACGCTGGCCGAGCTGACGGAGGAGCTGCCGCCCGAGCGCCGGGCCGCCGTGGAGAGCCTGCTCACCGCGCTGCTGGAGCGGGACATCGTGAGAGACGTCGGCACTGTTGGCCCCGACGCCGCTCTGGAATATCCGGAATATCGCCATGAGGTGGCTTTCATCGGGCATTTCCGAGACTCGCCTATCAGCATATTTCGGGCATATAGGGACAAAGTGGTGCTCGTTCTGGGGGCGGGGGACATGGTGCCGTGGGTGGCGCGTGCCGCCATACGGACGGGGTCGCGCCTGGTGAAGATGGCCAGCCTGGAGCACTTGGGCGTCGAATGGGTCGAGCGCGGGCGGCGTACCCCTGACCAGAAGGTCGAGCGGCACTTCCTCGCCGACTTCAGCGAGGAGGGGTTGCTGCCCCTGCTCGACAGCGCGGACCTCCTTCTGCACGTCTCCGGCGACGCGGCTCACGAACCGCTGCTCGACCGGCTCTGCGCGGAGCGCGGGATCCCCCTGGCGCAGGCGGTCATGCTGGACGGCGAGGTCTGGCTCGGCCCCGAGGACCTCGGCACGCGATCGGCGGCGAGCTGGACGGCCGGCCTGCGCCGGGTGGCGAGCTGGACGGCGGGCCGCCGCCGGGTGGCGGCCCGGCCCGCGCCACGCCCGCCCATCGCCGTCGCCGAGACGCTCGCTGCTGCCGGGGCCGTCGCCGGGACGCGGGCCGCCGCCATCGCCGCCGCCTTGGTCCAAATGGCCTTTCGGACCGCCAACGGCTTGCTGGACGACCGCCGTGCCCGGCTGACCAGGATCGACCTTTCCACGCTGCGCCGGACGTCACATGCCTTCGTCCCGCACCCCTACGCCCAGTCGGCCGAACCTGCGCTCTCCGAACCTGCGCTCTCCGAACCCGCGCTCCCCGGATCCGCTGACCCGGCCCGCGACGGTGCGGTTCTCGGTCGGGAGGCGTTCTCCCGGCGGGCGGTGGTGTGCGCGGACGATCTCCTGGGTGTGTTCGGGGAGCCGACCGAGCGCGATTACGCGCAGATTCCCCTGCACGTCAGCGAGGTGGAGGTGCCAGACCCGGCCGGGCTGCTCGGTGGCGCCGTCTCAAGGGTCGTCGGCACGGGTCTCGACTTCGAGTCCGCGCGCCACCAGGCCGCCCTGAAGGCGTTCGCCGTCTACGCCTCGCTGATGGTGGATCCGCGCCGGCTGCTCTCGGCGGACGGCCGCACTCCGCTGGCCGCGCCGGAGTCCGACCCCGATGCCCTGCTCGCGGACCTACGGGCCGGCAGGATCAGCGGGTTCGTCCTCGGCCACCGGCTCGCCGACGGCGGGACGCTAGTCGTCGCCGCCGACGTCGCCTTCCCCGTGCTGTCCGGCACGAGCCGGGCTGGCGGCCGGGCGCCGACCCAGACTGCGGGAGTCACTGGGGGCATTGCCGCAGGAGCCACTGCGGGAGTTACTGGGGGCATAGCCGGGGGAGTCGCTGGCGGAGTCACTGCGGGCATTGCCGTAGGAACCACTGCGGGCATCGCCGCCGGATACAGCTGGCAGGAGGCCGTCGATGTCGCGCTGGCCGAGCAGGCGGGACGGCTGGCACTCGCCGATCTGGAGCACCGGACGACGCCGTTGCCCCGGTTCGACCTGGACCGCGGGTCGCTCCCGCCGCGCGGTGAACGGTACAGGTCCATGATCCAGGCCACGGGCGAGGCGGTCACCTGCTACGACCTCACCGGGCCGACGGAGATTCCGGCCGCCATGAGTTACCTGGGTGACACGCCTGTCGGATACGCCGGTGGGTCGTCGGCGGCCGAAGCCGTGACCGGCGCGCTCGAACAGGCCCTTCTCCATTACCAGGCGCGGCAGAACGCCCAGCCCACCTACGCGCCACCCGCGCCGCCGGGTATACCGCCCGAGCTGCGCGGCTCGGCGATCCGACGCCTGCCCGACGCCTCCCGTACCGACTCGGCGAGTCTGGTGTCCGCGCTGGCCAGACGCGGTCTCTCGCCGGTGGCGGTGCCCCTCGACCACGATCGTGAGGTTCATTCGATCATGCCGTACACCGTCCACGTGGTGCTGACCCATGCATGAGATCGCCGTCCTCGGTGAAGGGCTGCTCAGGGAGAGCATCGTCGAGGCGCTGTCCAGCGGCGGATCCTTTGTCTCGCCGTTCCTGACGTCCGGTGCGGTCGCGGTCGTCGTGGCCCGTGACCGCTGGGACCTGTCCGGCTACGCCGAGGTCAGAGCCGCCGCCGCAGAGGCGGGCGTGCCCTGGTTGCCGGTACGGGCAGAATTGGGGCGAGTCGTCCTCGGCCCTCTGGAGGAGGACGGGCTGCCCGGCTGCGTGGACTGCGGCGAGTTCCGGCGGAGACTGGCCCATCTCCAGCCAGACGGGCACGAGACGGTGTGGCGAGAGCAGGGGGCCACCCTGTCCGCGCTGCCGTCGGCCTGGCTCACCGGACTCGCGGCCGACCTCGCCGCCACCTTGGTCACCGAGGAGATCGCCAGGCTCATCAACCGGGGAGCCGTGGCCACCGAGGAGGTCACCCGGCCCGTCAACCGGGAAGCCGTGGTCACCGCGCGCACGAGAAACCGGGAGACCGCGCGCACGAGATCCGCCTTCGTCTACCTGGATCTGGAGACGCTGGCCGTCGAGCCGCACCCGTTCCTGCCCGACCCGCTCTGCGGCACCTGCGGGACGCTGCCGCCCGATGACCGGTCGCGGGCGAACATCTCCCTCCGGTCCCGCCCCAAACCGGCCCCGGACGTCTACCGGCTCCGGTCGATGACCGGCGAGGTGGACACGCTCAAGGCCAGGTACGTCGACGGCGAGAGCGGTCTCATCCGATCCGTACTCAAGAGCACTGAGGGCGGCATCGTCGTCGCCGCGGCGCCCATGGGCCTGCGCCAGGGCTCGACCGAGTACGGCTTCGGACGTACCCGTAACTACCAGGGCAGTCAGGTCACCGCCATGCTGGAGACGCTGGAACGGCACGGCGGCATGGAGCCCGGGGGAAAGCGCACCACGGTGTCGGCCAGTTACGCCGAGGTCCGCCACGACGCGATCGACCCCCGGACGCTCGGCCTCTATCCGGCGGAGCGGCATCGGATTTCCGGCTTCCCGTACCGCCCGTTCGACGAGGCGCAGGTGTGCCGCTGGGTCTGGGGGTATTCCTTCGCCCGCAGCGCTCCCGTGCTGGTCCCCGAGACCTACGCCTACTACCGGGCCCGCCACCACGACGCCGCCCGCCCGCCGTTCGTCCAGGAGGTCTCCAACGGCTGCGCCCTGGGCGGCAGCCTGGAGGAGGCCGTCTTCCACGGGATCCTCGAAGTGGCCGAGCGCGACGCCTTCATGATGACGTGGTACGCGCGCATGCCGGTCCCGCGGATCGACGTGACCTCCGCCCGCGACTCGATGATCCCGCTGATCACTGAAGCCATCGAGGCCGAGAGCGGCTACCAGGTGATGCTCTTCGACACCACCCTCGAACAGGGCATCCCCTGCGTCTGGGCGATGGCCGTCGATCCCGGCGATGACGAGAAACGCCCGAAGGCCGCCTGCTCGGCGGGCGCTCACCCGGTACCGGAACGCGCGATCGAGAACGCGCTCAACGAGCTCGGCCCGCTCCTCGCCGACCTCATCAAGCGCTATCCCGACCACATGGACGAGGCCGGCCGGATGGTGGACGACTCGTCGCTGGTGAAGGAGATGGAGGATCATCGCCTGTTGTACGGCGACCACCGGACGTACGACCGGCTGCGCTTCCTCACCGAGACGCCACGATGGCGGCACATCGACGACCTTCCGTCGCCGGCGCGACTCCGCAACGCCGATCTCCGGGACGACCTGATCGAGCTGGTCGACCGCTACCTCGTCACCGGTGCCGACGTCATCGTGGTGGATCAGACGACTCCCGAGCACGAGGTGTCCGACCTGGCCTGCGTGAAGGTCGTCATCCCCGGCACCCTGCCGGTCACCTTCGGCCACGACTACCGGCGGGTCGACGGTCTGCCGAGGTTGTACGAGGTGCCGTACCGGCTCGGCTACCGGGATCGGCCCTTGGAGCCGCAGGACGTCAACCCGTACCCGCACGCTTTCCCGTAGAAGGGCCGGCCATGTTCGTATCGATCGTCGCCTGGGATCTCAGCAGGTCCACGGAGACCGTGGAGAGCCTGCGCGACTACCTGCGGGACTACGCCGTCGACGCCTACGCCACGCTGGAGGGGATGCGGCTGAAGGCGTGGTTCTCCAATCCCGCCCGCCAGACCTGGGGGGCGGTCTACCTCTGGGACTCCGCCGAGGCCATGGACGGGCCTGCCCGGGTGAGCCGCGTCATCGAGCTCATCGGTTACCCGCCCACGTCGGTGAGCGTCTTCCAGCTTGAAGCCATCGCGGAAGGCGTCAGTGTCTACGAGAGCCTCACAGGGCTCGGCGCCGCGCTGGAAGGAGACCACTCGGCCGTGGGCTGAGCGGCTTCGCATACCGTGAGCTCTCGGCCCTGACGGCCGCCGCCAACCGGATCAGCCAGTCGAGTTCGGCGTCAGGGTGGGCCGGGCTGTTGTCGGGGATCGCCGGTCCGCGTGTGTCCGGCCGCTCGCCGAGCCTGCTGCGGCGCAGGGCGGAGGTGATCAGCGCGGCCTCGACGGCGATTCCGCGCGCGTCATCGGACAGGCCGGTGGCCCGCGCCCCTCGCGTTTCGGCGACGCGTGGGTCGAAGTAGGGGAGGAGCAGCAGGCGGCCGTCCCAGATTTCCACGATCCGCCGGTACAGGGCCTGCTCCGGTTCCCGGAAATCGACGTGCCGGGTCCCCGGAGGATCGAGGGCGATGGCCGGGAATTGGTCGTACAGCAATTTCCAGAGCGGGAAGAGCTTGCGATAGGAGCGATCGAGCGACCACCACCGCGCGAGATGGTCCAGGCCCAGTCGCGGGCCCGTGACGGGCAGCAGGATGCCGGCCACGACGAACAGGATCGCGAGGCGGAACACATCGCCGATCAGGTTGCCGTACAGCCACGGCACGTGCCATCCGAGAAGGTGGGCGGACATGGCGGCGAACCGCAGCCCGGCGTAGGCGATGGTGCAGGCGAGACCGAGCAACAGCAGCCGCAGGCCGTTGCGGAGGGAGAAGCCTCTCGCGGCGCTCGCGCGGTAGTGCGTGGCGCGCGCGATCTCGATGACGGTCAACGCCAGATAGGCGACGTAGACGTAGGCGGCGGCCGAGATCACCGGGACCTGCTCGGCCAGCTGCTGGCTGGCCAGGGCCTCCGCGTAGTTCGACGGGGTCGTCGCGTGCAGAACGCCGATCAGTGCCAGGACGCCGGTCAGCAGCCGCAGGCGTAGCCGGGCGCTCCGCATGGCCTGCTCCGCCGGATAGACCATGTGGAGAAACGCGCACTGCCCGGATGTCGCGGCGATCAAGGTCAGGCAGTTGGAAAGGGTGCCCGCGGTGTTGAGCGCCGTGTGGCCGTCGATCACCTCGTGGACGGTCTGGTCCTGCAAGCAGATCGACACCGAGAGCGCCAGCAGCGCGGCACACAGCCAACGCGTCGACTGGCAGCCGGGTCTGGCGCGGAGGTGGAACAGCTTGATGCCCACCGCGATCCAGCCGGCGACGGCCAGGCCGATCAAGATAGGCGCGCCATGACCGGCGGCGGACATCGAAGATCGGCCGCCAAGAGATCATTCATCGGAGGGATTCTCCAGCTTCCAGAGCTGATTGACCATTTCGGTGATGGCGGCCCGGCTGCCCTGGGTCAGCTCGGCGCTGCGCAAGGCGATGTGCGTGACACCCGCCTTCCGCATGCCGGCCAGCAGCTCCAGATCCTTGTCGATCTTGGCGGTCTCCGCGTCGTCCAGGAAGTAGGCGACCGGTACCCCGAAGAACGTGGCCAGCGCCGTCAGGTGCATGATCGTGGGATTGACCCGCCGGCCCGTGCGCAACTGCCAGATGTAGGTGTGCGAGATCTGTACGTCCTGGCCCTTGCTGATGGCCTCCGCGACCGCGACGTTGCTGTATTCGGCGTCACCTTGGCGGCGGACCGTCTGGAACAACCGGTTCAGCTTGTCGGCCAGCGTCCGGGGAGTCTCATCAACGCTCATCGGAGTGCCGATCCTTAACAGCCAGAGTTTAGCGACTTTGCCGTCATCCTACACAGAGGTTGACGGGCGAGTCCTGGCAAGATAACGGCATGGAACGTGTGCTTGGAATCGGCGGATATTTCCTGCGGGCCGCCGACCCGGTGGCCCTGGGCGCGTGGTATCGCGATTGTCTGGGCCTGGACGCCGACGAGAACGGCCTGTGGCGTCAGCAGAGCGGGGAGACGGTGTTCGCGACTTTCGAGTCCGAGACCGAATACTTCGGCTCTCGCGCCCAGCAGACGATGCTCAATTTCCGGGTCCGCGACCTGGACGCGATGCTCGCGCAACTGCGCGACAAGGGCGCGGACGTGGCCAAGGAGACTCAGGACATGGAGGGTGTCGGCCGGTTCGGCTGGGTCACCGATCCTGAGGGCAATCGGATCGAGCTGTGGCAGCCGAGCTGACGCGTCTTCACGCAGGGGGGATGAGCTCGTAGTTCGGGATCGTGGGTCTCACCCGCTGATACTCCTGCTCCCCCGAAGCCGCCGCGGCGGCTTCGGGGATCTCCACGCGGCCGAGGTACGGCCCCTGCAGGCAGTGGTCACACCAGAAGTGGGCGTCACCGATGAGCAGGTGGGGGATCCGGAGCCGATACACCAGGCGGAGGCACGCCCGTCCGCAGTTCGGGCAACGCCTGGTGATCGGTCCGGGCAGCTCGTCCCGTGCCTGCTCATAAGCGTGCAGCCAGCTCTCCCATCGGAGCGCCTCGTCATGAGTGTTCGACACTGGGGCCACCTCGGTGCTCGAGCCGTTTCGCCTATGGTCCCTTACTGGTTACGTGGATGGTTGTCCCACCAGTCGTCCTCGAAGGCATAGGCCCGGTCCTCCCATGGTCGCGCCTCTTCCAGCGTCTTCGGGAAGACGCCGCCCCCGCGTATGTCCTCCACGTGGAAGCGCTCGTGGGCGAGGGTACGGGCCAGCAGCTCCTCGCTGCGGAAGGCGGCTCGCCGCAGCAGGACCATCTGGTTGGGGAAGGTCACGCCGGCCTGCCCGTCCTTCACCTTGTCGATCTTGATGGTCAGGTCGTCGATCCGGATGTCCCAGTCCTGGGCCACCCGCTGGACCGTGTCCATGTTCATCGGGAGCCTCTCGCTCCACTTCGGCCGATCGCTGGGGCGGCGGGCCAGCGTCAGGAAGTCGTCGCCGAAGCCGGCGCCTTCGCTCCCCGGGGCCGCCGCCGTCTCCTCGGAGGAGGAGCAGGCGGCGCCGGCGCCCGTCACGCCACGGCAGGGGGCCAGTTGCACCGTCGGGTCCGGCGGGACGCCGGGGCCCGGGTCGACGCGGCAGTCCTGCATCGCGTCCGCGCCGAACACCCCCGAGCACTGGCCGACGACGTGCGGGGCTGGGTCGAGGCCGCCGTTGGGTTGCCCGTCGCCGGCCCTGGCCTCGACCGGCGTGAAGGCCACGCCGACCTTGTCCAGGATCTTGTCGATGGCGTTGTCGACCCGGTGATTGAGTCCCTTGTCGAGCGCGTCGGCGAGCGAGATGCCCGCCGGACCGGGCAGCTGGTCGTGGTCGACCGGGCCTGGCTTGGCCGCGCGCGTCTTCGCGGCGATGTCGGCCAGCTCCTGGGGCGTGGGCGGCGGAGGCGGCGGCGGATCCGCCTTGGGCGGGCCGTTGGTGCCCTTGTGGGGCGAGTCGCCGGGCCCGTCATCGCCGGGCCCGTCGTCGGACTTGCCCTTGCCGGGCGAGCCGCCGCCGTCCGGATACTGGATGTACGGCCCGCTGCCGTCCGGCCAGCCCTTCCACCAGTTGTTCTGCCACCACTTCCCGGCCAGGTAGCCGGCGCCGGCGCCGATGGCCACCGCCGCGAGACAGCCGAGCCAGGCGGGACCACAGAACCGTGAACCGCGCCCGAGCGCGCCGAGTTCCCCGCCACCGGTGAGGACGTAGTCGGCCGCGCTCCAGGCCGGCCTGGCGATGTCCCGATAGACGACCTTGATCGCCTGCTTGGCGGTGCCGCACACGAAGGCGGGGCAGCCGAAGTGACCGGTCGGGTCCACCTGGTTGAGGGGGTCGCCGTCCGCGTAGGTGAAGCGGTTGCCCTTCATCGACGGCATCGGGTTCACGTCGAGCGTGTCCCTGCTGGGGAACGCGCCGGTTCCGGGGTCGTACCAGCGGGCGGCCATGTTGACCTTGCCGGTGGCCGGGTCGGTCCAGCCGCTCTGGTAGCCGACGTCCCGCTTGGTGCCCGAGTTCGCGACGACCTTCCCGTACGGGTCGTAGGCCGCCGAATCGGTCAGCACACCCGCGCCGGTGAAGGTGGCGGTGAGGTCGCCGTGCCGGTCGGTGTAGGCGTACAGGCCCGCGACGGAGACGATGTCGCCCGCCGGGTCCCTGCCGTAGAGCTCGGCACCCGCCGCGGCCGGGGTGTTGCCCAGGCCGGAGTAGCTGAATGTGCGGCCCGCGGCGGACGCGAGCCGGTCCAGCCCGTCATAGGCGTAGGTCGAGGCGCCGTCGTTGATCATCCGGTCGAAGGCGTCGTAGCTCGTCGCGCTCGCGCCCCCGCCGCTCGGCGTCCTGGACTTCAGGGTGCCGCGCGCCGAGTAGGCGTAGCCGGCCGATCCGTCGGAGACCAGCTGGTTGCGCGCGTCGTAGACGGAGGCGGCCGTGCCCGCCTTGGTGCGGTTGCCCGCGTCGTCGTACTCGTAGGCGGCCGAGTTCCACGACGTCAGCCTGCCCGCCAGGTCGTAGCCGTAGGTGTTGGCGGCGGCGCCCGCAGTACCGGTCGTGGTCTTGGTGGTGAGCCGGTCGGCGTCGTCGTAGCCGTAGGTGATGCCGGCCAGCGCCGTGCCCGCGGTGGTCTTGAGCGTGTCGGAGGTGGGCCGGTGCAGCGCGTCGTAGTCGAAGGAGCGCTTGGCGCCGCCGTAGTCCACGCCCTTGAGCTGGTCCATCGTGTCGTAGGAGTAGATCGAGGTGCCGCCGGTGAGCGGGTCGCGGACCGTGGTGAGGCGGCTGCCCGCGTCGTAGTCGTAGGCGGCCGTGCCCGCCTTGTCGGTACGGGTCTTCATGCGGCCGTCGGCGTCATAGGTGAAGGACGCCGTGCCGGACGGCCCCGCCGTGCTGACGAGATGATCGCGATCGTCGTAGCCGAAGGTGTTGCCCCCGGCCGAGGTCAGCCGGCCCACGGTGTCGTAGCCGAAGCTGTGCGCGGTCGTGGCGGTCTCGGCGCCCGCGCCGGTCTCCGCGGTGAGCCGGTTCAGCGGGTCGAAGGTGCGGGCGATGGTGACCCCGCCCGGCTTGGTGACCTGGACGGGGCGGGCGGCCGCGTCGTAGTCGGTGATCGTCTGGCGGTCGGCGAGCGTGGTGTAGGCCGTGGTCGGCGGGACGAACATCGCCACCTGGAGGTTCCACGGGTTGAAGGCGTAGGAGGTCGCGTTGCCGTTGCCGTCGGTGAAGCGGGTGCGGTTGCCGACCGCGTCGTAGCCGAAGGTCGTGTTGATGGTGTGCGTCGCCGTGGTCTTCTCGTGCTGGCCGGTCAGCCGGTTCAGCGCGTCGTAGTCGTAGGTGGTGGATCCGCCGCCGGGCCTGCTGACGGTGACCGGGTTGCTCGCGTCGTCGTAGCCGATCGTCGTGGACCGCAGCTGCTTGCCCGCCGCGTCGAAGTCGGCCGCGGCGGTCGCCCGGCCGGCGCCGTCGAAGGTGAGCGTGCTGCTGGTGCCGTCCGGGTTGGCGATCTTGGTCGCCCGGCCGGCGTGGTCGCGGGTGTACCAGTGGCCCTGGGTCAGCGGGTCGACGTCGACCACGACCTCGCCCGCCGCGTTGTAGCCGTACTGGCTGCGCGCGCCCGACGGTGTGGTGACGTAGGTCAGGTTCCCCGCGTCGTCGTACTCGTAGGCGGTGGTGTATCCCGCCGCGGCCGGTGTGCGGTCGACGGCGGTGCTGGAGATGCGGCGGCCGAGGTCGTCGTACGTCGCCCCGGTCACCCGGCCCGCCTGGTCCCGTGTCCAGAGCCATTCCCCGGCCACGTCGAAGCCCGAGCGCGACTGGTTGCCCGCCGCGTCGGTGGTGGCCACCAGGTTGCCCAGCTGATCGTAGGTGTGGGTGTCGCCGTGGCCGAGCGCGTCCTCGACGTGCGTCACGCGGCCCAGCGCGTCGTACGTCGTGGTGGAGCTCGCCGTCACCGTGGCACCGGCGCCGAGCTGCCGGTAAGAGGGCAGGGTGACGACGCGCGGCCGGCTCATGCCGTCGTAGGTGATCGTGGTCCGGTAGCCCTCGGCGTCCTCGCTCGTCACGACGTCGCCGAAGCTGTTGTACCCGGACCGCGTCGTCGGCCTGACGTTGTACGGTGTGCCGCCCGAGTGCTCGATGGCCACCGTCGGCGCCTTCGTCGTGGTGAGCCGGCCCGCCTCGTCGTAGGTGTAGTCGGTCACCGCGCCACGGGGGTCGGTCATCGTCTTCGGCAGGCCCCGCTGGTCCCTGGTCCAGGACGTGGTGAGCCATTCGTCGCCGTCCCAGACCTTCTGGGACAGGGGCCGGCCCAGCGCGTCGAGGTCGAACGCGGTCCAGGTGTAGCCGCTGTCCTGCGCCTGGACCAGGGAGACCACGCCGCCGTCGGCGTCGTAGCCGTACGTGGTCTTGCGCTTGATGCCGGCGGGGTCCAGCAGCGCCTCGGTGACCCGGTTGGCGGCGTCCACGGTGTAGGCGGTCGTGCTCTTGCCGTTACCGGTGACCCGCTTGATGAGGTTGCCCGCGCTGTCGTAGGTGTTCTGCTGGAGCGGGATGTCCCGGGTGGTTCCGTCGGCGTTGTGGAAGCCCTCGGCCCAGACCGATTCGAGCAGGTTGTCGTCGTAGTAGCGGTAGCGGGTGGTCCGGCCCATGGCGTCGGTGACCGTGGCCAGGCGCCCGGCCGGGTCATAGGCGCGGGATTCGAGGACCAGTTCCTTGGGGGCGTCGTTGTCCAGCGGGTTACCCACCCAGTTGGCCAGGCTCGTGGTCAGCGGCAGACCGGTCGGTCCGTAGGTGTGCCGGAAGTCGGCGCCGGTGGCGTCCACGGTGCTGGTGAGGTTGCCGTAGACGTCATAGCCGTAGGTGGTGGTCTTGCCCTCGGGGTCCTTGACGGACGAGACGCGGGCGGCGGCGTCGTAGGTGTAGTTCGTGGTGCGGGTGACGTCCTTGCCGGTGGGGTCCGTCCGCTCGGCCTTGGTGACGTTGCCGTCGACGTCGTAGGTGTAGAGGACCCACGGCAGGTGCTTGACGCCGTTGATCACGTCCGTGGTCGCGGGGCCGACGGTGGCGGTGAGGTGGTTCAGGGCGTCGTAGCCCATGGAGGTGCTGACGCCGTTCGGGAAGGTGTCGGAGATCTTCGTCTCGGAGATGGGGCGGCCGGCGCTGTCGTAGTCGTACTTCGTGGTGAGCCCCGCGGCGTCCACCACCTGGGCGAGGTCGCCGTTCTGGCGGTAGCTGTAGCGGGTGGTCTTGCCGCCGGGGGTGGTCGTGGAGGCGAGCAGCCCGTCCGGGACGGTGCCGCCGTCCGTGGCGGCCTCGTCGCCGTCGGTGTAGGCGTACTTGGTGGTGCCGCCGTTGGTGGCTCCGGCCACGGGAGGTGTGGTGACGCTGAGCAGGTCGCCCGAGATGTCGTAGGTGTAGCTGGTGCGGTGCGCCGCGTCGTTCCCGGCGCCGGCTCGGGCGTCCAACGCGCCGGTGAGCTTGTCGTTGCGGGGGTTCAGCGGGTCGCCGGCGTCCAGGTAGTAGGTGAAGTAGGAGGTCTGGCAGGAGCGCGGTCCGCGGCAGGTCACCTTCATGACCGGGTTGCCGCGGTCGTCGTTGTACAGCTGCGTGGTGTGCCCGTCCGGGTCGCTCACCGTGGCCAGGTTGCCGTTGAGGTCGTAGCCGTAGCGCGTGGTGCCGCCCGAGGCGTCGTACAGCGAGGTCGGCCGGCCGCCGTTCTGAGGGTCATAGCTGTAGACCATCGCCTTGCCGCGCGGGTCGGCGGCGAGCACGGTGGTGGCCGGGATGCCGAACGTCGCGACGTCCTTGTAGTGCGCCTGGATCGCGTCGGTGTGCAGGCTGTTCCAGTAGATCGCCACCTCGTCGATGGTGCCGTTGAAGTGGCCCAGCGTGTCCGAGGGCTTGGCGGGCCAGTTGCCCGCGATGAAACCGGCGCCGACGTAGACATGGTTCTGCGCGATCGTGGACACCGGGCCCTTGGACCTGGTCCCGACCACCGCGCCGTCCAGCCAGAGCCACTGGGTGTCACCGGAGGCCGTCAGGACGGCGTGGTGCCAGCTCGCGTCGGTCACGGCCGCGCTCGTGGTGATGGGCGCGACCGCCGCGCCGTCCCAGAACTGGCCGCGCAGCTTGCCGTCCGTCCCGACGTACAGCGCGGGCGTGTAGTTCGCCTGCGGCCCGGCCGGGTCGGTGATGGCCTGGGCCTGGTAGGCGAGCAGGACGCCGGGCTTGGCGGTCTTGAACCACAGCTCCGCCGACAGGTCGCCGCCGCCCTTGATCTCGCCATCGGGCAGCTCCAGATAGGAGCTGGAGCCGTTGAACCCGGCGGCCGTGTCGCCGCCGGTGGCCAGGACGATGGGTGCGCTCTGGCCCAGGGTGACGTTGTGGTACGTCGCGTCGGTGTCGCGACCGTCGCCGTAGGCCGTGCTGGCCGCCTGGGTGCCGGAGAACTCGGCGAGGCGGTAGTACTCGCGCGGCCGGGCGCTCAGGACCGCGTTCGGGTAGTACTCCGTGCTGGCCTGCGTCTGGGCGGGGTAGACCCGCCACTGCCCGCCGTTGGCGTCGGTCATCGAGGCGACGCGGTCGCCCTGGGTGTCGTAGGCGAGCGTGGCCTGCAGCTTGCCCGAAGGCAGCTTGACCGTTTCCAGCGCGCCCGTGTACTGCCCGGCCGCGTACTGGGCGGCGACGGACGTGGGGCCGAGCGGATGGGTGTAGAAGGCGGGGTCGTCGATCTGGCCGGTGAAATGGCCGCGCGTGTCCGTGGGCGCGGCGGGGCACCAGCCCGAGGTGTTCACGTAGCCCGCCCCGATGCTGGCGTTCGGCAGATGGGTCGCCTTGACCTGGTTGAAGCGACTGCCCACGATCGCGCCGTCCAGGTACATGCCCTGCCAGGTTCCGCTCGCGGTCAGCACCACGTGGTGCCAGGCCCCGTCGCTCACCGCCGCGGTCGACGTCATCGAGCCGCAGCTGCCGTCGTCGGCCATCTGGCCGTGCAGCTTCCCGTCGGTCCCGACGTAGAGCATCGGCAGGAAGCCCCAGGGGAGCGGGCCCCGGGAGTCCTCCAGCGTGTTCATCTGCGCGCCGTACAGCACGCCGGCCTTGGTGGTCTTGAACCACATCCCGACCGCCGCGTAGGTGGTGTCGTCGGTGATGTTGTACGGCATGCGCACGTAGGAGCTCGTGCCGTTGAACGTCGCCGAGCCGTCCGTGGTCCCGGCCGGGGCGCCCGCCGCGCCGTAGGTCAGGTTGACCGCCTGCGCGTCGTCCTGGCCGACGAACATCTGGGTCTCGTTGGTCGTGCTCTGGTGGAGCCGGTAGTACATCGCGGGGGCGGCGTCCACGACGGCCGTCCGGTGGTGCGAGACCATTTTGTAGGTGTACTTCGTACAGGCCGTCGTCGTGCCCGGCGGGCAGACCTGGGCGAGCAGGCCGTAGCCGTAGCCGTACGTCCACGCGGGCGCGCCCTGGGCGGGATCGGTGGCGACCGAGGTCACCAGCCCGCTGGTCCAGGTGAAGTAGAGGCCGCGGCCGCTGACCTTGTTCACGACCTTGGCGAGGGTGCCGTCGCCGTTGTAGGTGAGGAACTCGCCGTGCTGGTCGTCGTCGTAGATCGCGGTCAACCGGCCGTTCGTGTCGAACACGTACGCGCCGCCGGACTTGTCGCGCAGGAACCACGCCGTATCGGCCTTCACCAAGCTCACCGACCGGCCCTCGGGCGGCGCGAACGTGCCGTCGGAGTTGCGGCCGAAGCGCGCCTGCCGCCCGTCCGGGTAGGTGACCACGACGTTGCCCGTCAGGTCGCTGTCGGTGACGATCTTCATGTCGTAGGCGGTGGTCCAGCCCACGCCGAACAGCCCCGAGCGGGAGTTCAGGCTGCTGTACGAGCGGGTGATCGCCAGGGCGGGACCGGCGGTGGTCAGGCTCGCGTCCGTGGTGGTGGCCGCGTACTGGCCGGTCAGCGGGTCGATGCCCTTGACGGCGGCCGTGCCCGCGCTGTCGGAGACGTGCGAGGAGACCAGGGGCTGCGGCACGACCGTGCGGAAGGTGCTCCATCCGGTCGCCGGGCTTGAGGTCTTGCCGTCGGTGACCAGGGCCTGCCACATGTACTGCTGGCCCCATTTGAGCTTGCCCTGCGGCACCGTCCAGTTCGCGGTCTGCTCACCGGTGTTGGAGTCGCCCGTGACCAGGCCGGTCGCCGGGCATGTGCTGGGGGCGGAGACCAGGCAGATGTTGAAGATGAAGTTCAGTTCCCCGCCGGGCCACTCGTCCTGGTCATGGCCGGTGACCGTGAACTCCGGCATCAGCGTGGACTCCACGTACCCGCTGCCCGGCCACATCGAGTCGATCTGGGGCGGCACGTTGACCACGCTCAGGCTCACGCACCAGACGGGTACGCCCCAGTCGGAGAAGAACTGCCCGTTCGCCACCATGTCCCAGCAGACCTGGTACGAGCCCGGGTTGAGCGGGTCGATCGTGGCGCTCACCTTCGCCGAGCCGTTGTTGCCGATCGTGGCGGGCAGCGCGGCGGCGGCGGTGGAGCTGCCCACGAAGCTGCCGCCGAGGGTGTACACCTTGTAGCCCAGCTTCACCGAGCCGGGGGACCAGGAGTTCATCCCGTTGTTGATCACCGTGACGGGGAGTTTGCCGAAGCTGTTGGCCGTCACCGGCGGGTCGATCGTGGCACCGGAGTCGATCGCGTACAGCGCCCGCCAGGGGCTGTAGTCCACCTGCAGGTACGGCGGGTTGGCCGAGTTGGCGCTGGCGAACTCCTTGAAGCTGTCGGCGGTCAGCGCCAGGCCGTTGTTGCCCGCGCCGTTGGACCAGTCCGACAGGGCCGACAGGCCCGCGCTGTTGATCCCGATCCACGCCCAGCCGGCGCCGCCGCAGGTCACGCCGCCGCTGAAGCTGGCCGACCCCCAGGTGTCGCCGAGACTAACGCCGGGATAGGAGGAGATCGTGCCGACGTTCCAGCTGCTGGTGATCTGCTTCACGGTGACGGGGTTGGCCGCGCAGGAGTTCGACAGGGTGTTGTAGAGGAAGAGCGCGGCGCCGGTCACATAGGCGTGGGGGATCTGCGAGGCGAGGTTGAAGTTGATGTAGGCGTTGTTGCGCTTGGTGCCGTCCTGGGAGCCGACCAGGAGCTGGTCGCTGCCGGAGTGATTGGCGCCGGAGTGGTTGTCGACGTAGGTGTCGGAGGAGGCGCCGCTGGTGGTGCGTACGTAGGAGGAGGGGTCGATGACCACCGGGAACGCGCGGTCCTTGGCGCGCAGCCACTTCTGGTCGGCGCTGACCCGCAGGACGTCGCCGACGAGGGTGTAGTGGACCGCGTCGGAGCGGGCGCCCTTGGCGTCCTGCATGAATCCGGCGGGCACGGTGATGCGCACCGCGCCCTGCTCGTCGACGAACTCCACGCCCTGCGGCGAGTTTCGCGGCGTCAGGCCCTTGGCCTGGAAGGGGAAGTCCCAGGGGCCCGTCGCGGCCTGGCGTGAGGTCAGGACGAGCGACTCCTTGATCCCGTTCCAGGCGGCCTCGACCTCGAGGTCCGTCCCCGGCAGCACCTCGCCGTACTTCGCGATATTTCCCGAAATATTGGCTTTTGTGCTTTTTGCCCCTTGTAGGGCGAAGGACAGGCTGTGCTCGTTGTCCAAGGTGAGCGACTGGAGCCTGGGGTCGGCGGCGTCGTCGGCCATCTCGGCCGCGACGTCGTTGGCCGCCGGCCGCCAGCGTCCGTTGGCGCCGGTCAGGTTGAGGTCGATGTCGGCCCACTCGCCGGTGGCCGTCCGGTACCGCACTGGCCGGGAGTACGTACGCACGGTGTAGGTCTGATCGGGGTTCTGGAAGACCCTCGACGTCGCGTCGCCCAGCTTGGGAGCCACCCGGCTCTGCTTGGCGTCGAACCCGCGCACTTCCCCGTTTCCCGGCTTGCCGGTCGCCTTGCCCACCCGCTGCGTCTTGTTCGACAGATGGGAGACCAGCTTGGGCGGCTGCTGGGCCTCCCGGGGCACGACCCCCTTGGGCAGCTTGGCGGCCTTCTTCTCCGGCAACTCGGTCTGCGCCCGGGTCGCCTCCGCCGCCACCTGGTGCGCGCGGTTCGCCGCCGAGCCCAAGCGCTGCTCGGGGAGCGTCGGCTCCTTGGCAGCCGCGTGGGCTCCCTGACCTGCCATGCTGATGACAAGGGTGGTCACTGTCAGTGCCGAGCAAAGACGAGTGGCCCAACGATTCCTCATGCCGACCTCCGGCGGCGAACGTAGTCCCCGCCTATCCGCACCACATCTGTACGGATGACCTGGTTCGAGGGTGTCGGAATGTTCCCGGTTAGGTATGAGATCAACTCCGAGTCCGGTACTCTCGCCTGGTGCTGCACGGGCGCATCGCGGAGCAGGCCAGAATCACGCGACTTCTCGCTGGTGAGAGCGGCGCCCTGATGGTGCGCGGGGAAGCCGGGGCGGGCAAGAGCGCGTTGCTCGCCTTCGCGGCCGAGCTCGCGAGTGATCAAATCGTGCTGCGCGCCTCCGGCAGCCCGGAGGAGTCCCACCTCCCGTACGGCGGGCTGCACATGCTGCTGGCGACCACCCGCCCGCGCTGGAAACACCTGCCCGCCCAGCAGCGCGACGTCCTCGACCAGCTGGGCGAGCCGCAACCGCGGAGCCTTGTGCCCGACGCCGTCGACCGCCTGCGCGCCCCGGAACCGTGGAGTCTTGACATCCGTGCGGTAGGCGAACCCGCCTGGCCGCGCTCGCCGTACCTGCCTGTCTGGAACCTCCTGCGCCATCTGGAGGGCAAGCGGCCGGTGCTCTGCCTGATCGACGACGCGCACTGGCTGGACCGGGAGAGCCTGGCGGTCCTGTCCTTCTGCGTCCGCCGCCTCGCCGCCGCGCGCGTGGTGATCCTGCTGGCCGCCGAGGGCGAGGTGCCCGCGCTCCAGGGGATCGACGAGCTGGACCTGCCCGGTGTCGACAGGCAGGCGGCGCTGGACATCGTCGCCGAGTGCCGGCCGGGCATCGTCCCGCAGGTGCGTGAGCGGATCGTCGAGGACGCCCGCGGCAATCCGCTGGCCCTGCGCGAGCTGGCCGCGGGGATCAGCCCCGCGCAGGTCGAGGGCAGGCTGTCGCCACTGGGCCTGCACACCGGCTGGGCCGGCCGGTCGCGACGGGCCGATCAGTTGTACGGCGCCTGCTTACGGGCCCTGCCTGAGCGCACTCGCTTCCTCCTCCTACTGGCCGCCGCCGACCCCGCGGCCTCCCTGCCCGAGCTGCTCGCCGCCACCGGAGCGACTCCGACTGATCTGGAGCCCGCCGAGACCGCCCGGCTGGTGGAGGTGCGGCCGGACAGGCTGACCCCTCGCCACCTGCTGATCCTGGTCGCCGCCTACCAGTCCGCGCCGGTCTCGGCCCGCATCGCCGCGCACCGAGCCCTGGCTGAGACGTCGTCCGAGCGGCGGGTCTGGCATCTCGCCGCCGCCGTGCTGGGGCCGGACGAGGAGATCGCGCGTGAGCTGGAGGGCATCGGGACGTCGTCGGCGCTGGAGCGCGCCGCCGAGCTGACCACCGACCCCGAGCCCCGCGCCCGGCGCTATGCCGCCGCCGCGGTCGCCGCGTGCGACGCCGGTCAGTTGCGCCGCGCGGCGGACCTGGCGACGTGCGCGACCAAGCTGAGCGCCGAACCCTCGACGCTGGCCTCGGCCGCCCGCGTGCTGGCCGCCGTGGAGTCCGAGATCGGCTCCCCGACCAAGGCCGCGCGGATGTTGCTGGACGCGGCGGCCAGGATCGGCGACGACGACCACGCCATGGCCATCGTCATGATCGCCGACGCGATCCGCCTGTTCGGCTACAGCGGCGATGAGGGGCTCGCAGCCGAGATCGCCACCGCCGTCTGGTCGGCGCCGGCGACTTCGCAAGCTTCCGCGCAAGCTTCGTCACGAGGTTCTGCGCGAACTTCCACGCAAGCTTCTCCACGAGCCTCTGCGCGGGCTTCTTCACGAGCGTCTGTGCGAGGTTCCGCGCGAGCCTCGTCACCAGCTTCTTCGCAGGTCGTGCGATCAGGAGCCCAGCCCACCTGGTCCGCTCCGCTGGCCCGGTCGCTGCCCACGCTGGCGAAGATCATGGCCGGTGACCCGTTCAGCGGCTTCGCCGTCATCGGCGAGCTGGTCGAGCACACGCCCGCCCTGGCGACCCAGCAAGCCATCACCGCCACCTCGTTGGGCCTGATGGCCGCCGACGCCGGCTCGGCGCTGCGCCTGACCTCCACGCTGGTGGCCGACTGCCGCCACCAGGACCTGATGGGCCTCCTGCCGTACGCCCTGCAACTCCAGGCCCAGGCCCTCATGCTGAGCGGCCGCAGCGCCGAAGCGCTCAGACTGGCCACCGAGGGGCTGAAGCTGGCCGGTGACCTCGGCCAGACCCACCGAGTCGGGCACCTGAGCGGCCTGGTCGCGCTGATCGCCGCGTTGAGCGGCGATGAGAAGCGCTGCCGGGCCTACGCCGAATCGAGCCTGGACTACTGCGCCGACCACGACGCGCCGGCCAGCGCGGCGCTGGCCACCTGGGCGCTTGGCCTGCTGGAGCTGGGGCTGGGCCGGGCGGGCGCCGCTGTGGCGCACCTCGAGCGCGTGGTCGCGGGCCCCGCGCACCACCCGGTGATCGCGGTCCACTGCGCGGCCGATCTGGTGGACGCGGCCGTACAGGCCGACCTGCCCGCCGCCACCGTCGAGCCGCTCGCCTTGCTGGAGCGGTGGGCGGGGGACACGCGCCAGCGCTGGGTGGGCGCGGTGGCGCTGCGCTGCCGGGCGCTGGCCGCGCCGGACGGCGAGGCGGAGCCGCTCTTCCTCGGCGCGCTCGACCTGCACGGCCCGTCCCTGACCGCCTTCCAGCGGGCCAGGACCGAGCTCGCCTACGGGCAGTGGCTCCGCCGTATCCGGCGCAGGTCCGAAGCCCGCTCTCATCTGCGGGCCGCGCGCGCCGCGTTCGAGCAGCTGGGCGCGACCCCTTGGGCGGAGCGCGCCGCGGCCGAGCTGAGCGCGTCGGGGGAGTCGAGCCCCGCGGGGCCGCTGCCGGAAGCACTGCGCGGGCTGACGCCGCAGGAGCGGCACGTGGTGTTCCTCGCCGCACAGGGGTCGTCCAACCGGGAGATCGCCGCCCAGCTCTTCCTCAGCCCGCGGACCGTTGGGTTCCACCTCTACCGCGCCTTTCCCAAGCTGGGCATCACCTCCAGGACCGAGCTGGCGGAACTGCTGCGGCAAGCCGGCCACGAGACGATCACGCCGGCCGCCGAAACGGTCGCGCCGATGACCGGCCGCCCACGTCCGGAAATGACCACGATGCCGATGTGATCATGTCCACAGGTCCCGCGATGCCGATGTGATCATCGGCCGCGTCCACAGGGCCCGCATCGTCCGGATAACGATTGTCGGCCAAACCGATCGTGATCCCGGGTTGTGATCCGCCTCCGGCATGATCACATCTCATGAAAAAGATGATCACATTAGTGGCGGCCTGTGGCGCGCTGATGGCGGCCGCCGTGCCCGCGCAGGCGGCCCCCAAGGACCCCGTCAGCGCGCTGAAGGCCACGCTGGTGGCCGGGCACGGCGTACGGTTCACCGACACCGTCACCTGGTCGGACGGCACCGACGAGGAGGGGGCCCGGGACAGCAAGGGCGTCTTCCAGTTCGGCAAGAAGGGCATCGCCGCCTTCGACATCTCGATGATCTCCGGCGACGAGCGGGAGCGGGTCATCTCCATCGGCAAGACCGGTTACTACTCGGGCGGTGACGTCGCCAGGGTGCTCCCCGATGGTAAGACCTGGTACAAGGGCAAGGGCGGCGCCATTCCCGATTCCTGGGCGCAGTTCCTCAATCCGGCCGAGCCCAAGACCCTGGCCGCGTTGATCAAGAATGGGAAGTCGAAGGGCAACTCCATCACCGGCTCGATCACGGTGAAGGAGCTCAAGGCGGTCTCGGCCTGGATCGCCGCCGCGGGGATAGACAAGCAGCACGAAGGCATCAAGATCTCCTACACGCTCACCCTGGCCTCGACAGGCCTGGTGAGCGGGGCGCGGAGCTCGTACACGGTGACGGAGGACGGGGACAGCAACATGGTCACCGTCGACAGCCGCTACACCGGGTGGGGCAGCAAGGTGTCGATCAAGGCGCCGAATCCCAGCACGGTGACCACCGAGACCCGCTGACCTTCTTCTTCCGCCGCGGATGCCCGCCCGGCCGGGCATCCGCTCCGCGTTGTGTCCCGCCCGAGACGCCTTCTCCGGCGCAGCGAGGCCAGGCCCGGTGCGACCATCAAGCCCTCCAAGGTGAGAATCCCTTGACTGCGCTGGTCAGATCGATTAGACCTCAGGAAACCCAGCGATCATCACGCAGTGGAGGACAGATGTCCGGCAGAGCATTGGTACGACTCGCGGCCCGCGCCGCGTTATCCGCGGTCACGACGGGCTCGCTGATCGCGATCGGTGCGCTGCCGGCCTCGGCGGCGGCCTTGGACAAGCCGCCCCGAACGACCAAGGGACCGTGCCAGTACACCGAGACCCCCGATGACCCGGCCGTGCGTGACGTGCCGCTGCCGCCGGACCCGCGCCGCACGCCCACGCGTCCGGTCTCCGCGGTGCTCCGGACCAACCACGGCGACATCGGCCTCGCCCTCGACCCGGCCAAGGCGCCGTGCACAGTACAGAGCTTCGTGCACCTGATCCAGCACCGGTTCTATGACGCCACGTCGTGCCACCGGCTCACCGCGTATGACCGGCTGAAGGTGTTGCAGTGCGGCGACCCCAGCTTCACCGGTGAGGGCGGGCCGGGCTACAAGTACAAGGACGAGCTGCCCACGGACCTGCCGCCGTGGCCGGGCGATTCGACCGGGGTGCGCAAGACGTACGCGCGCGGGGTGCTGGCCATGGCCAACGCCGGCCCGAACACGAACGGCAGCCAGTTCTTCCTGGTCTACGGTGATTCCGGGCTGGCGCCCAACTACACGATCTTCGGCACGGTCGACGCCGCCGGGCTCGCCGTCCTCGACCGCATCGCCGCCGGCGGCATCCAGCCGGAGCCGGACGGTCCCACACCTCCGGTGGACGGCAAGCCCGTACTCCCGGCCGACATCCGAGACGCCCGGGTGTGCCGCAGGTAGACCGTCTTGAATACCGGGCACCTGGCGAGTCCTGATCACATATCTGCAGATTCCCCTAAGATGCCGTCATAGATGACGAAGGGTGTAGCGTGACCGAGCCTGAGCGGCCTCCGGGGAAGATGGATCCGACCGTCCCCACGGTCGCCCGAATGTATGACTATTTCCTCGGTGGGAAGGACAACTTCCCGGCTGACCGCGAGGCGGCCGAGCGGGTCCTCGAACTGAGCCGCGCGGGCGGCGCGGACGTACGGGAGATGGCCAGGGCGAACCGTGGTTTCCTGATCCGCGCCGTGGAGACGGTCGCCAGGGCCGGTGTTCGGCAGTTCCTCGACATCGGCACCGGCCTGCCCACTCAGGACAACGTGCACCAGGTCGCGCATCGGATCATTCCCGACGCCAAGGTCGTCTACTCGGACAACGACCCGATCGTGCTGGTCCACGCCCGCGCACTGCTGGCCGACAACCCCGACACGGTGATCATCGACGGCGACGCGCACGACCCCAAGGGGCTCCTGGCCGCCGCCGCCCAGCACCTCGACTTCGGCCAGCCGGTAGCGGTCCTGGCCGTTGCGCTGTTCCACTTCTTCAGCGGTGACGACGAGGTGGCCGGCATCGTCCAGACCCTGCGCGAGCCGCTGGTTCGGGGGAGCCACCTGATCATCTCCCACGCGTATGTGGAGAGCGGCCAGAGCACCCTCGACCGGCGGATCGAGACCGAGGACGTCTACCGGCGAACGACCTCCGGCGCGCTGCACTGGCGCGACCGCGACATGGTGCGCAGCTATTTCGACGGGCTGGAGCTGCTCGAACCCGGCGTGGTGCCGGTACAGGAGTGGCGCAACGACGACCCGTTCATCGTCCCCGGGCTGGAGAAGGGCGGCATCCTGGGCGGCGTCGGCCGGGTTCCCTGACCGCGACCGGTACTTAGCGGCGGGCCTTCAGCGCCGCGGCGACGTGCTTGGCCGCCTGGTCGGCGGTCCCGTAGCCGGCCCGGGGGCCCAGGTAGTTGACGTACGCCAGCACGTTGGCCAGGCAGAACGACACCTGCGTGTTGTGGAAGCCCGCGGCCACATCGGGGTCGCGGCGGGTGTAGGCGGACGTCCTGTCGCCGACGACCCGCGTCGAGCGCAGCTTGGTGTCGGGGTGGCGCGCGCGCTCGTCCTTCCCGCGGGTGACCACGCCATCGAGGTTGAGCCCGCAACTCTTGACGCTCAAGGTAACGTACGTCGTCACCGTCACACTGGTGTAGCCGGCGCCGTGCCACTGGCACTGCGAGGTGGACAGGACCTGGCGTCGCGCCGTGCCCCCGAGCAGCGTGCGCGCCCGCACGTTGGTCAGGAGCTTGCAGGCGTCGGGCACCTGGCCGAACAGCTTCACGACGCTCTTCGTCGGGGACGGCTTCGCGGACTTCGGGGATTTCGGTGACGGATCGGCGTTCGCGTTCGGAGTCGCGGGCGGCAGGTTGAGCCAGATCGCCGTGGCGGCCGTGCCGCACACCGCCACCGCCAGCGCGCCCGCCACGACGAGGGTACGGCGGCGCTTCACGGGGGCTTCGCGGTGTGCGGGGATCGTGGAGGGGGTGTCGCCTTGGGCGATGTCGTGGAGCCAGTGGGCCGTCTGCTCGGCCGTGCACCGGCGCTGGGGATCCTTCTCCAGCAAGGCCGCGAGCAGGGGCGCGAGCGGACCCGCCAATCTGGCGGGGGCGGGATCGCGCATCAGCACGGCGGCCATGACCGCGGCCGCGTTGGGGCCGGAGAACCCGGGGCCGCCCTCCACCGCCGTGTAGAGCGTGGCGCCGAGTGACCATAAGTCGGCGGCGGGCCCGTCGTCCTCGCCACGTAACCGTTCTGGGGCGATGTAGCCGGGCGAGCCGTTGAGCAGGCCGGTCTGGGTCAGCGCGGCGTCCCCGGCGACCGTGGCGATGCCGAAGTCGGTCAGCAGTACGCGGCCGTCGTCGGTCAGCAGCACGTTACCGGGCTTGACGTCGCGGTGCAGCACGCCCATCGCATGCGCGGCACCGAGCGCGTCGAGCACATGCCGACCCACCCAGGCGGCCTGGCGCGGCGACAGCGGGCCGTCCGTACGCACGATCTGATCGAGGGAGCGGCCGTGGATCAGCTCCATCACGATCCATGGCCGCCCTCCGTCCATGACCACGTCGTGCACGGTGACGATCGAGGGGTGCGAGCGCAGCCGCGCCGCCGCCCTGGCCTCGCGCAGCGTGCGCTCGGTGAGCTCGGCTCGGGCCGCGTGGTCGAGCTCCGCCGGCAGGCGCACCTCCTTGACCGCGACCTCCTGCCGGAGCAGTTCGTCCACGGCCCGCCAGACCGTGCCCATGCCACCCTGACCGAGCGGTGCCAGGAGTCGGTAGCGGCTCGCGACGATGGTCATCACGCGATTATACGGACATATATTCTACAATCTCGCCTCTTGTGCCGCAGGGACCCCTGGGGTGCCGGCCGTCCGTACGACCCGGTTCAGCCGAGGGCCTTTTCCAGCTGTGCCTTGCTCATCTTCGAGCGGCCTTTGATGTTGCGGCTCTTGGCTTCGGCGTACAGCTGATCCCTGGTACGGCCGCCCGCGCCGGAATGGGAGCGCAGCCCGCCCCGGCGGCTCGACGAGATGTCCTTGGTGGATGTACGGCTCGCGGTCCGGGACTCACCGGCCCTGGCCCGCTCCTTGTTCACGGTACGGGCGGCGATTTCGGTCGCCCGCTTGGTGCTTTCTCCCCGCTTCTTGGCGCTGTCCTTGATGTGCTCGTATTGCCGTTCCCGCTTCGGGCTCGATCCGCGAGGCATTTCTCCTCCTCATGAGAACCGTCAGACCTTACGGCCCCTACCCAGACGAGAACCACGAAACAGTCGCGTCACATCGCCGGTTCTTCGTATGGGATGCGGCTCAGGTGCAGGATCGTGCCCAGCGTCCCCCACTCGTCGCCGCCGAGCTTGGTCAGCGGGCGCAGCCGCTCGGCGTCGGGCCGGCCGTTGACGATGTAGTCCTCGTGTACTGACGCGAGGAACACCCGTCCGAAGACCAGGGTGGAGTTGCCCATGTGCAGGGTCGTGTGCGAACGGCACTCCATGACCACGGGCGAGACCGCCACCCTGGACGGCCGCACATGACGGCTGGGTTCGCGTTCGATTCCCGCATAGTCGAATTCGCTGAAGGCCCGAGGGAAGTCGGTCGCGGTGGCGTTGATCAGCTGTAGCAGCGGTTCGGCGGAGAAATTGACGACGAACTCGCCGGTGTCCTCCACGTTGCGCAGGGAATCCTTGCGGCCGATCGAGGTGAACTGCACGATCGGCGGATCTGTGCTGGCGATGCTGAAGAACGAGTGCGGGGCGAGGTTCTCGACGGTTCCGTCCGGCGTGACGGTGGAGACCCACGCGATCGGGCGCGGGACGACGACCGAGGTCAGGAACCTGTAGAAAGCCGGCCCGCTCATTTCCGCAGGATCGAAGTCGACGCGCATGACGATCAATATTCGCCGCACTCGCCCTGTTCGCCAATCGCCACGCGGGCGGCGGACTTGAAGTTACCCCGCCAAAACCCATTCCCAGTCCACCTTTTGGGCCCAGTCGGCGTAGCTGTGCCAGCGCACGGCCGGGAACCTGACGCGTAGCGCCTCGATGTCGATGAAGTCGGTGTTGTTCTCGAAGCTCTCGAACATGGTGGCCACCTCGTCCCCGGCCCATTGGCGCACCATGTCCAGAGGCAGCTGCTGGTAAGGGATGTCCCGGCCGATGACCTCGCTCAAGATCCGGGCGGCCTCCTCCCCGGTCACGCGGTCGGACGCGAGGTCGACGCGCTCGCCGACGAGTTCGGCGGGGTGCTCGATGGCGTACACGGCCATGCCCGCGATGTCCAGGACGGTCACCTGGTCGAGCGGTTTGCCGGGCGTCAGCGGGTTGGCGAGCAGGCCGTCGCCGAGCCGGCTGAAGCCGAGGTTGAGCGCGTTCTCCATGAAGTACACCGGTCCGAGCACCGTCGCGCGCACCGGCTGCTCGCGCAGGTACGCCTCGATGAGCTGCTTGCTGTCGGCGTGGTCGACGTTGGTGGCCCGCGCCCGGTCGCCGCCTTGAGTAGGGGTTGATCGCAGGATGCGGGGGCGCGGCTGAAGCTCGCGCGAAAGCCGCGCCCCTGCCGTTACGGCGTGATGACCACCTTGCCGTGTACGTGTCCCGCCTCGACCGCGGCACAGGCATCAGCCGTACGCTCCAGCGGGTACGTCGCCTGCACCGACACCCTGACGCCCAGCTCCAGCAGCTCGGCCAGGCGCTCGGCCGAGCGGGAGGTGCCCAGCCGGCGCACGCCGCGCTCGTTGGCGAGCGGGGAGAAGGCGATCGTGCCCACCCGGTCGGGGTCCTTGACCAGCTCGGCGGAGGCGTCCAGGGAGTCGGGCGTGGCCACGCAGTCCAGCGCGGCGTCCACCCGGCCGCCCAGCTCGCGCACCCGCTCGGCCAGCCCGGCGCCGTAGGTCACCGGCTCGGCCCCGAGCGTGCGCAGGAAGTCGTGGTTGCCGGCGCCGGCCGTACCGATGACCCTGGCGCCCCACGCGATGGCGATCTGCGCCGCGAGGTGGCCGACGCCCCCGGCGGCGGCGTGGATGAGGACCGTGTCACCCGCGCCCACGCCCAGCTCGCGCAGCGCGGTGTGGGCGGTCTGCCCGGAGGCCGACAGAGCGCCCGCCTCCTCCCACGGCAGCCACTCGGGCCTGCGGACGAGCTGTTCGGTGTCGGCCACAGCGTGTTCGGCGAAGGCCGCGAGCGTGACGGGTCCGAGCAGTTCGTCGCCCACGGCGAAGTCCGTGACGCCGGGTCCGACCGCGTCCACGATCCCGGCCGCCTCGTTGCCCAGGCGCTGGGGGAAGGTGGCGGGCGCGTACCGCGCCGCGGAGCCGTCGCGGAAGAGGTTGTCGAACGGCTGGACGCCGGCCGCCCGTACGCGCAGCCGTACCTGGCCCGGTCCCGGGACGGGCGGTTCGGTGTCCACGAGTTCCAGGACGTCGGTGCCGCCGTAGGTGTTGAAGACGATGGCCTTGCTCATCGGGTGATCCCTTCGGTCGCGCGGGCTCGCGGGCCCGTCGTGGTGTGCAAGGGCAGCTCCTTGATCAGGAGCGCCATCAGGAAGCCCGCCGCCGCGAGGATTGCGACGAGCCCGTAAGGCCCAGCGCGTAGCAGGCCAGCGCGGCCGGCGAGCCGTACCCCCAGGTCCTGCCCTGCTCGGCCACCAGCAGCAGCGGGCCGCACCCGGCCACCAGCGTCAGCGCCCCGGCCCAGTCCAGCCGGCGCTCGCGCCTGGTGGCGGGCAGGTCGAGGGTACGGGCGACCAGCGCCAGTACGGCCGCGCCGACCGGTACGTTGACCAGGAAGACCCAGCGCCAGCCCACCTCGGCGAGCGTGCCCCCGGCCAGCGGCCCCAGTACGCTCGACAGGCCGAAGACGGCGACGAACCAGCCCTGGTAGCGGGCCCGTTCGCGGGGCGGCAGCAGGTCGGCCAAGATCGCGAAGGCCAGTGACATCAGCCCGCCCGCGCCCAGACCCTGCACTGCGCGGAAGGCGGCGAGCGCGCCCATCGACGTGGCCGTCGCGCACAGGAGCGAACCGGTGACGAAGACGGTCACGGCGGTGAGGTAGAAGGGCTTGCGGCCGTACAGGTCGGACAGCTTCCCGTACAAGGGCATCGTGACCGTGGAGGCGATCAGGTAGGCGGTCGTGACCCACGCCTGATGGCTGAGGCCGTGCAGGTCGTCGGCGATCGTCCGCATGGACGTCGAGACGATCGTCTGGTCGAGCGCGGACAGGAACATACCCGCCATGAGCCCGCCGACGACCGCCGAGATCGGGCGTCGTGACATGGGGCAAAGACTCACTCATTCAGATGAATTTTGTCAACTAAATGATTGAATCGCTAGGATGGCGGCCATGACAACGCGGCGACGTGCGGTGACCGAGGACGAGCGGGGGACCGCCGCGGAGCGGACCCGGGAGCGGATCCTGCGGGCGGCGCTGGAGGAGTTCGGGGCCAAGGGCTACTCGGGAGCCCGTACGGCGGCCATCGCGGCCAGGGCCGGGGTCAACCAGCAGCTCATCAGCTACCACTTCGGTGGCAAGCAGGGCCTGCTGACGGAGCTGCGCAGACGGTGGACCGAGACCGGGGCCGGGCTGCCGCCGCCGGAGTCCTCCTTCGCCGACTCCTTCGCCGCCGTCCTCGACACCACGCTCGAACGGCCCCAATGGGCGCGCATGGTGCTCTGGCAGGCACTCGGCGACGATCCCGGCGAGGGCGGTGGCATGTCCAATGCCCAGCGCGAGCAGCTGCGCGACGGCATCGAGCGACTGCGCCGGCGGCAGCGCGACGGGGAGATCAGCGACGCGCCGTCGCCGGAGTTCGTGATGCTGCTCGCGTACGCGCTGACCTTCGCGCCCCTCGCGCTGCCCGACCACGTCGAGGCGATCCTCGGCGTCGACCCGCTGTCGGAGGACTACCGGCGCATCGCGCACGACCAGCTCATGACCCTGCTGCGCGGCCCCGCGCCTGATGATGCCTGCCGGTAGCCGAGCTGGATTTCACTCCCGGCCGTCAGACGCACGTCGCCGATGGCCGGATCGATCTGCGACCGCACGGGGACTCCCGGAAGGAACGGTTATTGGGCAGGTGCTCTGTGCCGCAGGTGCGGACGTGCCTCGGCCCAGATCGCCGCGGGCTCGAAGCCGGCGGCGTTCCAGGTGGTGGACGTCAGCCGCCCCCGCCCGCGGTAGCGCCGCACGATCGTGACGTGTTCCGGCCACCCCACGAACCGCCGCAGGGCCTGTTCGTCCTGCCAGATCGACACCGAGCCGCACCTGAGCTCCAGCGGTCGCGTCCACAGCCACATCCCGACCGCGCCCTCCAGTTGGGGCCAGGCTCGGCGCAGCGCGATCCCGGACCGGTAGATACCGGGCAGGTCGCGCGCCCTGTCGGCCTGGTACGCGGTCACCGCGACCAGCACGGGCCCGGCGATGTCCACGGCCGGCCCCGAGGTCCAACGGCTTCTCAGCATGCTCATGGCACCTCCTTTTCAGCACGAACGTTCGTGCTTGGATGGGACGGTATCACGTGCGACATAATTGACCGAACGTTCGTGCGCGAAAGGAGCGGCAATGGCGGGTCGGCCACGAGACGAGGGGACACGGAACGCGATCCTGCGCCGAGCGGCGGACATCGCCTCCAAGGACGGGCTGGAGGGCCTGTCGATCGGGCGACTTGCCGCCGACCTCGGCGTGAGCAAGAGCGGGCTCTTCGGCTACTTCGGCTCCAAGGAAGAGCTCCAGCTCGCCACGATCCGGGCCGCGACGGGTGTCTACCTCGGCGAGGTCGTCCACCCCGCCCTGACGGTGCCGCCGGGCCTGGGGCGGTTGTGGCAGTTGTGCGAGCGCTGGCTGAGCTACTCGGAGCGGCGGGTCTTCCCCGGAGGGTGCTTCTTCTTCACGGTCACCGCCGAGTTCGACGCCCGCCCTGGTCGCGTACGGGACACCGTCGCCGCCGCAGGTCGCGAGTGGAACCTCCTGGTCGCGAGCGCCATCGGCGACGCGCGCGGGCTCGGAGAGCTCACCGAGGACACCGAACCCGATCAGCTCGCCTTCGAACTGATCGCGTTCATGGAGACCGCCAACGCCGTCTCACTCTTGCACGACGATCCCGTCGCCTACCGACGCGCCAGGAGCGCCATCCAGAGACGCCTGCACGCGTCCGCCACCGATGCGGCGTCGCCGCCCTGGCTCTCAGCCCAGGGCTGAAGGCGTCTCGTACGAGGCCTCGCCGCCGCTCAGGCGTCTTCGACCGGTACGGGAATCCGGGCCTCGACCTTGAACGACGCCCGGTCAGCCCGGTACACGTCGCGGGCGAACTCGACGCAGCGCCCATCGGCAGTGTAGGTGCGGCGGGTCAGCAGGATCCCGTTGGAGGCGCTGCGGATCTTCAGCCGGGCGCAGGACGCGTCGTCGATGACGATGGACTCGATGACGGCGGAGGCGTCGGCCGGTACGACGCCGTAGTGGGTGCGCAGGATGTGCCAGAGCGACCCGGTGAGAGGCTGCTCCAGCAGTCCGGGCGTGAGGGCGCTGGGGAAGTAGGTGGTCTCCAGCGCGATCGGCTCGTCGTCGGCGAACCGCAGCCGGTGCAGGGCGTGCACGGTCTCGTCGCCGGCCAGGTCGAGCGCCTCACGGGCCGAGGGGGTGGGCGGGCGTTCCTCGGCCCAGATGAGCTGGGCCGATGGGCGCCGTCCGGCTAGGATGATCTCGTCGGAGAAGCTGCCGATGTGGAAGGGCACCCGCGCTTCGGCCACGAACGTCCCGCGTGGCGGACGCCGGTAGACGTAGCCCTCCTTCTCCAGCAGTGCCAGGGCCTGCCGGGCCGTCATCCGGCTGACGCCGTACGTCTCGCTGAGCTCCCGCTCTGACGGCATGAGCGTGTGCGGGCCGAGCTTCTCGCCGGTGATGCGGTCGCGGAGCTCCGCGGCGATCGTCACGTAACGCGGCGAGGCTGCGGCCTTGTTAACCATGGTTGACACCCTAGCCCGTTTGGTCCTTACCTTTCGGTCTACGCCACATGGTATATACCAAGAGTGGCGCTGGACATGCACTCGATCGGCGGCGCTTTCGCGTAGAAGGAGCAGATCTGACGATGTACATCCTCGCGATCGACCAGGGTACGTCCGGGACCAAGGCCATCGTCGTGGACGGGGGCGGGGCCGTCCTGGCGATCGCCGAGGAGGCCCTGCGCCCGCGCTATCTGGAAGGCGGCGGCGTCGAGCAGGACCCGCACGCCCTGCTCCACTCCGTCCTGACCGCCGGACGGCGGGCCAGCGCGGCGGCGGGCGTGCCGCTGGACGCCGTCGCCCTGGCCAACCAGGGCGAGACCGTCCTGGCCTGGGACCCGGCCACCGGCGAGCCGATCACTCCGGCCATCGTCTGGCAGGACCGCCGGGCCGAGCGGCTGTGCGCGGCACGGGCTCCGTACGCAGACCGGGTCGCCGCGCTCACCGGCCTCGTGCTCGACCCCTACTTCTCCGCGCCGAAGATGCGCTGGATCCGTGAGGAGCTCACCACCGAAGGCGTCGTGACGACCACCGACACCTGGCTGGTGCACCGGCTGTGCGGGGCGTTCGTCACCGACGCCGCCACGGCCAGCCGGTCTCTGCTGCTCGGCCTGGCGGACGGGCAGTGGAGCGGTGAGCTGCTCGACGTCTTCGGGCTCGGCGCCGAGCGGCTCCCCGAGATCGTCGCCAGCGACGCCGTCGTCGGTATGACCACCGCCTTCGGGCCGGAGATCCCGGTGACCGGCCTGATCGTCGACCAGCAGGCCGCGCTCCTGGCCGAGGCGTGCCTGGAGGCGGGCACGGCCAAGTGCACCTACGGCACCGGGGCCTTCCTGCTCGCCCAGCTCGGCACGTCTCCCACTCGATCGACGTCTGGCCTGGCGACGTCGATCGCCTGGCGGCTGCGCGAAAAGACCCGCTACTGCGTGGACGGCCAGGTCTACACCGCGGCCTCGGCCGTCCGCTGGCTCGCCGATCTCGGCCTCATCTCCGGCGCCGAACAGCTCGACGCCGTCGCGGCACCCTCCAGCGATGGCGTGCTGTGCGTGCCCGCGCTCGCCGGCCTGGCCGCGCCGTGGTGGGACGCCGCCGCCACCGCCTCGTTCACCGGCATGACGCTCAGCACCGGCCGCGGGCATCTCGTACGGGCGCTCCTGGAGGGCGTCGCCGCCCAGGTCGCCGCGCTGACCGCGCTGGTCGGCGCGGACCTCGGCGCGCCGCTGTCCCGGCTGCGCGTCGACGGCGGCCTGACCCGCTCGCGCGTCCTCATGCAGGCGCAGGCCGACCTCGCCCAGCTCCCCGTGGAGGTCTACCCGTCACCGCACGCGACGCCGCTCGGCGCCGCCGCCTGCGCCCTGATGGCCCTCGACCCCGGGCTGGACGCGGCCACGGTGGTCGACGGCTGGCGGCCGTCGGCCGTCTACGAGCCCGCCTGGCCCGCCGCTCGCGCCGCCGAGTACCTGGAGCGGTGGCAGGCCGCCACTTCGCTGTCGAAGGAGACCTGGTTGTCGAAGGAGGCCCGGTTGTCGAAGGAGATTTCGTGAACGCACCCCGTACCTACGATGTGGCCGTGATCGGCGGCGGCATCGTCGGCTCGGCCATCGCGCGGCTGCTGGGCGGCACCGCCCTGTCGGTGGCGCTCCTGGAGGCGCGCGACGACGTGGGCGACGGCACCAGCAAGGCCAACACCGCCATCCTGCACACCGGCTTCGACGCCAAACCCGGCACCCTGGAATCCCGCCTGGTCGCCCGTGGCTACCACCTGCTCGGCGACTACGCGGAGGCCACCGGGATCCCGGTCGAACGTACCGGAGCGCTGCTCGTCGCCTGGACCCCCGAACAGCTCGACGCCCTGCCCGAGCTGCGCGCCAAGGCCGAGCGCAACGGCTACACCGCCTGCGAGACCGTCGACGCGGCCGAGGTCTACCGACGGGTCCCCGCCCTCGGCCCCGGCGCGCTCGGCGGCCTGACCGTCCCCGGCGAGTCCATCATCTGCACCTGGACCACCAACCTCGCCCTGGCCACCGACGCCGTCAACCGAGGCGTGACGCTGCTGCGCGGCCACCGCGTCACCGAGGTTCACGTCGGCGCGGACACCACCCGGCTGGCGACCACCGCGGGCGAGATCACCGCATGCTGGGTGGTCAACGCCGCCGGACTCGGCGCCGACACGCTCGACGCCCTCTTCGGTCACGACCGCTTCACCGTCACGCCGCGCCGCGGCGAACTGCTGGTCCTCGACAAGCTCGCCCGGCCGCTGGCGCCCTGCATCGTGCTGCCGGTGCCCTCGTCGGCGGGCAAGGGCGTGCTCGTCAGCCCCACGATCTACGGCAACGTCATGGTCGGGCCGACCGCCGAGGACCTGACCCATCGCGGCGCCACCGGCACCTCCGAAGCGGGGCTGACGTTCCTGCGCGAGAAGGGCGCGGCGCTCATGCCCCGGCTGATGAAGGAGGAGGTCACCGCGACGTACGCGGGCCTGCGGGCCTCGATCGGGCGCGACGACTACCTCATCGACCTCGACGTCTCACAGCGCTACCTCCTGATCGGCGGCATCCGCTCCACCGGCCTGACCGCCGGCATGGCGATCGCCGAACACATCGGGGACCTGCTCGCCGGCCATCTCGACCTCACCGCGCGCGCCGGCCTGCCCGCGCCGCCGCGCATGCCGAACCTGGGCGAGGCGTTCGCGCGCCCGTACCAGGACGCCGCCGCGATCGCCGCCGACCCCGAGTACGGCCGCATCGTCTGTTTCTGCGAGCGGGTGACGCGCGGGGAGATCCGCGACGCGCTGACGTCGGTGATCCCGCCCGCCGGGCTGGACGGCCTGCGCCGCCGCACCAGAGCCATGAACGGACGCTGCCAGGGCTTCTTCTGCGGAGCCCGGGTACGCGAGATCTTCGAGGGGGAGACGGAATGACCGAGCGAGTACGGGTGGCCGTCATCGGCGGTGGACCGGCGGGACTGACGGCCGCCGCCGCGCTCGCCCCGGCAGTGGACGGCGATGTCCTGGTCCTGGAGCGCGAGCCGGAGACCGGCGGCATCCCCCGGCACAGCGACCATCCCGGCTACGGCATTCGTGACCTGCGCCGATTCATCTCCGGACCCGAGTACGCGCGCCGGCTGACCCGCGTCGCCCGCGAGGCCGGAGCGCGGCTGGAGACGGAGGCCATGGTCACCGGATGGGCCCTGCTTACTGGAGCGGCCGGACCGCGCACCCTGGTCACCGGAGGGGACGGACCACAATCCCTGCTCACTGGAGCGGCCGGAGCGCGGACCCTGGAGGTGACCTCGCCGCGCGGCCGTCGCCTCGTCCAGGCCGACGCGGTGGTCCTGGCGACCGGCGCCCGGGAGCGGCCTCGTTCGGCCCGGCTCATCGCCGGCGACCGGCCCGACGGTGTCTACACCACCGGCCAGCTGCAGAACCTCGTACACCTGCACCATCGCGAGGTCGGGCGGCGCGCCGTGGTCGTCGGCGCGGAGCTGGTCAGCTGGTCGGCGGTGCTGACCCTGCACGAGGCGGGCTGCCGTACCGTGCTGATGACCAGCGAGCACGCCAAACCCGAGGCCTGCACCGCCTTCCACGTCCCGGGCCGGCTGGCCTTCGGCGTGCTCGTCCGGACCCGCACCCGGCTGGTCGCCGTCAACGGCAAGGGCCGGGTGACCTCGGTCGACATTGAGAACCTCGACACCGGCGAACGCCACCGCGTCCCCTGCGACACCGTGATCACCACCGGCGACTGGATCCCCGACCACGAGCTGGCCCGTACGGGCGGCCTGGACATGGACGAGTCCACACTTGGGCCGCGCGTGGACACCTCCCTGGCCACGAGCCTGCCCGGCGTGTTCGCGGCGGGGAACCTCCTGCACCCCGTCGACACCGCCGACATCGCCGCGCTCGACGGCCGCCACGTGGCGGGCGCCGTCCTGCGGCATCTGGCCGGCCACCCCGCCCCGGCCGGCGGGGTGCCACTGGTGGCCGAGGCGCCGCTGCGCTGGGTCGCTCCGCAGATCGTACGTCCCGGCGGGCCGCCGCCCTCCCGGGGCAGGCTCCTGCTGTGGTCTGACGCCTTTCGGAGGTTCCCGCGAATCGCCGCGACCCAGGACGGGCGCCTCCTCGGCCGTACCCGCCTACCCTGGCCCGCCGCCCCGGGCCGGGTCTTCCGCGTACCTTTCACCCTCGTGACGGGCGCCGACCCAGCGGGCGGGCCCGTACGACTCGCACTGGACTGACCGCTCGCACTGAAATGACCGTTGGCGCCTGATCACGGGGTCGCTGTCGCTGTCAGGGCGGCGCGCGCGGTTGCGAGGATCTCCTCGGACAGGGGTGAGTCCTTGGTGGCGCGGGCCAGGACGAGTGCGCCGAACATGGTGCACAGCCGGGTGATGCCGTCCTGGTCGGGGGTGGCGAGCGCGTCGGCGAAGTCGCTGACTCCCTGGGTGTAGACGCGGTGGGCCTCGTGGTTGCCGGGTTCGCGCGCCATGTCGCCGGCCAGCGCGGCGACGGGGCAACCGTCCGAGGGGTTGTCGCGGTGCTCGATGGAGAGATAGGCGTCGATCAGCGCCTGCTGGGCGGCGGTGTCGGATTGTCCGGTGTGCTGTTCGAGCGCGACGGTGTGGTGTTGGGCGAGTTCGGCGAAAGCATGGCTGGTGGCCTCGTCGATGAGCGCCTCCTTGGAGGCGAACTGCTTGTAGAAGCCGCCGTGAGTCAGTCCGGCCGCCTTCATGAGGTCGGCGACGCTGACGTGGGTGCCCTGCTCGCGGAACAGCCGGGAGGCGGTTTCCACGATCCGCCTGCGGTTCTCCTGCGCTTGCGCCTGTGACACGCGGCCCATCGGCCACCCCCCTCATTTGGATGTCAGCTGTCATCTATCCTATGCTCCATCTTAGATTACAAACGTAATCTAAATGGATCTGCAACGCTGGGAGCAGACATGGAACTGAAGAACGCGGTCGCCGTGGTCACGGGCGCCAACCGAGGACTGGGCCGCCATCTGGCCGTCCAGCTTCTGGAGCGCGGAGCGAAGGTGTACGCGGCGGCGCGCCGCCCGGAGAGCGTGGACGTGGTCGGCGCCATCCCGCTGCGCCTGGACGTGACCGACGAGGAGTCCATCCGGGCCGCGGCCCGCCTTGCCTCGGACGCGACCCTGCTGGTGAACAACGCCGGGATCTCCACCGGCACCCCGCTGATCGCCAGCGACCTCGAAGCGGTGCGGCTGGAGATGGAGACGAACTACTTCGGCCCCCTCGCCGTGACGCGCACCTTCGCCCCGGTCATCGAGGGCAACGGCGGCGGCGCCGTGGTCAACGTCCTGTCCGTGCTGTCCTGGTGGCACCCGGCCGTCACCGGGGCCTACGCCGCGGCCAAGGCCGCCGCCTGGGCGCAGACCAACGCGGTCCGCGAGGAACTGGCGCCGCGCGGCATCACCGTCTCGGCGCTGCACGTCGGGTACATGGACACCGACATGGCGGCCACCATCCCCGCCGACCAGAAGGCCGACCCCGCCGACGTCGCCGCCCAGGTCCTGTACGGCATCGAGAACGGCCGGCCCGAAATCCTCGCCGACGAGGTCACCCGGAACATCAAGCAGAGCCTGTCCACCACGCTGAACCCGGCCTGAAAGGGTCCTGCGCCAGGAGCGACTGGGTATCTCGACGGCCGGCCGGCGGCGGCGCTCTCGCTCCCTTACTCCGGCACGACGCCGACGACCATGCGGTGGTCGAGGTAGGCCGGCAGATCAGCCGCTCTGGAGAGCGCTCCGGTCCGTACGTCGATGATGAGGAAGCCGCGGGTGGAGTCCACGATGACGCGCCGGTCGTCGAGCCACTGAGCGAGTTCACCGCCGCCCGGGGTGGGGAAATCCCTGACCCGGGCGCCGGTCGTGGCGTCCCAGAAGGTGATCAAGCCGTGGGAGCCCATCAGGAGCTTCCCGTCGGGGGAGAGGCTCTTCACGCTGTTGGCGTTGATGTACTCGGAAACCGTCCTGGCCTTGCCCCGCTTGTCGACGGAGATGATCGCACCGTCCCAGTGGCACTCCCGGGAGCCGACGATCTTGTCTCTGGTCACTCCGAACACCACGCACAGCCTCGGGATGGTCCGGGTGCCGCCCGTCTCGAAGTCCGTGATGATCATGCGTTTCTCCGCCACGATGGCGGCCGCGAACAGCCTGCCGTCCGCGGAGACCGCCAGGGGAGTGGGGCCAGGACTCTGCCTGTCCAGCTCCGCGGCGGTGAGCCGGCGGGTAAGCGGACGCGATCGGCCATCGCGCAGGTCCAGGGCGACGTACTGGTTCGTGGCGAAGTCCAGGTAGGCGAGACGATGCCCGTCGAGGCTGACCACGATCTCCTGGTCGGCATTCTTGATCAGCATGTCCTCGCCCGTCGCGAGGTGGAGGCTTCGACCGCCCTCCGCGAAGCCGGTCCAGCGGATGGAAGGCGACGACGCCCTTCTCCGGAGGCGCGCAGGACGACGCCTCCGGCTGTCGCGAGAAGAACGGCGGCCACCCGAATGCGATAGCGCACCCGGGACCGCCTGGCTAATTGAGACCAGGTGCCCGACACGAGATCAAATACTAGGATTGACCGATTGCGATCAGATTGCGGTAGTGCCCTTGCTGCACCTGGCGCGCGCCCGATGACTTACGGGATGACGTCCGCCACGATCTTGGCGGCGGCCTTCTGGCACGAGGAGAGCCGCCCGCTCATGCTCGCCTGAGCGGCCGAGTTGCTGGCGCAATGCCACCCACCGACGGTCGCCACCCCGGCACTGCCCTGCTTGGGAGTGTCCGGCCGGTAGTAGGTCCGGAAGACCTTCAGTGCCGTACGGCAATCGGCCCGCCCCGCGGACACGGCGACCGCGGCCATGGGCCCGCCGCCGGGCGGCTGAAGCTCACCGCACACGGTCCCGGGCCCGGCGAGCTTCCGCGAGGGCGAGGGCCGAGCCGTCGGCGGCGCCGTCTCCGGTGCTTTCGTCTTGGGGGATTCCGGTGCCGGTGTGGTGGGCGTCGCCAGGGCGGAGGACGGTGCCGGGGTAGCGGACGGTGCCAAGGTGGCGGACGGTGCCGCCTCCGGCTCGGATTTCTCCCCGCAGGCGCTCAGGAAGAGCAACAGCACCGGAACACAGGCAATGACTCGTGACCGCACGAAACAGAACTCCACAACTCGACGTCAAGGTCGGCGTAGTCTCTCACGCCCAGCGCGTCGCTCCGCCATGCCAATGATCTGTCGTCGTCGCTGAAACTTTCACCGCCGCACAGCATGAGGATGAGGCTCTCCTCATGCTTTCCACCGCCCGTGACCTCGGTTGACGTGCCGTCTCCGGGTTGAGGCCGCCGGGGCGTCCGCGTACGTGAGACCTTTCCAGGCTCAGCGGTGCGTGCTTAGCTTCGCTCATCCATCGGAAAGCGCTTACCAAACCCTGGAGACGAAGGATGCGCCTAAAAGCCGTCATGGCGTGCACCGGCCTGCTGGCCGGCGTTCTCGTCGCACTGTCACCATCCATCGCGAATGCCGCGACCACCCGGTATGAGGCCGAGACCTCGCCGGCGGTCTGCACCGGGACGATCGACTCCAACTGGGCGGGCTACTCCGGCAGCGGCTTCTGCAACGGCACCAACGCCGCGAACGCCTACGCCCAGTTCACGGTGAACGCCTCGGCGGCCGGTACGGCGACGCTCGGGGTGCGGTTCGCCAACGGCACCACCAGTGCCCGTCCCACCAGCCTGCTGGTCAACGGTACGACCGTGCAGTCGGTGTCGTTCGAAGGCACGGGTACATGGGACGCCTGGACCACCAAGACGCTGACCGTCAACCTGGCCTCGGGCAGCAACACCATCCGGCTCAACCCCACGGGCAGCACCGGCCTGGCGAACATCGACTACCTCGAGGTCACGACGGGAAGCACGCCGCCACCCACCGGCACGCTGTACGCCTCGCCGAACGGCAGCGCGAGCGCGCCCGGAACGGAGTCGGCCCCGACGACGCTGGCCTCGGCGATCACCCGCGTCACGGCGGGCGGGGTGATCTACGCGCGCGGCGGGACGTACAGCCTCTCGCAGACGCTGACCATCGCGGCGGGCAACAACGGCACCTCGAGCGCCCTCAAGAAACTGTCCGCCTATCCGGGAGAGACCCCGGTGCTGAACTTCTCGTCCATGAGCGAGGACTCGGCCAACCGCGGGCTCGCCCTGAACGGGTCGTACTGGCACCTCTACGGCCTCGTCGTCGAGCGGGCCGGTGACAACGGGATCTTCGTCGGCGGCAGCAACAACATCATCGAGCGCACGGTGACGCGCTTCAACCGTGACTCGGGGCTGCAGATCTCACGGATCGCCTCTGACACCCCCCAGAGTCAGTGGCCGGCCAACAACCTCGTCCTGAGCTCGGAGTCGCACGACAACGCCGACTCCGACGGTGAGGACGCCGACGGCTTCGCCGCAAAGCTCACCTCCGGCCCCGGCAACGTCTTCCGCTACGCGGTGTCCCACAACAACATCGACGACGGCTGGGACCTCTACACCAAGACGGACACCGGAGCCATCGGCCCGGTCACCATCGAGGACTCCCTCTCCTACAACAACGGCACTCTCAGCGACGGCAGCCAGGCCGGCAACGGTGACCGCAACGGCTACAAGCTCGGTGGCGAGGACATCGCGGTCAATCACGTGATCCGGCGCAGCATCGCCTACCGCAACGGCAAGCACGGGTTCACCTACAACCGCAACCCCGGCACGATGTCGATCTCGGACAACGTCAGCATCGACAACACGGAGCGCAACTACTCCTTCGACGCCGGCACCTCGGTGTTCCGCAACAACGTCTCGTGCCGCAGCGGCAGCGGGACCACCGACAGGATCGTGGGTAACGCCGACAGCTCCAACCAGTTCTGGTCCGGTTCGAACGGGTCCCGATGCTCCTCCTACTCGGGTGCCCTGCACTGGTCCTTCGCCGCGGACGGCCGCCTCGTGGTCACCTTCGGCTAGCCTGCGACGCCATGACCCACCCGGTCGCAGCCCATGATCCATGGGCTGCGACCCATGCGACGTCAGCAGATCGTGCGGTGCCAAGGACCTGCTCGGGGCATCGCTCAGGGCAGAGCTTCCCAGCCCCCGAACGGACTGTCGGCTCCCGGAGCCGATTGCCTGCGGGCATGGACAACGCCGTCGGTCCCTACGGCGAACATCACGGCAGCCCCGTTCGCATCAAGGGTGGCCGCCGGGTAATCGACAATGGTCCCGCTGAGGTCGGCCCACGCGTCATAACCGCTGCCGTTCGCGATCAACTGCTTGGTCATGCTGACCCCGGTCGCGGCGTTGCGCTCGAACATCAGGATCCGCGAGTCCAGACCGGCCGGCGTGGTGACGAGTGCGGGCTCACCGACCCCCGCGTGTCCCCCGATCACGGCAGGCGTGGTGCTCCAGGCGAGGCCGGCCACGAGTTGGTAGCTGACGACCATCGCAGCGGTGCCGGCGCGGCGGTAGGCCACGTGGAGGCGCCCGTCCTGGGACAGAGCGACCGCGGGCGGACTGGCCGGGGTCATCGACGGGACGGTGGTGTCGCGGGTGAAACTGCCGTTGGGGGTGGACTGATACCAGCGCAGCAGCCGAGTCCTGGAACTGGCGAACAGCTCGATGCGGCCCAGTGGCGTGGTGATGGCGCTGAGGCCGTCCTGCACGTCAGTGCCGCCCTGGTTCTGCCACGTGCCCCAGCCGCCGTTGGCCGCGGTCTGGACGCGGCTGCTGACCCCGCCATTGCCGTTCTTGACGAACATCTGCATGCGGCCGTTGGCGTTGGAGGCGACAACGGGCAGACCGATCTGTTCCTGGACTTCCCAGTTCGTGTGGGGATTGCCAAGGTCGGTCCAGCTCCCTGTCCAGGCGCCATTGGCCGCGGTCTGGGACATGGTGACGATGTGGTGGTCGGTCATGCGCCTGGCGAAAATCGCCAAGCGGCCGTCGGCCTGTTTGCCCACGCTGATCGCGGGTGCCAAAGCGCCGCCCGCGCCGGCCAGCGTGTACGGGCCGTCCCACGCTCCGGCCGGGGTCTGCCCGTAGGTGGTCACCACACCGTTTCGGACCACGAAGATCTGGGGTCTGCCGTCAGCGTTCCGGCCTGCCCAATGGGTTCCCCTGGCCCAGCGGTAGTACATCCGCGTCGGCCACACGTTCGGGTCGAACGCGTGGTCGTACTGGATGTAGTGATCGATGATCGCGCTCTTGCGGGCGCTGATCGCGGTCGTCAGGTTCATGGGCGCGTCGGCGATGTTGTAGTCGCGGTAGTTCACCAGCAGAATCGGTAAGCCCGACGCCTCGGCGGCGTCCCCGGCCAACCGTCCCGCGGCCACGTGATCGCCGTGGCCCGGGTCGTAGCGGCTGTCGACGATGGGGTCCTGGGCGCGGAGCACGTTGGGCTGGTAGTGGTTCATCAACCCCGCGAGTACGGCGATCACGTCAGCGCGCTCGTATGTGTACGACTCGCTCACCAGGCCGTTCTCAGGGATGATCGTGTGATCGACGAAGTCGTCCACGACGTTGAACCAGCCGATCTCGTTGTCCCGCATGTTCATGAACACCAGCTGGATCTGCGGATGACTCGTGAGCGTGTATCGCTCGACCTGTCGATCCGCGATCGTCCAGGCCACCCCGGTCCACTCCTCCTGGGCGGCCGGATCCACATCCGGCGCTCCCGCCATCCGGGCGTAGGCGTCCAGCATGCCGCGCTGCCGATTACGGGCCCGCTGCTCGTCGGTATCACCGTCTCCGGTGACCTGCCCCGCGGTGATGAAGACCGTCACGTTCGCCGCCCCCGACTGGATCGAGTCGTCGATGTCGGGGTTCATGAACAGGATGTCGTCGTCCTCATGCGCCACGATCTGCATGAACGCGCCGGGTGCGATGGTGGGCGTGGCGACGGCCACCCCGCCCATCGGCACCAACACGACGAGCGTCGCGAGCACGGCTAACAGCCGCACCCAGAACGAGGTAGTTCTGCCTCCGCGCATGTTGTTCCCCCCACGCAGGCCGTGCCGGACAAAAGGTTCTAGGGTCCAGGGTCGAATAGTGAATAGTTATCGAGCCGAGGGCAAGGGGAAGCTTGATAACAACTGCGTAACGCGCGCTGAATTTCGCGGGAAAGTGGCTCTGGCCTGGGAAGACGTGCTGGGGTGGTTGCTGACCCGGCGCTCCGACTGCCTGCCATGTGAACGAATGGGCGCGCCTGGTGCTCACTTTTGCGATCGACTGAGCCGCCGGTATAAATTTATTATAAAATCCATGAGGAAAGGAATTTGGCGAAGGGTTTGAAGTCTTGCCGCTGTTCATTTAAATTTGACGGTCGGTCAGAATTCGACGAAATGCCCTGCCGGGCTCAATGGGGGAGTCGGATCGGTGTCGCGGTGTCCTGCGAGGTCGTGCCGGTTCTCAGGTCGAGTTCCCGGATTCCGCCTTCGGCGCCGATCTTGGTCAGCTTGGAGTATTACCCGGTGCGGCTACTGTCGCAGGCAGAGATCATCACGAATGTGGACGAGGGCGACTGCCGGTGCCGCCAGAGTGGAGATCGTTCCCACGACCTCCACCAAAGGAAAGGCATATGTCGCCAATGAACGGTAAGCGCATCGCGGTCGCCACCGATCACTCCAGGTTCGCGAGCTCGCTCTCAAAACGTCTGCGCAGCGCGTCCTTCTCCGGCTCCGGCAGCCAGCACGCCTCCACCCCGGCCAGCGCCATCGCCCGCAACCGCTCATCCGGTACGGCGAGCTGATCGGAAAGGATCCGATACTCCTGAGCCAGCGACGTCGGGAACATCCCAGGGTCATCGGAAGCCGGAATGACGTTGAGCCCGGCCTCCAGCATCGCCGCGATCGACGCCCGTCGCCACGGCCGCCACGAGCGCCGCGAGGTGGTCGAGATGACCGTGAACGGGACCTGCTCGTCCCTGACCCTGGCGACGACCTCGTCGTCCTCGAGGACGAAATAGCCGTGGTCGATCCGGTCGCACCCGAGCACGTCGAGGCAGGTGACCGTGTTGACGGCGACCGGCGCGTGCTCGGAGGAGTGAGCGGTACGGCGGAGCCCGGCCGCACCGGCGAGCCGGAAGGCGGCCTCGAACCGCTCGGGCGGCCCGGCGGTCTCCAGGTTGTCCAGCCCGATCCCGGCCACGTAGTCGTGGGGATTGTCCACCACCGTACGGATCCAGGAGAGCGCCTCCTCGCCCGACGTGCTCCGGTCGACGGCCGCGATGAGCCGGCCCGACATGCCGAAGTCGCGTTCGGCCATCCTGATGCCCTCGGCGTACGCCTCGACCACCGTGGCGTAGCCGAGCTTCTCCTGATGTTCGGTCAGCGCGTCGAAGGAGACCTCGAGATGCCTGGTCGCGCTGCTCCGGTGGGCGTCCTCGAACGCCTCATAGGTGATCCTGGTGAGGTCGTCGGCGTCGCGCAGGAGTTGGAGAACCCACGAGGACACCTGGAAAAGCGAGTAGGAGACCGCGGGCTCGTCCGCGCTCCTGCCCTGCGGAACCGGGATCCGGGTGTTCAGGTAGAGCGCCGGGTCCGGCGGGAGCGAGTTCACGTCCGCGTAGATCCGCTCGGGCGTGTCGGGCAGGTCGAGCCCCTCGCGCCTGGCCAGTTCGGCGAAGGTCGAGGCGCGCACGGTGCCGATGAGGTGGCAGTGCAGATCGACCTTGGGCATCAGGTCGAGGTTCACTTGCCGGCCACCTCGCGGGTGAAGCGGTCGACCCAGGTGGTGCGGGTGTCGACGAGCTGGGCGGGGTCGAGGGTCTTGAACCCGGCGGCCACGGGGTCCTTCGCCGCCTCGCCCGTCACCTTGGCGACGTCGGCCGGGATCTCGGCCTTCGGGTTCGTGGGCAGGTCACCGGCGGCCTTCGCCATGGCGCTCTGCGCCTCGGCCGACAGCATGTAGTCGATGAACTTCGCCGCCCCCTGCTGGTTCTGCGCGCCCTTGGGGATCATCGCCCGGTTGGTGGCCATGTAGCGGCCCTTGGCGGGAGCGGTCCAGGCGATCGGCTCGCCCGAGGTGACCAGCTTGGTGGCGAAGCCGCTCAGCGCGTCGGCGGCGACGATCTCGCCTTGGGTCAGCAGGTTCGTGACCTCGGTCGAGGAGGTGTAGAACTGCAGGACGTTCGGTGCCCAGCCGGCCAGGGTCTTCAACGAGGTGTCGATGTCGTACGGGCCCTTGCCGTACGACTCACCCACCCCCGAAATCATGAGTTGTCCGGCGGTCACCGAAATATCGGGAAGAGCGACCTTGCCCTTGTTGGCCGCGTCCGCGAACAGCGCCCAGTCGGCGGCCTGCTTCTGGCTCAGCTTGCCGGTGTTGTAGATGATCCCGTTGAGCTGGTGCGTGTAGGCCGGTCCCTCGAAGGCGCCCTCGGTCGCGAACGGCGCGAGCTCCTTGATGTTGGGCACGTCGACCTTCTGGAAGAGGCCGTCCTTCTGCCCGAGGGCGGCGAAGTAGTCGGAGATCAGCACCACGTCCGCCTCCGGCTTGCCCTTGGCCAGCCGGAGCTTCGACAGCCGGTCGGAGTTGGACCCGGTGTCCAGCTCGACCTTGATCCCCGTCTGCTTGGTGAACGGAGTGACGACCGCCTGCTCGAACTCCTTCACCCCGAAGGGGAAGGTGCTGACGACGATGGTGTTCTGCTTCTCAGCGGAGCTGGAGCCGGAGCCGGAGCATCCGGCCGCGGCGAGCAGCGTCAGGGCAGCGGCCAGTACGGCACGGCGCGTTGGCATGGAGTTCCTTCTTTCAGCGGGGGAGGGAGACCAGATGGTCGTCCGGCGCGATGACCGAGACGCTCGATCCGGGAGTCAGGGGCGTGCCGCTGCGTACGTCGGCGAGCAGCCTGACGCTCGCGCCCGACGGGTCGACCACGTCGAGCGAGACCAGCAGGTCGACGCCGCGGAAGGCCACGTCGACCACCTTCGCCTCAAGGCCCTGACCTTGCTCGGCGAGGCGCAGATGCTCGGGCCGGATGGTCAGCGGGGTGCCGTCGGCGGCGGTGAGGAAGTTCTCGTAGCCGAGGAACTCGGCGACGAAGCGGTCGGCCGGACGGGGGAAGATCTGTTGCGGAGAGCCTTGCTGCACGATCCGGCCCTCGTTCATGATGACCATCTCGTCGGACATCTCCAGCGCCTCGTCCTGGTCATGGGTGACGAGGATGACGGTCAGCTTGGTCTCCGCCTGGATGCGCCGGATCTCGGCCCGCATCTGGACGCGCAGGCGGGCGTCGAGGTTGGACAGCGGCTCGTCGAGCAGCAGGAGCTTGGGCCTGATCGCGATCGCCCTGGCCAGTGCCACGCGCTGCTGCTGACCGCCGGAGAGCTTCTTCGGCTTGCGGTCGGCCAGGTGCGCGAGCCCGACGAGCTCGAGCGTCTCCATGACCCGCGACCGTCGTTCCGCGGATGGCACCTTGCGCAGCTTGAGCCCGTAACCGACGTTGTCGGCCACCGTCATGTGCGGGAACAGCGCGTACGACTGGAAGACCATCCCCAGATTCCGCTTCTCCGGCGGTGTCCGCGTGCTGTCGACCCCGTCGATGCGGATCGTCCCCGACGTCGGCGCCGAGTAGCCCGCGATCATCCTCAGCGTGGTGGTCTTGCCGCAGCCGCTCGGGCCCAGCAGCGTCGTCAGCTGCCCTGACGGCACGGTGAGGTCGATCTCATCGACGGCGGTGAAGGAGCCGAACCTCTGGGTGACTCCGATCAACTCGGCGGCGGCGGTCATTGGCTGATCCCTCCGAAGATCTTGGCGAATCCGACCGTGCGCTCGGCGATCACCGCGATGACCACGGTGGCGGCCAGGATGAGGGTGGACGCGGCGGCGACCATCGGGTCGTAGGACTGCTGTACGTAGTCGAGCATCGTCACCGGCAACGTACGGAAGTCGCGTCCCTGCAGCAGGAGCGACAGCGGCACGTTGTTGAAGGACGTGACCACGCTGAGCAACCCGGCGGAGAAGATTCCCGGCCGCAGGATGGGCAGCGTCACGTTGAAGAACGCGCGCAGCGGCGAGGCGCCGAGCCCGCGGGCGGCCTCCTCCAGCCCGGGGTCGGCCAGCGCGAGCGAGGCGCCGGTCACGCGTACGGCATAAGGCAGCATCAGCGCCGTGTGCCCGACCAGCAGGGTGCTGAAGTTGTCCAGGTCCAGGCCGACCATCAGCTGCTGGAACAGCGCGAGCCCGACGACCAGTTCGGGGACGATGAGCGGCGACAGGAACAACCCCTCGACCAGGCCCTTGCCAGGGAGCTTTCCCCGGTGGACGGCGAGCGTGACAGGCACGCCGACCAGCAGCGCGAGCGCGGTGGCGAGTACGGCGAGCTCCAGGCTGGAGAGCGCGGCCCCGATGAACGGCTCGTAGCCGAGTGCCTCGTCGAACCAGCGCAGCGAGATCCCGTCGGGCGGGAACCTCAGGGTGCTGCCCGCCGTGAAGGCGGTGGCGACCACGAAGATGATCGGCACGATCATGATGACGTAGCCGATGACCGCGAGCGCCGCGGTGATGGGCCGCTTCATGAGGTGGCCCCCTTCCGCCCGATCAGCGAGGACAGCCCGGAGACCAGGAAGACCAGCACCGTCATGATGAGCGCCGTCGCCGAGGCGGAGGCCCAGTCGACCGTGGTGCTCGCGTAGTTGAACAGCTGCGTGGACAGCATCCGCTGGCTGGACCCGCCGAGCAGATAGGGCGTGGTGTAGGCGGTGACGGACCCCGCGAAGACCAGGGTGGCGGCCACCACGATGCCCGGCATGGTCAGCGGGATGACGACGCTCCACATCGTACGGATCCTGCTCCCGCCGAGCCCGCGCGAGGCGTCGTCCAGGCCGGGATCGACCTGGGCGACCGCCGAGTAGCAGGAGATGATCGCCAGCGGCAGGAACAGCTGGGTGAGGCCGAGGATGATCGCCAGCTTGGTGTAGAGCAGCTGCGGCGCCACCTCGACGATGCCGAGCTGGACGAGCAGCTGGCCGAGTGCCCCTTTGGAGCCGAGGATCACCAGCCAGCCGAAGGTCCGCACCACATTGCTCAGCATCAATGGGAAGATCGCCACAGCCAGGAAGACTCCGCTCCACCGGGACGGCGAGCGGGCGAGCCAGTAAGCGATGGGGAAGCCGAGGACGACGCAGATGATCGTGACAGCCAGCGCCAACCCGACCGTGCGCCCGATCACCTCAAGGTCGTAGGGATCCGTGAGCATCTCGCCCAGGCGCGCGAAGATCTCGCTGGTCGCCACGTCCGGCGGCGCGAAGAGCATCGCGGCGGAGGGGATGAGGAAGCCTGCGACGAGAAGGACGAGACCAGGCACCAATAGAAAGGCCGATGTGCGGGAGATGTCGGCGTCCTTTCTCAGTGGCGTACGCTTGCCTGGAACCGGTTGCGGAACCGGTTCCACGAGCCCTGACCATAAGTTATGAGCGGCCTCGCGCACAAACCCCCGTGTGAAATTCAGGTAACGAAACAAGGAGGATGAGTGCCGACACTCGCGGACGTCGCCGCGCTGGCCGGGGTTTCGAAGGCGACGGCCTCCCGCGCGCTGGGCCGGCCGGACCAGGCCGCCCCGGAGACGGTGGCCCGCGTCCGCGCGGCCGCCGAGGAGCTCGGCTTCGTCCCCAACCGGGCGGCCACCCAGCTGGCCCGCGGGCGGACCGGGGTGGTCGCCGTCGTGGTGCCCACGCTCGACAATACCTTCTTCACCCCGATCATCGGCGGGGCCCAGGCGCGCGCGGCCGACTCGGGGATGCAGCTGACCATCTCCGTGCACTCTCTGGAGCACAAGGCCCAGATCGCCGCGATCGAGCAGCTCGCGCACCAGGTCGACGGCTTCCTGCTCACCGCGCCCCGAGGTTCGGACGAGATCGTCCGCGCCGCCGCGTCGTTCAAGCCGACCGTGCTCATCGACCGCGAGATCGAGGGCATGACCTCGGCGGTCGCCGACACGGCCAGCGCCTTCGGCGCGCTCGTCTCCTGGTTCGTCGAGAAGGGACACGAGCGCATCGTCTACATCGGCGGCCCGGCGGGCTCCTGGCAGGATCGCCAGCGCCAGGCCGCCGTCCGCGCCGCGACCGAGTCGAGCGGCGCGACGCTGACCATGCTCGGCCCATACCCCTCGACGTTCGCCGCCGGAGTGGGGACGGCGGAGGCCGTGGTGGCCGCCCGCGCCACCGCCGTGGTCCCCTACGCGACCTCGATCGGCCTCGGCCTGATGTTCGCCCTGCTCAGCCGAGGAATCCGTGATGTCGTGGTCAGCTCGGAGCGCATGATCGTCGAGAGCCTCGGCCTGGACGACGTCCCCGCGATCGACGTGGATGGCGAGAAGCTCGGTGAGGTGGCCATGGACCAGCTCATGACCCTCCTCGGCGAGCGCAAGGAGCCACCGCCCACCAGACGCCGCCTCACGGTCCCGATCAGCCAGAGCACCGCTCCGCCCGCAGGCGGCTGACCGGGTCTCAGCCGAGCCGCCTGGGGGAGGACCGCGTCAGACGCCGACGGCCATGACCTCAAGCTGAATGTTGTCGATGTCCCGGAAGATGACTACCGAGTAGACGAAGGGCTCCTTCACGCTCTGGATGCCGGAGTGCGCGACGCTGAGCCTGTCGAGCCATTCCGACCAGGCGAGCAGTCCTTCGCGGCCGTCCACTTTCAGGGAGATGTGGTCGAGGCCGGTGCGGACCTCGTCGAACTCCTCGCCCTGGTTGGCCACGTTGTGGTGCAGGCCGATGGCCAGGCCGGTGCGGGGCTCGATGACGAGCTCCGCGTATCCGGTCCACTCGCGGCCGTAGTGGGGAAGCTTGCCGTTCACGAGTTCGGCCTGGAAGACCTTCTGGTACCACGCCACGCTGGCCTCGAGATCCCTGACGGTGAAGGCGAAATGGGCCAGGCCGGCGAAGGAGGGTGCGGTGCCGTCGCTCATCTGTGGTTCCTCATCCGTGAGTTGAAAGGAGGGCTAGGCCGCGCTCTTGCCGACCAGTGCGATCAGCTCGAGTGCGGCGGGTCCGGAGGAGGCGGGGTTCTGTCCGGTGATGAGTAGTCCGTCGGTCACCACGTACGACTCGAAGTCGCCGGCCTTGGAGAAGTCGGCGCCCTTGGCGATGAGCTCGTCTTCCACCAGGAAGGGCACGACCTTGGTCAGGCCCATGGCCTCTTCCTCGCTGTCGGTGAAGCCGGTCAGTTCGCGGCCGGCCACCAGCGGGGTGCCGTCCGGCTTCTTGGCGTGACGCAGCGCGCCCGGCGCGTGGCACACCATCGCGAGAGGCTTGCCCGTGTCGACGATCCGTTCGATCAGCCTGATCGACGCCTCGTCCTCGGCCAGGTCCCATAGCGGGCCATGCCCGCCCGGGTAGAAGACCGTGTCGAAGTCGTCGGCCGACACCGACTCCAGCCGTACCGTCTGGTCCAGCTGACCCTCGGCGTCGGCATCGGCCTCGAACCGGCGGGTCTGGTCGGTCTTGAACCGCTCCTCGTTGCTCTTCGGGTCCAAAGGCGCCCGCCCGCCCTTCGGTGAGGCCAGCGTGATCTCCCACCCGGCGTCCTTGAAGTGGTAGTACGGCGCGGCAAGCTCCTCCAGCCAGAACCCGGTCTTGCGCCCGGTGTCACCCAGCTGGTCATGCGAGGTCAGCACGATCAAAACCTTCACGGTTCCCGCTCCTCGTGTCGTTCGTCGCCTATGTCGGAAACATACGAGGTACGCGCTTGACAGCTACTGGACGGCAAGTGAAACCCGCGCGCACACCCTTGTTGATGAGATGTGAAACGCACTGGACTCAGGACGGCGCGATCAGTGGCCGGTCGACTCCTCGCCGAGCTCCGCCAGAAACTCTTCGGCGCGGCGGGCGAACAGGTGGGCCGCACGTTCGGCGGACAACGCCCGGGCCTTCTCGGCGGCGGCCCGGACGTCCGCGACGGGCTCGCCGAGAGCCTGCAGCAGCCGCGCTCGCAGCAGCAGGATCAGCCCTTCCGAGTAGCGCTGGCCGTAGGCGTCGAGGTAATAGTCGGCCCGGTCCAGAGCCGCGGCGGCCTCGGCCGGCATCCCGGCGGCGAGGCGCATCTCGCCGAGCAGCCCGTACCAAGTGGCGACGCACGAGAGCGGCGGGTCGACGAGGTGCGCGACGATGATCCGCTCGGCCTCCGCCGCGGCGCCGGCCGGGTCGTCGCCGGTCATGGCCTGCGCCCAGCACCGGGCCAGCCGCTGGTAGGTGCCGAGGAAGACGAAGGAGAACTCGGGGTCCACGGCGATCCCCCGCTCCGCCGCGCGGAACGCCTCGGCCGGGTCGCCGGTGATCGCTGCCATCCGCACGGCGATGGCGGACCAGATCGTCACCGCGTAAGTGGCGTCGCCCGTCTCGGTCTCCAGCGTGTCGAGCAGCGCCCGCCCTGTTTCGACGTCACCGTGGAGCGCGGTTATCTCCGCGAGCATTCCGGCCATGAGCAGCTGCAGGTCGTGCCGGACCGGGTTCTCCTCGCGCCTGGCGAGGCCGTTCAGCATGATCTGGTGGGACTTGTTCAGGAAGCGGAAAGCCTCCCCGATGTTGCCCACGTCCCACTGGTGAAGGCCCCAGGCTTCCAGGCCGTACGCGTACACGATCGGGTCGCTGGACGCCTGGCCGTGATCGAGCAACTGGCGCGCCAGCGTGCCGCTGCGGTCGAGCTGGATGCCCTGAGCGTGCACGACCCAGCGGGAGAAGAGGAAGTCGGTGGCCTCCAGCTCCCGGCCGAGGTCACGGGCCAGGTGCTCGGCGCGTTCCAGCAGTTCGAGTGCTGCGGCCCCGTACATCGAACGCATCCCGACGACCGCGGTGAGTTGCGACAGCGCGGACAACTCCAGTTCGGCCAGGCCCGCCGTCCGCGCGACCTGCGCGGCCATCCGCAGCTGCCGCTCGGCGGCCTCGAACGCGGACTTGGCCGCCGCGCGGCGGCCCGCGCGCACCAGGGCCCCCGCGGTCCGGGCCGGGTCCGCCAGCGGGCCGGCCGCCCACAGGTGGTAGGCCAGGCGCTCGGCGACGGCCTCGCCCTCGGAGCCGATGCCCTCCAGCGCGTCCGCGACGCTCAGGTGCAGCCGGGGCGTGCGCCGCCGCGGCGTGGTCCCGGCGACCGACTCGCGGACCAGGTCGTGCGCGAAACGCAACGAGTACGGGTCATCGAGGGCCGGCCCGAGCAGGCCGAGCGCCTCCAACGGTTCGAGGCGGTCCAGGCAGGTCGGGACGTCGAGGCCGGCGGTGCGGGTGAGCAGGCGGAGGTCGACGTCCCGGCCGATGAGCGCGGCGACCTGGAGCAGGCCCCGGGCACCGTCGTCGAGACCGGCCATCCGGTCGCGCACGACGTCACGCACGGTGGACGGCACTCCTGCCCGGGCCACAGCGTCAGCGGTCAGCACGCCGCCGTCGGCGAGCAGCCGGGACAGTTCCCGGACGAAGAACGGGTTGCCGGCGGTTCGGGCGTGGATGCCGCTGGCGGCGTCCGGGCCGGGAACCTGGCCGATCTCGCCACGGACGATCTCGGTCACCTCGGCCAGGTTGAGCGGGCCGAGGTGGACGCGGCGCTGGCCGGACACCCGGCTCGCCGCGGCGAGCATCCGCGACAGCTCCGTGCCGGGCACGGGCGCGCGGTCGCGGAGCGCCCCGATGATCACGGCGCCACCCGGCAGCCGGGCCGCCAGATGGCTGAACAGATGCAGCGAGGCGACGTCGGCCCACTGCAGGTCGTCGATGACGAGCAGCACCGGCCGCCGCGCCGAGAGCTCGCCGATGGCGGCCACGACCCGTTCGAACAGGCGGAACTGGGCGCCGCCTTCCGACAACGTCGGCGCGTCGATGCCGTGCTCGCGCGGGTCGACGAGCCGGCCGAGCGCGCCGGAGAGCCACTTCGCCCGCGCCGCCGTGGGCAGCGCCTCCAGGACCGTGCCGACCACCTGCACCCACGGCCACATCGACGGCGTTCCCTCGCCCTCCAGGCACCGGCCCCAGACGACGAGCGCACCACGCCGATCCGCCTCGGCGGCGATCTCCTCCAGCAGGCGGGTCTTGCCCACCCCCGGCTCGCCATCGACGACGACGAGCCCTCTGCCTCCGGCCATCGCCGACTCCGCCGCCTGCCGGAGCACCGCGAGTTCCTCGGCCCGGCCGACCAGGCCACCAGCAGGCTGCGTCTCGGATGCCGCGGCCGTCTGCCCCGTTGTCAACGGCTGCCCATCGGCCATCGTCGAAGTCTCGCTCAGCACCCGCCGGTGCGCGGCCCGCAACGCCGGGCCGGGATCGATGCCGAGCTCCTCGACCAGACGGGTACGGACCGTTCGGTATGCCGCCAGCGCCTGCGCCTGTTGGCCGGCGGCGCCCAGGGTGGAGATGAGGCTCGCCTGCACGGGCTCGTGCAGCGGCGCCATCGAGGCGGCCAGTTGCACGTGTGGCAGCACGCGCTCCGGGCGGCCCAGCGACATCGCGAGTTCGGCGGCCGCCGCGCACGCGGCGAAGAACTCGTCATCCAGCCCCGCGAAGATCGACATCGCGGCCGGCCCGTAGGCCAGCCCCTCGCCGGCGGAGCCCTGCCAGAGCTCCAACGCCGCCACGTAAGAGTCCAGCGCCGCCTCGCGCCGCTGCTCCGCGAGTGCCGCGCCGGCGGCCTGGACACGCTGCCGGAAGACGACCAGATCCAGCATGCCGGTCCCGGCGATGAACAGATACCCGTTACCCTTCCGCCGCAGGTACGAGCCGGTCCCGCGGATCGGGAGCGCGGGCTCGAGTAATCGCCGCAGCGCGCCGACATACTTGTGGATGACGTTGACGGCACTGGCGGGATCGCCGCCGTCCCAGATCAGCTCGACCAGCTCGCTCGTGCTGATCAGCCGGCCCTCACGGGCCAGGAGCAGCGCAAGCAGGTAGGCCTGCTGCCGGGGGCCGGAATCCAGCTCGACACCATCACGCCAAAGTCGCAACGGACCGAGAATCTGCAGACGTACCCCGGAGGCCGGCCCGGCCTCGCCGCCCCCCGGACGAACTGGCACAGCCACGCCTGCCAACCCCCTGGATTGATATGACGGATCGCCGACTGTGCGGGCCACGGTCGCACGTACCCACCCTGCGCGGGATGAGTTTATGACGCTAAACCCGTATAGGAAATCCGTGACTCTAGGCGGTCAGCGCGGCCGGTCCGCGCTGCTGTGGGCGGGGATCCGGCCCTACTCGACGTCTGAGCGCATCCTGCGCAGCTCTGCCTCCAGGTTGTGCGCGTCGACGTAGGCCGCCGGTGTATCGCCGAAGCGGTTGCGGAATTCCTTGATGAAATGCGAAACGCTCGCGTAGCCCACGTGACGGGACACTTCGGAGACCGTCATCCGGCGGTCGACAAGCAGCTCGCGCGCCCGGTCGAGCCGGTAGTCCTTGAGAAACCGATACGGCGTGCGGCCGGTGGCCTCGCGGAACAAGGCCGAGAACGCGGACGGGCTCAAGGCCACCTGTTTGGCCAGGTCATTGACCGTCAACGGCTCCGCGTAATGCGCTCGGGCGAACGTGAGCGCGGCGGAGATCGGGGTGCGCGCGGCCTGCCTGGCCGCGAGGTGCAGCATCCGGGAGAACTGCTCGCGGCGTAACACGCGATAGACCATCTCCTCCACGCACATCGGTGCCAGGACCCGTCGATCGGCGCCGCTGTCGAGCGAGCGCAGAAACCGCAGGACCGCCGCCATGAGCTCCGGATCGAGGGGGGAGACGACGCACCGGTCGGCCTCGCCCTGCTCCGAATCCGCGCCGAACGCGCTGGAGCGCCGGCCGAGCATGCCGGTGGAGACCTTTCGCACCAGCGCCGGGTCGATCTCCAGCACGAAGGACAGGAACGGCTCGCGGGGGCTGGCCTGCAGGATCTCGGCCTGGAAGTGCAGGTTACCGCCGAGCACAAGGTAATGGAGCGGGTCATAGACGTAGCGGTTGCCATCCACGATCACTGCCTTGCTGCCCTGCGAAACGATCCCGAGCGACAGTGACTGGATCTCCTCCCAGGCGGGAGCCACCGGCTCGGTGAAACGGTAAAGAGTCAGACCGGGCCAGCCGCCGTCGTTGCCGCCGGTCTTGGGCGTGCGCGCGTCCAGCACCGAGATGAGATCCGCCGAACTATCGCGGTGCTCGATCTCCGAGGTTGTCATGGTGAACCTTCCTGCGGCCACGAATGTGGAAAGCACATCTTGCGTCCCGATCCCGACTCCATCTCGGTCACTTGCATAAACCTTTCAGATGGTACGGTCCAGTGCCCTGAGGGACCGGTCGGTGATGGAACGCGGCGGTCTGCCAGCTTCAGGCGAGTGAGCTTTCAGGCGAGTGAGCTTTCAGGCAAGTGAGATCGTGTCCCCGTCGACCTTGATCTGTACCTCTGGCAGCGGCTTGGTGGCCGGACCGCCCATGACGGCGCCGTCGATTTGGTTCGGCGGATGCCGTAACAGCCAGGGGGGAATCTCGGATAGTCATTTCGGGCCCTCGTTCTAGGACGTCGCTCAGATGGCGGTGCCTGCGCGGAGCTTGCCGGAGTCCCGGTGGGGATGACCATGTAATTTTCCACATCCCAAGGAACCTGGGTTTCCTCGCCGGCACCCGTCCGTGCGCTCCTTCTCATCGGTAACGCCACGATCGGCTTTCTCCTCAAGGTTCTTACAGGTTGCGAACGTCAGTGCTCGCCTCCTTCGGCCGACCGGGTCCGATCATTACTGTCGGTGAGGTGAAGGTGATGGTCACCGGTTCGGCCGGTTTCATTGGAAGTCATGTCGTCGCGTCATTCGAGGCCGCCGGGCATGAGGTGTCGGGACTCGATCTGCGCGACGGAGCCGATCTTCGCGACCGGGAGACCCTGGACCGGTTGCTGCCCGAGGTGGATCTGGTGGTGCATCAGGCGGCGAAGGTCGGGCTCGGCGTGAATGTGGCCGACCTGCCGGACTACGCCTCGGTCAACGTGTACGGCACCGCCGTGCTGCTGGCCGCGATGGCCAAGCAGCACATCGGACGGCTGGTGATGGCCTCCTCGATGGTGGTCTACGGCGAAGGCGCCTACGACTGCGCCGAACACGGCCGGGTCAGGCCCGGCCCGCGCTCGGTGGCCGACCTGGAGCGGGGGCGGTTCGACCCGTCCTGCCCTGTCTGCGGCGAGGCGGTGCGCTCGGCCGTGATCGGAGAGGACGCGCCGATGGACCCGCGCAACGCCTACGCCACGACCAAGCTGGCCCAGGAACACCTGGCCGCGAACTGGGCGAGGGAGACCGGCGGGAGCGCGGTGGCGCTGAGATACCACAACGTGTACGGGCCGCGGATGCCGCGCGACACGCCCTACGCGGGTGTCGCCGCCATCTTCAGGTCGGCGCTGGAAGCCGGACGGGCGCCCCGGGTGTTCGAGGACGGCTGTCAGATGCGCGACTTCGTGCATGTGCGCGACGTGGCGCGAGCGAACTTGGCGGCGGCCGAGGCCGAGCCGGTCGCGGGTGGCTTGGTCGCGTACAACATCGCCAGCGGCGTCCCGCACTCCGTCGGGCAGATGGCCGCCGCCCTGGCGGCGGAGCGCGGTGGGCCCGAGCCCGTCGTCACCGGCGAATACCGGCTGGGCGACGTACGGCACATCGTCGCCGCGCCCGGCCGTGCTCGCGCCGAACTCGGCTTTGAGGCCGAGATCGGCTTCGAGACCGGCATGAAGGAGTTCGCCACCGCCGCTCTGGGGACGCCATGACAACGACCATCGATGTAGTGCTGCCCTGCCTGAACGAGGAGGCTGCCCTCGCCTGGGTGCTCGAACGGATGCCGCCGGGCTACCGCCCGATCGTGGCCGACAACGGCTCCACCGACTCCTCGGCGAAGATCGCCGCAGAGCTGGGCGCGCTGGTGGTGAGCGAGCCGCGGCGCGGGTTCGGGGCGGCCTGCCACGCGGGGCTGCTGGCCGCCACGTCCGAGCTGGTCTGCTTCATGGACGCCGACGCTTCCCTCGATCCACGGCAGTTGCCCGAGGTCGTCGCCCCGGTCCTGGGCGGGGAGAGCGATCTGGTGCTCGGCAGGAGGGTGCGCCGGCCTGGCGCGTCGTGGCCCTTGCACGCCAGGCTGGGCAACGCGGTGCTGGCCGCGAAGCTGCGCCGCCGTACCGGTGCGGCCCTGCATGACCTGGGGCCGATGCGGGCCTGCCGCCGGGCCGAACTCCTCGCGCTCGGGCTGCGGGACCGCAGATTCGGCTACCCGCTGGAGATGGTGCTGCGGGCGGCGGGCGCCGGGTGGCGGATCGCCGAGGTCGACATCGACTACCTGGCCCGTCGCGGGCGGTCGAAGGTCACTGGGACTGTTCGCGGGACCGTTCGGGCGATCTCCGATATGCGAGCCGTCCTGCGAGACGGATGACGGCGGCGACGAGCCCTCTGTCGTACGGCCCAGCCCGCGACCACCCCCACCGTGGCCAGCGCATAGGCCAGGGTGGACGGCCCGAACAGGTAGGCGACCGCGCCGGCCAGCGCCACGCCCAGCCACTCCCATCGCCCGTCCATGGCGGCCAGCGCGACGACCAGGAGCGCGTACCAGGAGTAGGCCGGAGTCAGCAGGAGCAGGAGCGATCCGCTGACCAGCAGCGCCCCCGCCCACGGGCGGTTCGGGTCACCGTGGCATAGCACCAGCCAGACCACCAGCCCCAGGACGGCGACGGCGGCGAACGGCGTCCAGGAATCCGGCATGACCAGCCGCAACACCCCGTACCGCTGTCTCGCCGACGGCGCCTCGTAGCCCTCCTCCTGGAGGTAGCCGAACAGGTAGCCCAGCACGGAAGCCCGCGAGGCGAGCACATACGGCAGATAGGCCAGCACGACGACGGCCCCGGCGGGCAGCACGACGGCCAGGACACGCCGCCAGGCGACCCCGTCGCGCAACACCCCGGACAGCGCGCCGGGAAGCGTGACGGCCGGCAGCAGCTTGGCCGCGATCCCGGCGCCGAGCAGCGCTCCTCTGCCCCGGACCACGCAGAAGGCGAGCACCACCAGCAGGACGCCCAGCATGTCGACGTGCGCGTTGTTGACCGCCTCCGCGGGCACGGCCGGGCACCACGCCCAGCACGCGGCCTGTCTGACGCCGGTCCATCGCAGCAGTGCCAGCAGCACCGCGATCGCCATCAGCGCGCCACCCACCTGGTACGGCTTGTGCCGCGCCCCATCCGGCGACAACCAGTGCACCAGCCGGAAATAGCCCTCGGCCAGCGGCGGGTAGATGGTGTGCACGAGCGGCCTGTTGATGCGCGTGCAGACTCCCTCCGTCAGGTGGGCGAGGCCGGGCGCGGTGCAGTCATCGGGGAAGAGCCAGTCATCGCGCAGCGGGCCGAGCGCCGGATCGGCGGGAGCGTAGTCGTACGGCGAGTGCCCGGCCGCCTGCACGCGGCCGTCCCACGCGTACCGGAAGGAGTCGGTGCTCGTGCTCGGCGGCGCGACCAGGCCAGTGGCGGTCACCACGATTCCGCCCGCCACGACCAGCAGGGTCAGCTCCCGCTTCGGCACCTTGCGCGCCCACCAGAAGGCGGCCGCGAACAGCCCCCATGCCAGCAGGTACCAGTTGAGCAGGCCGGGCCCGCCCAACGCCATCCTGATCAGGACGAGCACCAGGGCGACAAGCGTCGCGCCGGCGAACACCGTGTATCTGCTCACGAACCGAGCGTGTCACCCTCTGCCCGGTTGGGGTCGTCGCCACGGCGACCCGTAACAACCCCGTAAGAGACGGCGTAAGAGACAGCCATCCGTAACAACCCCGTAAGAGTCGCCCCAGGTCACCGGCCCTACTGTCGGACCATGAAGATCACTCCAGGGGCGGCGCAGCTCGTGGTCATCGCCAAGGAACCAGTCGCGGGCCGCGTCAAGACCCGCCTGACGCCACCGTTCACGCCGAGCCAGGCGGCCCGCCTGGCCGAGGCGTCGCTGGAAGACAGCCTGACCACCGTGGCACGGGCGCCCGCCACCCAACGTGTCCTGGCCCTGGACGGACTGCCCGGCAGGTGGCTGCCCGACGGCTTCGTGGTCATCCCGCAGCGCGGGAACGGCCTGGACGAGCGCCTGGCCGCCGCCTTCGCCGATACCTACCGGCTGCGCCCCGAGCCGGTCGTGCTCATCGGCATGGACACCCCGCAGGTCAGCCCCGCCCTGCTGGACGCGGCCACCAGCGCCCTGGTCGAGCACGACGCGGTCTACGGCCCGGCGGCCGACGGCGGCTTCTGGCTGCTCGGCCTGCGGCGGCCCGATCCGCGCCTGCTCCTCGGGGTGGCCATGTCCCAGGCGTACACCGGCCGCGCCCAGCTCGACCGGCTCGCGGAAGCCGGCCTGAGCGTTCGGCACCTGCCCGAGCTGACCGACATCGACACCGCGGCCGACGCCTTCCACGTCGCCACCGAAGCTCCCGGCTCCCGCTTCGCGGCGACACTGGCCGAGGTGGCGCCGCCTTCGGCGCAGGTGACACCGCTGGCTGGGGTGGCGCCATTGGCCCAGCTGACACCGCGGGCCAGGGTGACGCTGCCGACCGAGGCGGGCGCGCGCCGATGATAGGCGAGATCTACGCCGAGGCCCTGTCCGGCGCCACCGTTGAGATCGAGCACGCCGACGGGACACGTCGGCCGCTGAACGTGGCCAGTTGGTTCGAGCCGATCGACGGTGACGAGGCGATGCTGAGCCGGTGCGCTGGCCCCACACTCGACATCGGATCGGGGCCCGGCCGGCTGACCGTCGCGTTGAACCATCGGGGCGTGCACGCTCTCGGCATCGACATCGCGCCGCGCGCCGTACACCTGACCCGGCGAGCGGGTGGCTACGCGCTGCTCCGGAGCGTCTTCGACGTGATCCCCCGGACGGGAAGCTGGCAGACCGCGTTGCTCGCCGACGGCAACATCGGCATCGGCGGACATCCACGTGTCCTGCTGCGCCGGGTACGCGAGCTCATACGGCCAGGCGGCGAGGTTGTCGCCGAGGTCGAACCCCCGGGCGTGACCAGCCGGGTCGACCGCGTCCGGCTGCGCCGTGCCGACATCGCGGGCGACTGGTTCGCCTGGGCCGTGGTGTCGGCCGACGACATCGGCCGGCTCGCCGAATCCAGCGGCTTCGACCTCGCCGAGAGCTGGCAGGAGCAGGGCCGCTGGTTCGCCGCCCTGCACGCAGCACGCCCGCTGGGGTGACCAGCTGAACCGATCCACGCCGGGGGCGTGGAGGGTAGTCAGGTTCGGCGGGCGTGGGAGGCGAGCCGGTCGGCGAGCGCGACGACGAGGTCGCGTAGTTCGTCAGGACGCTCGATGACGAACGGCCGGTCGAGCGTGGCGAGCACCGCGGGCAGCCAGTCGAGCCGTTCGGCCCGCAGTTCGACGCGTAGCCACCGCTCGGCCGCCGGATCCTGGTCCGCGGTGGGGGAGATCTCCGCCAGGCTCGCGGGAAGGCGGGCGCGGATCTGCTCGACCGTCCCGTGTATCCGCAAGGTCACCTCGTATCGGTACGAGGCCGTGGCGAACCCGGACAGGACACGCTGCGCCGGGTCCGGTCCGGCGGGTACCTCGAAGGAGCCGGGCAGGGTTCTGGCGTCTGTGACGCGGTCGAGGCGGAAGGTCCGGTTCTCGCCGATCGAGGGGTCCGCGCCCGTGACGTACCAGCGGCCCGAGTGGTTGACGATCCCGTACGGGTGCAGCGTGCGGTCGCTGCGCCGGCCGTCCCGATCGGTGTATCTGAGCGAGACGGGACGGTGGTGGCGTACCGCGTCGGCGATGGTGAGCAGGGTCCCGGCGTCCGGCGTGACCGGCTCGCCGGACGGCTTGGTGAAGGCGAGGGATTCCAGGACCGTGTCGAGCCCGCGGGTGAGACGTTCGGGGAGCACCCGCCGGATCTTGGCCGCCGCCGTCTCGCTCGCGGTGTCGGTCGCCGTCGCCGACCCCGTACGCCGACCGGCGATCAGGCCGAGCAGCACGGCCAGCGCCTCGTCGTCGTTGAGCATGAGTGGCGGCAGACGGTAGCCGCGGCCGAGACGGTACCCGCCGTAACGGCCACGCACTGCCTCGATGGGCATGCCGAGGTCGATGAGCTGGTCGACGTACCGCCGCACGGTGCGGCCGTCGACGCCGAGCCGGTCGGCGAGTTCGGCCATCGTCCGGGTGCCGCCCGACTGCAGCAGTTCCAGGAGGGTGAGCATGCGGCCGGCAGGACGGGACATGTCTGCGAGCCTACGGCCGATAGTGGACCGATTCTGTCCAGTATTGGCCGTAGCGTGCGAAGCGCCAAGGCTCAACGACTTCAGGAGGAACGCCATGGACTTCGTTTCGATCCGCATCATCACCGGTGATGTCGCTCGCCTCGTCGAGTTCTACGAGAAGGTCACCGGGGTGAGGGCGGTCTGGTCCACCGAGGACTTCGCCGAGCTGAAGACCTCCAGCGCCACGCTGGCGATCGCCGGTACCCGCACGGTGCCGCTGTTCGCTCCCGGGTCCGCCCGCCCGGCCGACAACCACAGCGTGATCATCGAGTTCCTCGTTGACGACGTGGACCGCGTGCACCAGAACCTGACCGGGTTCGTCACCGACGTCGTCACCGAGCCCACCACGATGCCCTGGGGCAACCGGTCGCTGCTGTTCCGCGACCCCGACGGCAACCTCGTCAACTTCTTCACCCCGGTCACCGCCGCCGCCATCGCCAGGTCGGGTCGTCACATGGTGTAGGCCTTGGTGACGGTGATCCTGGTGTCGCCGAGGAACAGCCAGTCCGGCGGGGCGATGAAGCCTGGAAGCGCGGACATCTCACTGGGATTCCGGCTCGTATCGGTGACCCGCAGCCGGACCTTGTCGCCGGGAGCCTTTATGGTCAGCGACGCCTCGACCCCCGCCGGTTCCGGGGCGTGGAAGACGAAGCCCGCCGGATCGGGCGTGATGGAGCGGCCCTCGACGGTCAGCGTCGCGGTGTCCCCGTACACCCGCAGGCCGACCATGTCCGCTCCGCGCTCGGAGCGGATCCGGACGCGCAGGGTTCGCACACCCTGCTGGGTCGTGTCCGCGAGCACCCGCAGCGAGGGCGCCGGCAGCGCGGCGGCCTTCGCCGGGCTGAGGAGCTTGGACCCGCCGCCCCACAGCTCCGACAGCTGGCCGGTCGCGTTGGCGCCGCCATAGCGGCGGGCCCACTGGTCGGGCGCCTTCGAGGTCAGCCACACGGCCTTGCCGGTGTCCGCGTCGAGGCCGTACGCCAGGCTGGTTCGCCGCGGGTGCTCCTTGTCGATCGGCTCGACCAGCAGGCCCGCCGCCACCAGGGCGATGGAGACGACCAGCGCGGTCAGCGGGATCAGCGGGGAACGCCTGCGCGGCCAGATCACCTCGATCAGCGGCAGCAGGAGGCCGCCGAACAGGATCATCAGCGGCATGGGGGCGTAGCCCGCGTACTGCAGGCCCGTCGGCAGGCTGTTCCACGCGCTGGGCAGCAGGATCAGGGCGCCCGGTACGAGACCGGCGGCGAGGATGAGGACGCGCCACCGCGGCGGGCAGCGGAGTGCGGCCAGCCCGCCCAGTGCCGCCCCCAAGGCGGGCCAGGCGGCGAGGTGCGACGCTCCGGGCGACACGAGGCCGAGCCCGAGACCGATCAGGGCCGCGCAGGTCAGCATGCCCAGCGCCAGTTCGGCGGGGCCGACGCGACGGCGCAGCAGCGCGTACCAGGCGATGAGGATCGTGCCCGCGAGCATCAGTACGGCGAGCCACAACAGCTCCGGCCGATACGGCGTCGTGGTGGCGGTTCCGCTGAGTTCGGGCCGGATCGCCTTGAGCAGGTCCCAGAAGTAGATCCCGACAGCCACCCCGAGCCCGATCGGGATCAGGGCGAGTGCGGTGCCGAGGAGCGTACGCCGCAGGGTGACCCCGCCCCGGCGGCGGGCCAGGAGGATCAGCGCCAGTGCCGCCATCGGGGCGACGGCGCCCAGCAGGGTGGCCGCCCAGGTCGGATAGCGGACCAGCAGGCCGGGCGGGAGGTTGAAGTAGACCAGGTCGTTCCCGGTGGTCAGCCGCGCCAGGTCGGTGCCGCCGAACGCGCGCACGAGCGCCAGCGTGTTGTCGCCCATCTGCTGCAGTGCCGCCAGATCGACGTGCGCGGGGTCGTCGAGAACGCTGTGGTACAGGGTGCCCGCGTTGGCGTAGGCGGAGTCCAGCACGGCCATCCCGCCGGGTTTGAAGGCGGTGAAGTCGGTGTCGTTGTTGAGCAGTTTCATGAGCTCGGCGTACACGGAGTCGGCCACGGGCATCGGCGCCGCCGATCCGAACATGGAGATCAGGCCGGAGTTCGACTCCGTGCTCCGGAACATCAGCACCGGCCCCTTGGCCCCGCGCGCCTCGTTGTTGAGCACCACGCTCGGCCCCCGTGCGAGCGGGTGGTCTTTGACGAACGCCTCCGAACCCAGGAGCCCGGCCTCCTCGGCGTCGGTGATGAGGAACACGACGTCGTTGCGCAGCCGTTTACCGTCCGCGACCAGCGCTCTGGCCGTCTCGATCGCGCTCGCCGTACCGGCCCCGTCGTCGTTGGCACCCGGACCCTCGGGGACCGAGTCGTAGTGAGCGGTGACGAAGACCCGGCCCGTGGGAGCCGTCCCGGGTATCACGGTGACGATGTTGAAGACGCGCCCGGCGGTGACGGGGTCGCCCCGCTCGTCGATGGGTGAGACGCCCACCGCCTCCTGCACCTCGGGCCGCAGGCCCAATCGCCGCAACTCGCCGACCAGGTAGTCGCGGACCCGGGTGTGTTCGGCCGTGCCGACGGGGTGGGGTTTGACGGCGAAGCGCTCAACCTGGGTAAAGGCCCGCTGCGCGCTGAATTCCCGGTCGGGGGCGGTGGCCGGGCTCACCGCGGTGGGGGTGGTGTCCCTGATCGCGCCGACGGCGATCAGCAGGAGCACACCCAGGGCCAGAAGCCCGGCGGTGAGTGAGCGCCGGCTCGATACGTGCTCGTCTGATGTCATCCTCGGTCACTCCTCGGGCTCGTGTCCTGTGCGTCCCCTTGTCGCGGCATCGGGGGTCACGGCGACGGAGTATTGCAGAAGAAATGCTGCAGCGAAAATTCTGCAATGTGAAGGGGGGCGCGGTAGGCTCACAGCGTGGCGAACAGACCGTCGATCCGGCAGCTCAGTGATCCAGGTGCGCACAAGGCGCTCGGCCATCCGCTACGACAGCGGATCTTGCGGCATCTCGGCATCAACGGCCCGGCCACATCCACCACGCTCGGCCGGGCGCTCGGCGAGAACACCGGGACGCTCAGCTATCACCTGCGTCAGCTGGAACGCAACGGGTTCATCGAGGAGATCCCCGAGCGGTCGACCGGAAAGGAGCGCTGGTGGCGCCAGATCAGCGCCGACCTGAGGTGGCCCCCGCCGGGTGAGATGGACGAGGAGTCGCAGAAGCTCCTCGACGAGATCACCGAGTTCAAGGTCGAGCAGGAGCTGGAACTCGCCCGGCGCTTCTTCCGAGACCATCGGCGATACGGCGAGTGGGCGAAGGCGTCCCGCGGGCTCACTCACCTGACCCGGGAAGAACTCGACGAGTTCTTCGAGGCGTACATGGAACTGCTGTCCAGATTCGGCCGCGCGCAGGAGGACGCGTCACCGGGAGCGCGGCCGGTGTTCCTGAGATTCTTCACGATGCCCGCCTCCGAGGACCCGCCGTCCTGACGACGTGCCTCGTACGGTCAGCGCGGGGTGGCGGGACCGACCGAGCCTCGGACCACGATGTGGGTGCCCAGGACGACGTGCTGGGGTTGCCGGCGGTCGAGCGCGAGCCTGACCGCGGTCCTGCCCAGCTCTTCGGTGGGGATGCGTACGGTGGTGAGGCCGGGGGAGAGGTCGGCGGCGAACGGGATGTCGTCGTAGCCGGCCAGCGACACGTCTTCGGGCACGCGTAGTCCGGCCTCGCGCAGTGCGGCGAGCACGCCGATGGCGACCATGTCGGTGGCGGCGAAGACGGCGGTGAACCGGGCGCCGAGGGTGATCAGCCGGCGGGCGGCGGTCTGTCCGTCGGCACGGTCGAAGCCCGCCGGGACGATCAGATCCGGGTCGTAGGGCACCCCGAACGACTCGTGGGCCCGGACGAACCCGCGCACCCGGTCGAGCTTGGTCGTGCTCGCCTGGCCGGGGTGGTCGGCGCCGATCAGGGCGATGTGCCGGTGTCCTTGGGAGAGCAGGTGGCTGGTCATGGCGTAGGCGCCGCCCTCGTTGTCGTACTCGACCACGGTGGTCGGCACGTCGTCGCCCAGCGGCGGACGGCCGCACAGCACGAGCCGGGAGCCGGCCTTGTCCAGGGCGTGGGCGAAGTGGGACATGCGTTCGCGGTAGGCGTCGTCCAGCGCGCCGCCGCCGACCAGGATGACCGCGTCGGCGCGCTGCTCGCGCATGGCCTCGACCACGGCCAGTTCCCGGGCGGGGTCGCCGTTCGTGGCGCACACCATGCACAGGCGTCCCTCGGCGGTGGCCTGCTGCTCCACGCCCTTGGCGACGTAGGCGAAGGACGGACCGGTGACGTCGTCCAGCACGAACGCCACCGTCTTGGTGCTGGCCCCGGACAGGGCGCGGGCGTGCACGTTGAGCACGTAGTCCAGCTCTCGCATGGCCCGCAGCACCCGTGTCTTGGTGGACTGGGCGACCGGGTAGTCCCCCTTGATCACCCGGGACACCGTGGAGGGGGAGACTCCGGCCCGGGCGGCCACGTCGCGGACGGTGGCACGATCGACGTTCATCAAGCCACCCGGTCCAGGTCGTCATCGGTCACCCGGTGCGCCAGCGGCTGCCCAGCGGTCAGGCGTTCCAACTCGTCCAGGACCAAGGTCCCCATCCGGGCCACCTCGTTGCCGTGCGAGCCGGCGATGTGTGGAGTGAGAAAGGCGTTGGGCAGGTCGAACAGCGGTGAGCCGGGCGGCAGTGGCTCGGGTTCGGTGACATCGAGGATCGCCGACAGCCGTCCGGACTTCAGCTCGGCGACCAGCGCGTCGGTGTCGACCAGCGATCCACGGGCGGTGTTGATCAGCACCGCGCCGTCCGGCATCAGCGCCAGCCGGGTGCGATCCAGCATGTGCCGGGTCTCCGGGATGGCGGGCGCGTGCAGGCTGACGATGTCGCTGCTACGCAGCAGCTCCTCGAGGGAGGCTCGCCGCACTCCGGGAACCCGCGTGTACGGGTCGTACAGGCACATGTCTAGATCGTACGGCGCCAGCAGTTCGATCACCCGGCGTCCGATTTGCGAGGCGCCCACGATGCCGACCCTGCGGCCGTTGTTGCCGACCAGGGGCTCGATCTTGGCCAGAGTGAAGCCGCGTTCGCGCCGGTAGCGCTCGCTCAGGGCGAAGACCCCCTTGCCGGCCAGCAGGATGGTGCCGACGGTGTACTCCGCCACCGGGACGGCGTTGGCCGCGGCCGCCGAGGAGACCAGCAGGCCGCGTTCCCAGCAAGCGGGGGTGACCAGGCCCTTCACCGAGCCGGCGGCGTGCAGCACGGCCCGCAGGCGGGGGGCGGCGGCCAGCACCGCCTCGTCCACAGGCGGGCAGCCCCAGCCGGTGATGAGGATCTCGGTGTCGGCCAGGTCCAGCCGCGGATCGTCGAAGCGCTCGGCGACCAGTGTCACGTCGATGTCGGCCAGCGTGTCCAGCCGCCGCAGCAAGGGCGCGGGGAAGAGCAGTGCGAGGTGTTCCTCGCGCATGGCGAACAGCGCCTTCGGGCGTGGGGACACGGGGGTAGCCCTCCATTCGATAGACATCGGTTTCTACGCTAGAGGCGCGGCCACTTCCGGTCAACGGATGACGTCGCAGCAGGACATACACCCATATGTAACGTATCTGTAACGCGACCTTGTAGGCAGACGTCACTCAGTCGTAGCGTTCGCAGCGACCGGTTTCTATCGAACTTCGAGAGTCAGCTGCTGCCCCTCAGACGGGACTTAGGTGATGAGCACGCTACAGACGAGGCATGAGTCTCAGACGAGTCCGCCTTCCGGACCGCCCGCACGCGGACGCCGTACACGTGGCAAGGCGGCGGCCCGTACGGGTTGGTCGGTCGGGCTGCTCGCGCTGCCGGCGGTCGCTTTCTTCCTGGTCTTCAACTACCTGCCGATGGCCGGGCTGGTGGTGGCGTTCAAGGAGTTCGACGTCAACCTGGGGATCTTCGGCAGTCCGTGGAACGGGCTGGCGAACTTCGCCTACTTCCTGGAGTCCGGGGACGCGGCGCGGATCCTGTTCAACACGCTCTTCCTCAACGTGCTGTTCCTGGGCGCGACGCTGGCTGCCGGGATTCTTCTGGCGATCATGCTGAACGAGATCCGCGGCACCTTCTTCAAGCGGGCCTCCCAGTCCGTGGTCTTCTTCCCCTACTTCGTCTCCCCGGTCGTGATCAGCATCATCCTGCAGGTCCTGCTCGCCGGGGCCTCCGGCGGGGGAGGAGCGGTCAACGACGCCATGACCGGTCTCGGACTGCCCACGGTGGACTGGTACAACGAGCCGGGGCCGTGGCCGTGGATCCTCACCGTGGTGAAGGTCTGGCAGCTCGGCGGCTACCTCAGCGTCATCTTCCTGGCCGCGATCACCGGCATCCCCGAGGAGGTCTACGAGGCCGGGATGATCGACGGAGCCTCGCGCGCCCAGATGGCCTGGCGCATCACCCTGCCGCTGCTCAAGCCCACCGCCGCGGTGCTGCTGGTCCTGGGAGTCGGCCGGATCTTCTACGGCGACTTCGGCACCATCTACGCGATCATCGGCGACAACGGCACCCTGTTCGAGAACACCGACGTCATCGACACCTACGTCTTCCGCGCCCTGCGCCAGCTCGGCGACTTCGGCACCACCGGCGCGATCGGCCTGTTCCAGTCGGTCGTCGGCTTCATCCTCGTGGTGATCGCGGTGCTGATCCAGCGCAAGTACTCCAAGGAGACCAGCATCCTATGAGCGGCAGAAAGCTGGAACCGTTCACCGTCTCCAGCATCATCGGCGTCGGCCTGGCCGTGCTGGCCTGCGCCGTCCCCTTCTGGATGATCATCTCGGGCTCGTTCACCAGCGAGTCCGTGCTGGCCACGACCGGATACAGCCTTTTCCCGGATTTCGATCTCACCGCCTACAAAATGATCTTCACGGGTCCCGCGGTGCTGGACGCCTACCTCGCCAGTGTCTTCATCACCGTTGTGGGCACGGCGCTGTCCCTGGCGGTGACCTCGGGCCTGAGCTGGGTGATCGCCCGCCGGGTGCCCGGCATCAGCCGGCCGCTGACCGTCTTCTCCTACCTGCCGATGCTGTTCTCCGGCGGTCTCGTCCCCTTGTACCTACTGGTCACGCAGTATCTGCACCTGCAGAACAGCTACTTCTCGGTCATCCTGCCGCTGCTGGTCATGCCCTTCCTGGTCTTCGTCCAGGTCAGCGCCTTCCGTCAGCTGCCGGAGTCGATCTTCGAATCGGCCAAGATCGACGGCGCGGGCGAGCTGCGCATGTTCTTCACGATCGCGTTGCCGCTGTCCAAGCCGATCCTGGCCGTCGTGGGCCTGTTCTACGCCGTGCACTACTGGAACGACTGGTTCATGGCGCTGCTGTTCATCGACGACGTGCACAAGTTCCCGCTCCCGCTGGTGCTGCAGAACCTCATCTCCAACATCTCCTTCACGCAGATGCTGCCGCAGCTGGCCGAGACGGCCACTCCCGTCTACCAGCTCCGCCTGGCCCTGACCACCGTCGCCATCGGGCCGATCCTGCTCGCCTACCCCTTCGCCCAGCGCTACTTCGTCAAGGGCATCACCCTCGGCGCCACCAAAGGCTGATCCCCCCACCTTCTGGAGTTACCGTGTCCAACCCCACCATGTCCCGGCGCGGCCTGCTGGCCGCCGGCGGCGGCCTGTCCGTAGCCGCCTTCCTCGCCGCCTGCTCCTCCCAGCCGAAGGCCGCCGACAATCAGGCCGCTGGCGCGCTCGCGTTGAGCCTCCTGCTGCCCGGCGACGTGCCGGCCGGCTGGGACGCCGTACTGGCCGAGGTCAACAAGAAGCTCCAGGCCGACCTGGGCTTCACCATCAAACCGCAGTTCATCCCGTGGACCAGCTACGGACAGCAGGCGCTGCTGAAGTTCACCGCGGGGGAGAAGTTCGACACCGCGCTGCAGGCGCGCTGGCTCAACATGACCCAGCTGGCGGCGAGCGGCTCGATCGTCGAACTGAGCAGTCTGCTGGCCGGCGGCAAGTACCCCAACCTGACCGCCACGATCGACCCCAAGATCATCGAGTTGAACCGGTGGAGCGGCAAACTCTACGGCCTGCCCCAGATCAACTCGGTCGCTCGTTTCCACCACTTCAGCATCCGCCAGGACCTGGCCGACAAGTACGGCATGAGCGACATCACGGATTTCGCGGGGCTGGAGAAGTTCTGGTACGACGTCAAGCAGAAGAACAAGGACATCACCCCGATCGGGCTGAACTCCCGGCTGCCCAAGCTGCTGGTGGCGTGGAACCCGGTCGGCTGGCTCAACCCGTACATGTGGGAGAACCCCAACATGAGCCTCGCCTCCTTCACCGGCGAGTCGCTCAACTTCGTGCTGGCCGCCGACGGCAAGCAGACCGGCTCGTCCCACCCGATCCCGTTCTGGGAGGCGCCGGGCATGATGGACGCGCTGCGCCTGGTCCGGAAGTACTACCAGGACGGTCTGTTCAACAAGAACGCGCTCACCCTCGACTCAAAGGCGTTGGACTCCCAGTTCAAGGCCGGCCGCGTCGCCACCGCCTGGGCCATGACCGACGGCCTGTCCTCCGCGGCCCTGCCCGAGCTGACTAAGAACGTCCCCGGCGCGATGATCGCGAACGTGATGCCGCTCAAGGGCGGTGAGAGCGCCAAGCCGTACCAGACCTTCCAGAGCGACAACTTCGTCGTGCTCAACGCCAAGGGCCAGAGCAACGAGAAGGCCATGCAACTGCAAGACTGGGCGTCGATCAAGGAGAACCACGACCTGCTCAACTACGGCATCCCCGGCAAGGACTGGAAGCCCGTCGGCGACGACAAGTACGAGAAGGTGTCCACCTACACCTTCCCCGGCTTCGCCCTTGCCTGGCGGGCCAAGCTGGAGCGCCGGATCAAGGAGATGACTGAATCCGAGGCGAAGTGGTTCGATTGGGCGCAGGACATCAACAACTTCACCATCGACCCGTACGCCAGCTTCGTCCCTGACCCTGAGCCGGTGAAGCGGGAGAACGCGCAGGTCACCGCCGCCATGACGCAGTTCGCCAACCCGCTGTTCATCGGCGCGGTGGACGTCGACCAGGGCCTGGACAAGCTGAAGAAGGCGCTGGACCGGGCGGGCCTGGCCAAGCTCCAGGCGGAGATGGCCAAGCAGGCCGACGCGTATCTCAAGGGTCAGTGAACAGCGAGGTAGCACTCATGCTTTTCTCGGAGGAATGAGCTTGATCCGCAATCCCGTCCTACCCGGCTTCCACCCCGACCCGTCGATCGTGCGGGTGGGGGAGGATTACTACCTGGCCACCTCGACCTTCGAGTGGTATCCCGGCGTACGCGTCCACCACTCCCGCGACCTGGTGAACTGGCGCCCGCTCGGCGGCATCCTGACCGAGCGCGGGCGGCTCGACCTGTCCGGCGTGCCGGACTCCGGCGGCGTCTGGGCGCCCGACCTGACCTACCACGACGGGCTGTTCCACCTGGTCTACGGCGTGATGGACAACTACGCCCTCGGCTACAAGGACATCGCCAACTACCTGGTCACCGCGTCCTCGATCGAGGGGCCGTGGTCCGACCCGGTCCGGCTGCCCGGCCGCGGCTTCGACGCCTCCCTCTACCACGAGGACGGGCAGAGCTGGCTGCTCAACATGGTCTTCGACTCCCGCCCCGGACGGGGGTTCGCCGGGATCGAGTTGCAGCCCCTCGAAGGCGGCAAACCCGAGCTGATCCTGCCCAACCGCAACATCACCGAAGGGCCGCACCTGTACAAGATCGACGGCTGGTACTACCTGATGGTGGCCGAGGGCGGCACGGGGTACGAGCACGGGGTCACGGTGCTGCGTTCCCGTTCGATGGCGGGGCCGTACGAGGAGGATCCGGCCGGGCCGATGCTCACCTCGCGCCACGACCCGAGCCTGGAGCTGCAGAAGGCGGGCCACGGCTGCCTCGTCGAGACGCCGGCGGGGGAGTGGTACGTCGCCCACCTCGTGGCCCGGCCCTACCACAACCGCACCTGCGTGCTCGGCCGCGAGAGCGCGCTGCAACGGGTGGAGTGGGTGGACGGCTGGCCGCGCGTGGCGGGCGGCGTGCCCGCCGTGGAGGTGGCCGCGCCCGCGCTGCCCGCCCACCCGTGGCCGGCAGCTGACGGCTGGAACGGGCTGGAGCAGGACTGGAGCACACTGCGGCGGCCCCCCTCGCCGGACTGGCTGACCGCCGACCACGACGGCCTCACCGTGCACGGCGGTCAGTCGCCGTACGGATTGCGCAGCCCGAGCCTGGTCGCCCACCGAGTCACCGCTCAGAAGTGCTCGCTGGAGGCGGTCATGCGGTTCGAGCCCGGCACCGTCCATCAGTCCGCCGGCATCACCGCGTACTACAACTCGCGTAACTGGTTCTATCTCGCGGTGACCACCGAGGGGCTCGTACTGACCAGCAGCGACCGGGGCGCCCGCACCGAACACCTGCTCGGCCCCGCGGCCGGCGAGGTCAGGCTGCGCGTGGAGTTCGACGGGCCGGTCGTCCGCTTCAACCATGGTCCTGAGCTGGACGCGACGATCCTGTCGGACGAGCATGCCGACGAGCGCATCGACGGCCAGATGCGCGCTTTCGGCTTCACCGGCGCGTTCGCCGGGTTCTGGGTGCAGGACCTGGCGGGCGAGGGCTGCACGGCGCGCTTCGAGCGGATTCGGTATGAAGCCGTACGTTGAGACCCAGGGTACTTCGGTATGAAGCTGTACGTTGAGACCCGGGGTCACGACGGGCCTGCGCTGCTTCTGGTGCACGGCTGGGGCGGAGACCACCGGACGTGGCGCGCTCTGGACTTCGGCGAGCGCCGGGTGATCGCCCCCGACCTGCGTGGCCACGGCAGGTCCCCGGCTCCCGCCCGCGGATACCGGCCCGTCGACCTGGCCCGCGACCTCGTGCCGCTGCTGGATGGGCCAGTGGTGGCCATCGGGCACTCCATGGGCGCCCAGGTGGTCACCGCTCTGGCGGTCGAGCATCCGGAGTTGGTCAGCGCGCTCGTGGTCGTCGCTCCCGCCTATGGCGCGGACGAGGCGGAGGAGCGGCTCATCCCGCAGCGGTTGGCGGCGTTGCGCGCCGAGGGCGCGGACGCGGCGTCGCGGCAGCTCGGGCCGCTGCCCGGGCCGATCGCCGAGCAACTGGCCGCCACACCCGGCCATGTGCTGGCCGAGTGCTACGCCGGGATGTACACGGCGCCCGGCGCGTTCGGGGTGCGCCGGGAGTCGGAGCGCTACCTGGCCAGGCGCGACTGCCCGGTGCTCGCCGTCCACAACGTGCCGGAGGCCGCGCGGTGGGAGGCGAGCCTGCCCGTACACTCCCGCTCAGCGACCATGGTGTGGCCGGAGGCAGGGCATTTCCTGCACCTGGAGCAGCCGGAGAGGTTCGTCGAGGTCGTGCTGTCCGAGTGGGGCCGCTGACAGGATCGATATCCGGTCGGCGGGTGAGTCGTTCGGGCGGCCGTCACACACGCAGAAGGGTGATCTGGCGGCCGGACGCTGTGGTCGCCTGCTCGAAAGCGCCTCGTTCTTTCCAGGGTGGGGCTTCGGGGCGCCGGTCGAAGATCACCAGCACGCCGGTGTTGAGGGTGAGCCGGTCCAGGTATCGGTCTAGTTGGGCGAGGCCGTCGGGCTTAGGGTCGTCTCCGTTCGCGCGCCAGACCTTCAGCTCCATGGCCTCCCGTTGCACCAGCCGTTCGCCTTCGGGGCCGGTGTAGGGCCAGCGGACCAGTACGTCCAGGCGCTTGGTGCCCGCGGCGTACTCCCGGTCGAGCTGGCCTCCGCCGTTGACCAGCCGGTGCAGGAAGGCCATGAGGATGATCTGGCAGGCGGCTTCGTGGTAGCCCTCCTGCTGGATGAGGACTTCGCCGTGCTCGCGCCAGAACACGACGAACTCCTCCAGCAGCAGTGGCAGGTCGAAGCGGCCGTCCGGCAGCACGAAGCTGTGCGGATTGGCCTTCATGAACCGCTCCGTGCGATCGCCCAGGACCCGTAGCAGAACTTCTCGATAAATCGGGTTGGCGATCTCCAGTTCCCTGGTCCCTCGGATAATTCCCAGGTCATGGACGTAGGAGACGTCATCGTCGAAAGAAGCGTCCGTGCTTGGCCACGTTCCCGCCACGATCGGTTCGATCACCCGTTCCACCCGGGGTTCGTGCAGCCGCGCCACGAGGGCGTTCAGATGGGTGGCGCGCGCTCGGATCAGCCGCTCCTTGGCGTCTTCCACCTGTGCGGCGGTGATGGTGCCGGTCACCTTCATCTTGAAGATGACTTCGTTGGCGAGGGCGTTGACCAGCCACGGTTGGCCCTGGGTCAGCTCGAAGACCCGGTCCACCGCGTCCTTGGTGAACTCCTGGCCGGTCGCCTCTGTGTGCTGGCCGTACAACTCGGCGATCTCGTCGGCGGTGAAGTCGCCCAGGCGCAGCGACTCGGCGACGATGTTGAACGGGCTGGCCGGGTTGGACCGGCCGGGTTCGCCGCCTGAGGCGACCTTGTAGTCACGCACGTCGCGCAACCCGCACAGCACGACGGACGCGGGGAACGGATGACCCTCCGGCCGCGCGTTATGACCGTCGCGCAGTTGGCTGAGGATGCTGACCAGACTGTTGCCCTGCAAGGCGTCGATCTCGTCGAGGAACAGCACCACCCGGCGGGGGCAGCGGCGGCACCACTCGCTCAGCGCCGAACCGAACCGGGTGCCCGCCGGGTCCTGCGGCAAGTGATCCGGCGGCAGCAACTGCTCTGGCCATCCCGAGCGCGCGGCGGCTTCACGGAGGGACTTCAGCAGGATCGTCTCCGCCCAGGCTATGTCGTCGTCGGCCGCCTTGGCGCGCTCGCAGGAGAGCATCAGGGCGGCGATGTCGCCTTCGGCGGTCAGTTCGGCCGCCAGGGTGCGCAGCGCGGTCGTCTTGCCGGTCTGCCGGGGTGCGTGCAGCACGAAGTAACGGTCCATCTCGACGAGATCGCGCGCCTGCGGGAGCCGCTCCGCGGGGGGCAGCATGTGGTGGTGCTGCGGGTCGCAGGGACCGGTGGTGTTGAAGTATCTCGCTCGGGGTGGCCGCATGGTCACATTCTGCCATCACCTTGTCGCTCACGTCCGGCCAGTCGGACCCATGCGATGCGCCGGCGCCGAGTTGGGGAGGCGCCGTCACGGCGATGGTGTCTCTCCGGACTACTGATCAGGTGGTCCGGAAGGTGTCGGCATTGCGTGCGCACCAGTCGGCGAAGGTACGGGGCTTGCGCCCGAGCAGGCGTTCCACGGTGTCGGTGCGGAATCCGGCGGTGTCGGCGCGCATGAGGTGGAACCCCTCGATGATGGCCTCGGCCAGCGCCGGAGGCGCCCCGTTGGGGAATCGGGAGGCTACGGCTTCCTCCGCGGTGGTCACCGGCTGGATCGCGATGTCCCGGCCGGCCGCCGCGGCCAGGATCTTGACCTGTTCGGTGATGGTGAACAGTTCCTCGCCGGTGATGACATATTCCTGGCCTTGGTGGCCGTCGCCGGTCAGGGCCAGGGCGGCTACGGCGGCGATGTCGGCGGGGTCGATCGGCGCGTATCGGCCGGGGCCGACCGGATCGAGGACGTAGCCCGCCTGGTGGATGGTGGGCAGCCAGTCGAAAGCATTGGTCATGAAGCCGCCGGGCCGCAGGAAGGTGGCCGGGATGCCGGAGGCCCGGATGGCCTGCTCGCGTTCGTGGTGCCAGCGGCCCATCGCGGGCATCGGGTCGCCGAGCACGTTGAACGAGGACAGATGCACGATATGGCGCACTCCCACGGCCTGGGCGGCGGCGACGGCGTGCCTGGTGTGGTCGAGGCCGATGCCGGGGGTGAGCAGGAACAGCCGGTCGACTCCGGCGAAGGCGGGCGGCAGCGTCGCAGGGTCGCTCAGGTCGGCCACGACCCGTTCGGTCCGCTCGGGCAGCGTGGCGGCGCGGGCCGGGTCGCGGACCAGGATGCGGAACGGCACGCCGAGTTCGTCCAGTTGGCGGACGAGCTCGCGGCCGATGTTCCCGGTCGCGCCGGTGACCAGTATCATGAGGGCTCCTAGATCGTGTACCGGTTAATGACTCGACAGAACGTTAACCGGTACATGATCAGGCTGTCAATCGCGCCGCGACATCACCGGAGGCCTCGACGTGCCCGAGTTCCTGGACCTGCACAGCAAGATGTCGAAGGCGCTGCGGGCAGCGGCCGAGACGGCCGTGCGGCGCCACGGACTGCACCTGGGGCAAGATCACCTGCTTGCGGTGCTGTGGCGGCAGGACGGCCGTACCCCGGGCGAGGTCGCCGCCGCGCTGAACGTCACCACACCCAACGTGGTCAAGGCGGCCACCCGGATGACCACGGCCGGCCTGCTCACCCGGCGCCGCGACGACCGCGACAACCGGCTGGTCCGGCTGTGGCTCACCGACGCCGGGCGTGCCCTGCAAGCTCCCATCGAGAGAGAACGCCGGCTGCTCGAAGAGCAGGTCATCGCCGGCCTCACCGAGGCCGAGCGCGAACATCTGCTCAACGCACTGACGAAGATCCACAGCGCGGCGGCCGCCCTGCTGGACGCCCCCATCGATGATCGCGACTCGACCACCACCTGACGCTGCGACATATCACCCTCCTTCGTCGCTCGTGAGGCCGTGTTGTCAGTGGGGGCTGAGATCGTGCCTCTGTGAGCGAACTGGTTGAGCATGTCGATGAGCATGACCGCGTGCTGGGAGTCGTCGAGCGTGAGGAGGCAGAACGCGAGAACTGGCCGCACCGCATCGCGGTGACGATCTGCCGTGATCGTGAGGGGCGGATCTTGGCGCTGCGACGGGCCCGGACGTTGTCCCGATTCCCGGGCCACTACGACGTGTTGGTCGGCGGTGCCGTGGACGTGGGCGAGTCGTATGAGGAGGCGGCGGTCCGCGAGTTGGCTGAAGAGCTGGGCGTTCGTGTGCCGGTGCGCTTCCTGTTCAAGTTCCTTTGTCGAGAAGGGATCGGCCCCATCTGGTTTGGGGTGCATGAGGCCGTCGTGCCGGAGGTCCTGGTCCCGGACTCGGGTGAGATCGAGTGGTGGGACTGGCTGACAGTGAGCGACCTGCGTGAGGTCGTTGATCAATGGTGCTTCGTCCCGGGAGGGCGGGAAGCCCTGCGCCGATATCTGCAGTCCGGATTCGGCAGCGGTGCGGGCGAGGTGGGAGCCGGGTGATCGGCGGCGGTCAGGGGCGCCGTGTGGGCGACAGCGTTCGCCAGGACATCAGGGCGGCGATGGCCGAGGCCGCGCCGGCCAGTGTGACGACCAGCCCCGGGGCCGCGACTTCGCCCAGCGCGCCGCCGGCCGCGGCGGCCAGGCCCTGCAGCGTCATCGTGCCGGTCAGCAGCAGGCCGAAAGCCTGACCGCGGTGCGTCTCGGGCACCGCGTCGAGAAACCTGCGGGCCAGCCCGAGCTGGTAGGCGACGCCGAAACCGGACACTGTCATCAGGATGGCGGCGTATCCCGGTGCGGGGCGCAGCGCGAACCCCAGCAGCGGCAATCCGAGCGCGAGCGCGAGGGGGCCTGCCAGCCGCTCCCGGCCCGCGGGGCGCACCAGGCGGCCGACGATCAGGTTGCCGGCGAACATCCCGGCGGCGACCGCCGCGAACAGCAGACCGGCCGCGTCAGGCGCGCCAGCCTGCGCGGCGTACGGGACCAGCACGCCCTCGGCGCCGACCATCAGCGCCGGTGCCAGCCATTGAGCCAGCAGCAATTCCCGGACCGCAGATCGGCTCAGCAGCGCCCGGTTCACCTGCCAGGTCTCGCTGATGCCGGCCGAACCGCCGGTGCGGCGGCGTGGGTGGTCGGCCAGACGCAGTCGCAGCAGCCCTGCCGAGGCCAGGCAGGTCGCGGCGGTGATCCAGAGCGCGCCTGGCGCGCCGACAGCGGCGATCAGCATGCCGCCGGCGGCGAAGCCGAGCACCTGCGTGCCGCCGGCCGCCATGGAGAACACGGCACGGCCGAGCACGTAGCGGTCGCCGTCCAGCAGGTCGGGCAGAAGGGCGGTGCGCGAAGCGGCGGCGACGGCGCTGGGTAAACCCGTGATGAACACCAGCGCCAGCATGGCCGGCACCGGCAGTAGACCGGCGGCGAGCACGGCACTGACCGCGGCGCGCAGCAACTCGTAGCCGATCATGACGGTGCGCGGCGGCCAGCGGTCGGCGAAGGCCAGCAGCAGCGTGCCGCCCAGGGCATAGGGCAGGAAGCCCGCCGCGTACGCCAGCGCCGACATCAGCGGCGACCCGGTCGCCGCGTAGACGGTCACGGACAGTGCGAGCATCCGCACCGTCTCGCCGATCAGGAAGAGCGTGTAACTGCCGAACAGCACGCGGAACTGGCCCACGGCGAACACCTCGCGGTAGGTGGCCGGGCGGGGCGCGACAGACGGGGTGGTCATGGCCGACAGCATCACGGCGGCCCGGCCATGCTGGCTATGCTTTCGCGTGGAGGCTAAACATGCTGGCCATCGAGGTGGGGCCCGTCGACGTGGCGCGTACCCGCTACGCGATCTCGCCGCTGGGCGAGGCGATGCAGGCGTTGCGCGTCGCGGCCGGCGTGCAGGCCGCCGGCCCGCTCCGGCCGTGGGCCGAGCGCATCGCGCCCCGGTACGCGGAGCTGCGCCGGCAGGTGCCCGCAGTCGGGGCGCTGACGGCGCTGTTCCGCCGCGGTGGCTACAACGCCGACTTCATCCATCCGCCGCCGTCGGGCTCCGGCGGCGACTTCGCCGCTGAGCTGGCCGCCGTACGCGCCACGCCGCTGCGCCGCGCACGCCTGGAACTGGCTCGCAACCTGGTGGGACTGCGGACGCCGCCACGCTATGTGCAGCGCGTCCTCGACGCGCCGGACGTGGTCACCCGGCTCGCCGACGCGCTCGAGGCGAGCTGGCAGGCGCTGGTCGAGCCGGACTGGCCGCGGCTGCGGACGGTGCTGGAGCGCGACCTGGTCCGCCGCGCTGGGCACCTGGCGATGTACGGCTGGGCGGCGGCGCTGTCCGATCTCGACCCGCGGGTGAGCTGGCGCTCCGAGGGGCAGGCCGGGACCATCGAGGTGCGTACGGGCTCGCGTACCGAGTGCGACCGGCACCGGCTGGCCGGCAAGGGCCTGCTGCTGATGCCGACGGTGTTCGGCACGCTGATCAGCTATGTCGAGCCGCCATGGCCCTACGCCCTGGTCTATCCCGCCCGGGGCATCGCGGACCTGCTCGGTCCTGCGGAGCGTGCTCCGGGCGGTGAGGCCCTGAGCCGGCTGGTCGGCCCGCGCCGCGCGGACGTGCTGCGCGCGCTGGACGTGCCCGCGACGACGACGCAGCTGGTCGCCCAGCTCGGCCTGAGCCTGGGCACCGTCGGCAGCCATCTGGCGGTGCTGCGCGATGCCGGTCTGGTCACCCGCACCCGCGCCGGCCGGGCCGTCCGCTACGAGCACACGCCGCTGGGCGCGGCCCTGGCGGCCCGCGATCAAGCAGTCGCCCGCGATTAACTCGTGGCGACGTCGGTGGTCATCCCGCGACAATGGCCGACGTTGAGGAGGTCGACGTTGAGGAGGACGACATGGAGGAGGACGACATGGAGGAGGTCCAGGTTGTCGTCGCCCATAACGAGCGCGCGACCCTGCGCGTCGGCGACGTGTTCCTGAAGATCGACGCCGATCAGACGCGCACCGACGTCGAGGTCGAGGCGATGGCCATGGCGCCGATCCCGACTCCGGAGGTCCTGTGGCGCAAGCCGCCCGTAATCGCGCTCGCCGCCCTCCCAGGGACGGCGCTCGGCCGCCTCGGTGAGCCGTCGGCCGCGTCGTCGGCGGCGTGGGCCGCGGCGGGTGCCGCCGTACGGATGCTGCACGACGCGCCGTTGCCACCATGGCCCGGCCGGAGCATCGACGAGATCGCGGCGCGCCTCGACGGCGAATGCGAGCGGCTCGTCACGAATGGCGTCCTTCCCGCCGACCTGGTCACGCGCAACCGCCGGATCGCCGAGGACGCGCTCCGGCCGTGGACGCCGGTGTTCACGCACGGCGACCTGCAGGTGACCCACGTGTTCGTCGACGGTGACGAGATCACCGGCGTGATCGACTGGTCCGAGGCGGCCCAGGGCGACGCCCTGCATGACCTGGCCATCTTGACGTTCGGACACGAGGAGCGTCTTGATGACGTCGTCGCCGGCTACGGCACCGACGTCGACCTCGACATGATCCGCGCGTGGTGGTCGTTGCGCAGCCTGCTGGCAATCCGCTGGCTGGTCGAGCACGGCTTCGACCCGTTCTTGCCAGGCTGCGAGGTCGACGTGCTGAGATCCCGGATGTGAGGCCGCACAAGCCCGACGGTCACGAGTGCCGTCGCCAGGCTCACGTGGCTCGCCGGTGACGTGGGCCGCGAGCTGACCGCCGAGGAGCTGGCGGAGGCGTACGAGCTGGTCGAACGGTGGCCCATGCTGGCCGAGTGCGGCCTGCCCGACACGATCGTGCACGGCGACTTCCACCCGGGAAACTGGCGCAGCGACGGCGGCCCGCCGACCGTGGTGGACTTCGCCGACGCGCACCTCGGCAACCCGGTGCTGGACGGAATACGGGCTCGTGACTGGCTTCCTCCCGCCGGCCGACCCGCCGCCGCCGAGGCCTGGATCGCGGCCTGGACCGCCCACGTGCCCGGTTGCGACGCGGCGCGCGCACTCGCGATCGCCGAACCGCTGTCCCATCTTCACTACGCCGTCCGCTACCAGGAGTTCCTGGACGGCATCGAACCGTCGGAGCGGATCTACCACCTCGACGACCCGGCCACCAGCATCCGCGCCGCCCTGCGTGCCGCTGTGATCATGGACTGACGATCTGATCGATACCACGCGGGCGTACCGTTACCCCGGGCAGTTCCGGCGGCCGACGTCCTGCCCAGCACCGACGACGGTGACCTGGACAGGGCTTTCCGGTGTCGTGGCGGCGGCCGTGCACACGATCTGCTCCACGGCCAATGTGGACAGTTTGTCGGCCGGAGTGGACGGGTTCACCGCCCAGCGGCCGGGCTGACGGCCTGGCGCGGCGGTCACCGAGAACGGGGCGGCTTCGGGCGGCACGTCGGTGGTGAGTCCTTGCGCCTGTTCGCTCGCGGTGGGTCCGGCTGCCAGCAGCGCGAGCGTGTCCGCTTGGGACAGTGGCGGACCGGGCCGCGTCACCGCGCTGAGCCGGCCGTTCTTCACCAGGTAGAGGGTGGTCGTCGGGGTTCGTGCGACGGGCCCGCGCGGCGGGTCGCCGGCAGGGATGACGTCGGAGGGTCGCACGCCGCAGCCGGCCACGGCGACGAGCGATACGAGGCCCGCGGCGAGCATGCGGCGGGCGAGCCCGGTCCTCACTCGGGGCCTCCGTTCTGATCGTGCGCCCGGCGTGGCAGGCGCAGCGTGAAGATGGCGCCGCCGTCCGGGGCGTTGGTGACAGTGAGGTCGCCTTGGTGCAGGCGCGCGTTCTCCCGCGCGATGGCGAGGCCGAGACCGCTGCCCTCGGACCTGGCCCTGGCGGCGCTGGCCTTGTAGAACCGGTCGAACACGTGCGGCAGCACCGCTTCCTTCAGCCCCGGTCCGTGGTCGCGGACCTCGAGAGCGAGCCAGTGCGGTTCGGCGGAAAGCCGTACCGACACCGGTGGCTCGCCGTGCCGTAGGGCGTTGCCGACCAGGTTCGCGAGGATGACGTCCACTCGGCGTGGGTCCAGCCGTGCCGTCACCTCGGGTGGAAGCTCGGTGTGCACATGTTCCGTCCAGCCGCGGGTACGCAGGGTCGCGCGCACCAGCTCGGCCACGTCGATCTCGTTCAGCGCGAGGGCCGCGACGCCGGAGTCGAACCTGCTGATCTCGATGAGGTCGTTCACCAGCCCGGTGAGGTTGAGCGTCTCCTGGCTGACCAGCCTGGCGGCCCGGCCGGCGGGCTCGGGCAGTCCGGCCGCCTCCTCGTCGAGGACGTCGGCGACCGCGGTGAGCGCGGCCAGCGGGGTGCGCAGCTCGTGGGACACGTCGGCCACGAACCGGCGGGCGTCGGCCTCCATCTCGCGCAGCTGCTTGACGTGCCGTTCCAGCTCCGCGGCGGTGTTGTTGAACGTGCGTGCCACGTCGGCCAGCTCATCGGAGCCTCGGACCGCGATCCTGGTCCGCAGGTCGCCTTCGCCCAGCAGGCGTGCCGCCCGGCCGAGCTCGCGCACCGGGCGCAGCACGCCACGGGTGGCCAGCAACGCCAGGACGACCGCGAACGCCAGAGCCGCCCCGCCGATGAGCCAGGCGGACGCGGTGAGCTCGTCGATGCTGCGTTGTTCGGCAAGCAGGCTGCGCGCGGCGTACACCTCGATGCCGGACACCCGCGTGGTCCGGTCCGGCTCGGTGATCAGCAATGGCGCGCCGATGATCAGCCAGGGCGTGTCCTGCCGCACCACGCGTTGCCACGCGATCTGGCCGTCGGCCACCGCCTGCCGCAACTGTGGGGAAATCACCCCGAGATCCAAGGCCAGCACCCTTCTGCCCGGCCTCAAGCCCCCCGGCGGGGCGACCGGCGAGTGCGTCTCGCGGTACATGGCGACCGCGTACTCCACGCTGTCCTGGTCGGGCACGGCGGCGGCGATGTCGTCGAGCTCGTCCGGGCCCGGCACCGGACTCCGCAACGGGTAGAGCGCCGCCAGGCGGCTTCTCATCGTCTGCACCGTGGCATCCTGGGCGCGCTGCAGGATGTCGTTGCGGGCCTGGATGTAGAGCCCACCGGCCACCGCCGCCGTGGTGACCACACACAGCAGGGCGAACGCGAACAACAGCCGGGTACGCAGCCCCAGGTTCGGCTGAAATGTCACGGGCGGCCTATACCGGCCCGAACCGGTACCCGAACCCACGCACCGTCTGCACGTAGACGGGCGCCGCCGAGTCGTCCTCGATCTTGGCGCGCAACCGCTGCACGCACGCGTCCACGAGCCGCGAGTCGCCGAAATACCCCTGCTCCCACACCGACTCCAGTAACTGCTGGCGGCTGTGCACCCGGCCCGGCGTGCCGGAGAGCTCGAGCAGCAGGCGCAGCTCGGTCGGGGCGAGGCTGACCGGCACGCCGCGGTTGACGACCACCAGCCCGGCCCGATCGATGGTCAGGTCCCCGTGCCGCTCCAGCTCCGCCTGGTCCCGGCCGATGCGCCGGAGTATCGCGCGAATGCGTGCCTCGAGCACCCTGGGTTGCACCGGCTTGACCACGTAGTCGTCGGCGCCCGCCTCCAACCCGGCCACCACGTCCATGTCGTCGCCGCGCGCGGTCAGCATGATGATCGGCACCTCACGGGCGGCCCGAATGCGGCGGCAGACCTCGAACCCGTCCATGCCAGGCAACATCAGATCGAGCACGACGACGTCGGGAAGATCCGCACGCAGCCGCTCCAGCCCCTCCTCGCCGGACTCCACCGCGCGCACCCGATGCCCATGCCGGGTCAGGGCCAGCTCAAGGCCCTCTCGTACGGCCGGGTCATCCTCGATCAACAACACTCGCGACACGCCGCCGAGTATCACAGCACGCTCCGTATCTTGCCTGTCGGTCAACCCCATCCACTGTCGGCCGGTCGTGTCCCCGCCCCGTCCGCGCCGTGTCATGGTTGTGTCACGATCGCGCCTACGATCGCGCCTACGATCGCGCCTACGGTCCCGCCTGGTCGCGCCGACGGTGGCCGCCGTCGAGAAACGGTGACATACGGCTGACAACGCACGCACATTCGGCGTCAAGCCTAGTCGCCATGAACGAGCCACGCACGATCCCACCTCGGCCCCGAGATCGGCTGTACGCCGCGGTCACACTGGTGCTCGCCGTGCTCCTGCTGCCCGCGGCGTTCGTCCGCCGTCCCGGCCGCGCCCGCGAACTGGCCTGCCGCTGGGCGCTGTGGATGCGATTCCCCGCCGAGGACCTCACCGGGCTCACCGACGGCGCCATGGCGGCGTTCACCGCGGCGCGTACCGAGGCGCTGTGGCGTCACGGCCAGCTCATCGGCCTCACCTCGGGATACCGCGATCCCGTCGTCCAGCAGCGGATGTTCGACGAGGAGGTGCGCCGCTCCGGCTCCCCGGCCTCGGCCCGCATGCTCGTGTTACCACCGGCGGAGTCCAGCCACGTCAAGGGCATCGCGCTGGACGTGCGCCCGCACGAAGGCGCGCGCTGGCTCCAGGAACACGGCGCCCGCTACGACCTCTACCGCATGTACGACAACGAGTGGTGGCACTTCGAGCACCGCCCGGACAGGTGCGGCACGCCCCCACGCCGACGACCTCACCCCGGCGTGGGCTACGTCATCGAGAACGGGGGTCAGACGTAGCCCATGCGCTACAGGGCAGAGTAGTTATCGCTGATCGCGCAGACTTTCGTACTCCGCAAGGATCATCGTCCACGAGGCGGCGGGCAACCGCGCCGTCAGCCGGTCACCGTCAGCCTGTACGGCCAGCGGCCGCGGAAGGGCCTCCACCCGGTGCGGGTCGTCCCCGGCGGCGATCACCGAGGCCGACACCGGCCTGACCGCCGCCGGGAGCCGGACGGAGAGGTCGAGGTCCTGGTCGGGCGACCGGTTGACGGCGAACAGCGCCACCTGGGGCCCGTCGACGGTGGCCACCGCCGACAGCGCGGGCGCCTCGCCGTACCGTTCGGTCTCCAGGAGTGGCCCGGACGGCTCCACCCGCAGCACGGTGCCGCGCGCGTGCCGGGCCGTCAGCGCGAAGGGGTGGAAGATCGTCTGACGCCAGGCCGGGCCGCCGGGCTCGGTCCTGATCGGCGCGATGATGTTGGCCAGCTGCGCCTGGCAGGCGATGCTCACTCGGTCGGCGTGCCGCAGCAGCGTGATCAGGAAGTCCCCCACCACCACGGCGTCAGCGGCGGTGAAGGTGTCCTCGATCAGCTCCGGCGCCTCCTGGAACGGCGAGCGCTCGCGCCCGGTGAACCGGCTCTGGTTCCAGACGTTCCACTCGTCGAAGGACAGGTTGATCTTCTTCTTGCGCCGGAGCTTCGCCCCGATGTGGTCGGCCGTGGCCACGATGGCCGAGATGTAGCGGTCCATGTCCACGGCGCTGCAGAGGAAGCCGGGCAGGTCGCCGTTCTCCTCGTAGTAGTTGTGCAGCGACAGGTAGTCGACCGCGTCGTAGGCGTGTTCGAGCACGGTGGCCTCCCACGCGCCGAACGTCGGCATCCCGCTGTTGGAGCTGCCGGACAGTACCAGCTCGATGCCGGGGTCGACGAGCCGCATGGCCTTGGCGGTCTCGTTCGCGAGCCGTCCGTACTCGTGCGCGGTCTTGTGGCCGATCTGCCAGGGTCCGTCCATCTCGTTGCCGAGACACCAGAGCTTGATCCCGTACGGGTCGGTCACTCCGTGTTTGACCCGCAGGTCCGACCACTGCGTACCCGAGGGGTGGTTGGCGTATTCCAGCAGGTCACAGGCCTCCTGGATGCCCCGGGTGCCGAGGTTGACGGCCATCATCGGCTCCACCCCGGCGGCCCGGGTCCAGGTCATGAACTCGTTGAGCCCGAACGCGTTCGTCTCGATCTGCCGCCAGGCCAGGTCCAGCCGGGAGGGCCGGTCGGGGCCGACGCCGTCCTCCCAGCGGTAGCCGGAGACGAAATTGCCTCCCGGGTAGCGGACCACGCTCACACCCATCTCGCGGGTCAGCTCCAGCACGTCGGTGCGGAAGCCGTTGTCGTCCGCGGCCGGGTGGCCCGGTTCGTAGATGCCGGTGTAGACGCACCGGCCCATGTGCTCGACGAACGAGCCGAACAGGCGCCGGTCGACGGGGGCGATGCGGAAAGAGGGGTCAAGGGTCAGGTGTGCTTGCGGCACAGGTCAGGCTCCTCGGTAGACGCGTACGTAGTCGAAGTCGGCGTTGACGGCCGGCTGGGCCCCTCCGTGGGCGACCAGGCCGACGCGCACGTCCGTGTCCTTGGGGAAGGTCCACACGCCGCCCCAGGTCCAGGTCTTGCCGTCGCGGCTGGATCCGGCGCGGAACTCGTGCTCCCCGTTGGCCGGGTCCACGTGGTGCGCCAGCCGCAGCCAGGTGGTCTTGGCGGGCGGGCCGACGATGTTGCCGCCGTAGGACAGGCGGCCGGCGAAGGTCAGCTCGCGACCGTACTCGACCTGGCGGGTGTTCCAGATGGCGACCTGGGACAGGCGGGCGAAGTCGTCGTCGGAGGCGTAGGCGATCAGCCCGGCCTGCTGGTAGTTGCGTACGGCGTCCTCGCCCAGGTCGAGCGTGACCTTGGTCTCCACGACGTAGTCGCCCTTGGGAGCCTCGCGCAGCAGCGCCGACGCCTTGTTGCCGGCCCCGACCAGGTCGGTGCCCTGGACGGGCCAGCGCAGCACGCCCTCCTCGGTCTTGGCCGCGGTATCTTGCCGCACCCAGGTCCAGCGGGAGTCGAGCGGCCCGTTGAACTCGTCGGCGTCCAGCAGCCTGCCCGAACGCGGCGTCGGCGCCGCCTTGGTGACGGCTTTGAACAGCGGGGTGGCGGAGACGTTGTCGAAGTCGGCGCCCCCGTCGGCGACCAGCCCGATCGGGCCGTTCGCGCGGCCGGTGACGGTGACGCTCGCCTGCGGGTCACGGAGCCGGTCCTCGGTCACCTCGGCGGTGATCGTCCGTCCCTTGACGGTGACGGCTAGGTTGTGCCAGGTCGCGGCCCCTCCGGGCAGCGCCACCGTACGGGACGCGCCGCCCGAGGTGAGCGTCAACCCGTCGCGCGAGACGACCGCGGTCGTGCCACCTATGCGAATCCCAGCGGACTTGTCCGTCTTGAGGTCGGTCTCGACGCGCATGTCCCCGCCGAGCGACTTGCGGCTGATGAGCGTGCCCTGGCCACGGACATACCCATCCTGTACGGTCCAGCCGGCCGTGTTCCGCCAGCCCGACAGATCGCCCGCGAACCGATCGTCCACGACCCCGCGGGTCACCGGCGTCTCCCGCGACTGCTCGGAAGGCCCGGCCCCCGCGCGCACGGCCGGCCAGCCGTCGATCCAGTCCAGCCGGTCCAGCAGCATGGGCCGCTCGTTGATCCCGTACGGCTCGTCCAGGAACGGGTCGCTTCGATCGATGGCGTGGTAGAGCATCCAGTCCTGACCGGAAAGGTCGGTGAGCTGGGCGTGATGGCCGGTGCCGATGAAGCGGTTGCCGTTCTGGTCCAGGACCGGGGTGCCACCGGCGCGCGAGGCCAGCAGCGGCACGCCCTCGCGATCGACGAACGGCCCGCGCGGGCTGGTCGAGCGCCCGGCCAGCACCGAGTAGCCGGTGGTCGGCCCGGCGCAGCAGTTCGCCGAGGAGCCGAGCAGGTAGTAGTAGCCGTCGTGGCGCACCACGTACGCGCCCTCGAACTTGTTGTCGATCGCGACCTGTTGTGGCTGCCCGGTGGCGCGCAGCCCGTCGGCGGACAGCTCGGTCACCCACAGGCCGCCGAAGAACCCGCCGAAGTACAGGTACTTGCGCCCGTCCACGTCGGTGAACTGCGAGGGGTCGATCGTGTTCCAGTATGAGTTGCCCGAGGGCCGCGGGGCGACGACCGGGGCGTCGATGTGCGTCCACGGCCCGGTCGGCGTGGGTGCCGTGGCGGCGCCGATCGAGTAGTCCCAGTTGGCGGGCGTGGTAGCGGTGTCGGTGACGGTGAAGTACATGACGTACCGGCCGTCGAGGTAACGGATGTCCGGGGCCCAGAACAGGCTGCCCGGCGCCGCGTACGACGGCAGGTTGTCCGGCCCGAACGCGTCGCCCACGTAGGTCCAGTTGACCAGGTCGCTGGAGCGGGAGATCGGCAGCCTGTGCAGGACCTTCTCGCCCTCGCGCAGCGGGTCCGAGGTGCCGTAGGAGTACCAGTAGCCGTCCTGCCCGCGGATCACCGACGGGTCGGCGAACGTGTCGGAGAAGGAGCCGGACACCGGATTGGTGAAGAGGGAGAGGATCAGTGTGGCGATGACAGCCAAGTGGTGCATGTGTCAGCCCTTCAGGCCACTACGAGAGATGCCTTCGATGACGTACCGCTGGGTCAGACTGAAGAGGATCAGGACGGGGATGCTGGCCAGTACCGCGCCCGCCATGATCACCGGATAGTGGATCGTGTACGCGCCCTGCAGGATCGACAGGCCCGGCGGCAGCGTGAAGTACTCCGGGCTGAAGATCACGTAGATCGGCCAGATGAAGTCGTTCCAGTTGGACAGGAAGCTCAGCACGGCCAGCGTGGCCAGCGCGGGCCGCGACAGCGGCAGTGTGATCCGCCAGAAGATGTGCCAGTGGTTGGCGCCCTCCATCAGCGCGGCCTCGTCCAGCTCACGCGGCAGCCCGACGAAGAACTGCCGCAGGAAGAACACCCCGAACGCGCCCGCCGACCCCGGCACGATGAGCGCCGTCAGGCTGTCCAGCCAGCCGAGTTGGTCGACGATCAGGAACTGCGGGATGAGGAAGACGAACCCCGGCACCAGCAGCGTGCCGACGATCATCCCGAACATCAGCTTCTTGCCGCGGAACTCCAGCCTGGCCAGCGCGTACGCGGCCAGCGACGACACCGCGAGCACCAGCAGCATGTGCCCGGTGGCGGCGATGACACTGTTGGCGAACCAGCGCAGCACCGGCGTGTCCGTGGTGCCCTGGAAGACCGTCCCGTACGCGGACGTCGTCGGCTCGGCGGGCAGCAGCGTGGGCGGCACCCGGGTGGCTTCGGTCTGCGTCTTGAACGACACGCCCAAGGCCCACACCAGCGGCCCCACGAACACTACGGCGAGGGCCAGCAGGCCCGTGTACCGCTTCATGACCGGGTCCTGAACAGCCGGAAGTTGACCACGCTGATCAAGATCAGCAACAGCGTGAGCAGGTAGCTCATGGCCGAGGCGCTGCCCATCTTGTACTCCCTGAGCCCCTGCTGGAGCATGTACATGATCGCGGTCCGCGTCTCCCCGCCCGGCGCCCCCTGGGTCAGCAGGTACGACTGCCCGAACATGTTCGCCGAGGCCAGGATCGTCGTCGTCACCACGAACAGCGCGACGGGCCGCAGCCCCGGCAGCGTGACGTGGACGAACTCGCCCCACCGCCCCGCGCCGTCCACCTTCGCCGCGTCGTAAAGCTCACGCGGGATGTCCTGCATCCCGGCCAGGTAGATCACCGCGTTGAACCCGAGCGTCCACCAGACCGTCACCCCGACCAGCGCGATCCAGGCCCACGGCGTCGCGGTGGTCCAGGGGATCGGCGTGCCGAGTATCCAGGCGACCAGGCCGAGGTTCGGGTCGAGCAGCAGCCGCCACATCAGGCACACCACCGCCACGCCCAGCACGAACGGCGCGAAGAACAGCCCCCGGAAGAACGTCCTGCCCCGGAAGGGCCGGTTGAGCAGCAACGCCACCCCGAGCGGCAGCACCACCAGGAACGGCACGCTGAACACGGTGAAGATCCCGGTCGCCCGCATCGACATCCAGAAGTCGCCGTAGACGGGCGACTGGGCATCGAACAGCGCCGTGTAGTTGTCCAGGCCGACGAACGGCTTGCCTTCGAGCATGTAGTCCCAGTCGTGCAGGCTCACCCAGATCCCGAACAGGGCCGGGGCCAGCACGAACACCGAGAACAGGATCAGGTACGGCGCCAGGAACAGGTACGGCGTCGCCTTGCCCGATCGGGGAACGCGCACTTCCTGCTCCAGCGTCTCTTCCGCCGAGATCGCGACCATCAGGCGCCGTACTTCTTCCGGTTGGCCTCAAGGATCTTGTCGGCCTTGGCGGCGGCCTCCGTGAGCGCGTCCTTGGGGCTCTTCTTGAGCAGGATCGCCGCGTTGATCGCCTGGTCGACGGCCGCGAAGGCGTCCCCGATGCCCGCCACCGACGGCGGGAAGTACAGGTAGTCGATCTGGGTGCCGATCGTGGCCTGCTCCTTCAGCGCCGCGAACTCCGCGCCGTCGCGGATCGACTTGCGGGCCGGCACCTGGCCGCCCTTGGCCCACTCCAGCGAGTGACCGCTGATCCAGTTGATGAACACCTTGGCCGCGGTCAGCTTGTTCTGGTCGGGCGTACGCTGCTTGAACACCACGAACTGGTGCGAGCCCGCCCACGCCGCCGGCTTCGTCCCGATCTGCGGGAGTGGCGCGACGCCCCACTCCAGGTTCTTGATCTCCTTGAGCGTGTTGATGGACCAGATGCCGTTCCAGTTGAAGGCGGCCTTGCCGTTCTGCAGGGCGATGAAGTCGGCGTCCTGGCCGACGTTCTTGGGGCTGTAGCCCTTGTTGACGAGGTCGACGAGCCAGGTCAGGGCCTGCACGCCGGGGTCCTCGGCGAAGCGCGAGACGCCGGCGTCGTCGGCGAAGTGCTGGCCGCCGTTCTGGTAGAGCAGCGACCCGAACTGCATGCTTCCGGTGAACGGGAACGGCGTGGCCCAGTGCCCCTGGATGCCCGCCTTCTTCAGCGCCTCCAGCGCCGTCATGTACTCCTCGCCGGTCTTGGGCGGCTGCTCCGGGTCGAGCCCGGCCTGCTTCATGACCGCCTTGTTGTAGAAGAAGCCGAGCGGATGCACGTCGAGCGGGATCGAGTAGCGCGCGCCCTTGTAGACGCCGGCCTTCCAGACCGGCGGGGAGAAGTCCGCCTCGGTGAGGCTGAGCGCGTTGGCCACGTCGTCGAGGGGCAGGACCACCTGCCGTGCCGCGTTGGTGGCGACGCTGTCGACGTGCATGATGCCGATGTCAGGGCCTTGACCTGCGGAGACGGCCGCGGGGACCTTCGCGTAGTAGTCCTCCCACTTGTAGACGTTCATCGACACCTTGATGTTCTGGTGCTCGGCGTTGAACTGGTCCACCAGCTTCTTCATGACCGGGCCGTCGCCGCCGGTGAAGCCGTTCCAGAACTTCAGCGAGACTGAGGCACCGGTGTATTCGGTGGGTGCCGCCGTGGTCGCCGGCGCCTGCGCCTGCTTGGGGCCGCCGCCGCCTCCGCCGCAGCCCGTGGCGCCGATGACCAGCGCACCGAGGCCCAGTCCCAATGCGTGCCGCCTGGAGAGGTTGTCGAGGGACATGCCAGATCACTCCTGCCCGTGAGGTTACGGACGTTCTACAACGTTGGTTCCAACGTTGTAAATTACCTGGCGCCAGTTCGTTACATCGTTGTAAACCAGGTAGGGTTCGCGACGGCGAAGGGGGCGAAGGGGGCATGGTGCGGCCGAGGCTGAAGGACGTCGCCGAACTGGCCGGGGTGTCGATCAAGACCGTGTCCAACGTGGTCAACGACTATCCCCATGTCAGCGGCGAGACACGGGCCCGGGTGGAGGCGGCGATAGCCGAGCTCTCCTACCGGCCGAACCTGTCGGCGCGCAGCCTGCGCCAGGGCCGCTCCGGCGTGGTCGCGCTGGCGGTGCCCGACCTGGACAACCCCTACTTCGCCGAACTGGCCACGAACGTCATCGAGGCGGCCGACCGGCGCGGCTGGACCGTGCTCATCGACCAGACCCAGGGCGACCGGGCCAAGGAACGCGTGGTGATCTCCGGGATCCGCGACCACCTCATCGACGGGCTGCTGTTCAGCCCGCTCGCGCTCACGGGCAAGGACCTGGCCGGGCGCGACGAGCGTACGCCGATGGTGCTGCTCGGGGAGCGCATCGGGATGGGCCGCTCGCCGTACGATCACGTCGGCATCGACAACGTGGCCGCCGCGCGGGCGGCCACCCTGCACCTGGCCGAGCGCGGCGCGCGCAGGATCGCCGCCATCGGCGTGCAGCGCACGGCCGTCGCCGCGACGGGCCGCCTGCGGCTGAAGGGCTACCAGCAGGCGCTCGCCGAGGCCGGCGTCGCGGCCGACCCGTCACTGGTCGCGCCGGTCGCACGCTGGGGGCGCGCCGACGGCGCCGAGGCCATGAGCCGCCTGCTCGACTCCGGCGCGCCGGACGCGGTCTTCTGCTTCAACGACACGCTCGCGCTGGGCGCCCTGCGAACGCTGCTCAAGCGGGGGTACGAGGTGCCGGGCGGCGTGATGGTGATGGGGTTCGACGACATCCAGGACGGCCGGTTCGCCACGCCCACACTGTCGACCGTGGCGCCCGACAAGGCGCTGATCGCGCAGGCGGCGGTGGACCTGCTGGCCGAGCGACTGGGCGGCGGGACGGAGAAGGCACACGAGGTGTGCGTGCCGCATCGACTGGCATTTCGGGAGAGTACGGATTTGCCGGGGAAGTAGCCTCGACGGAATATCGAGCCGCAAATCGAACTTTCGGGTTGATCGCCATACCCGCCTGGCCGGCCGCCAGGAAAGGCCGCTGGCCAGAGGCCGCCATGCTGGCCGGGCCGTGGGAGGCATGGGAGACGTTCTGGCGCGCGGCCCTGGGGACCGGCGACTTCAGGGTGGGGTTCAGGATGGAGATCGTCGGGGCGGTGGTGGCCGTCTGCGTGCTGGTCTGGCTGCTCGTACTGCTCCACACCGCCCTCTTCCTCAGTGGTGGCTGGGCGGGGTGACGGATACAGCACCCGTGAAGAATCCATCCACTTCGAATCCACAGCCGCCTGTCAAAGTCAACGTGAAAGATCTGAGCGTCCAGAACAGAGAAAGGCACGACCCGCGTGCGAAGAAGAGCGAGCTGGAGACTGGCCACGGCATTCAGCCTGGTCGTCGTTGCCGGCCTGGTCGCCGTTCCTGATACGGCGCTGGCCGCTCCCGTTATCCGGCTGTCCGCCCCCGCGAAGTTACGGGTGGCGGACGTTCCCGGTTCCGTCGACTACCTGACGAAGAAATACGGCATCAGTGTCGACGAGGCGATGCGCCGGCTGGAGTTGCAGCGAACCTCGGGGGCCCTGCACACCGTGCTCGCCCGCGACTATGCCGACACCTATGCGGGGTCCTGGATCGACCAGGAGCACGGTGGCGTGCTGGTCATCGCGAGTACCGCCGCCGACGCGCTGACCCCCGCGCTGAGCGCGATCCCGGACCGGAACCACGTCCGCGTCGCGGCCGCGCGGCACTCCCTCAAGGAGCTGGAGGTGAAGGCCGCCGACGTCGGTGCCCGTCTCGGGCTCACGCCCGAGCAGGCGCCGGTGATCAACGAGCAGAAGAACCGCGTCGAACTGCACAACCAGGCCGCGGCCGCGGTACGCGGTTCGGCCAGCCGGCTCGCCACAGCCGGCGACCTGGACGTCACCGTGATCGATCCGCCGACCATCACGCCCCAGCGGGGCCCGTGCGAGATCCAGGCGTGTTTCCCCCCGATGCGCGGCGGCTTGCGGCTGGACCTCTACGACGTGAACTACAACAAGCTCAAGGGCGACTTCTGCACCAGCGGCTTCAATGTGAAGGGCTCGAACGGGTGGAAGTACACGCTTACGGCGGGACATTGTCTCATCGGTGAGAGCTATTACACGAAGCACACTGACGTCTTCGTCGGCCGTCGCGAAGTCTCAACCAGGAACTCGGAATATCCGGCGGATGGAGCGCTCATGCCGTTCGTCACCAGGGGCTTCACTGAATACGTGAAAACCTGGGCGAAATGGCCGTATAACACGGTGATCCACTACAGCGCCAAGGCATTCCCGATATTCGGAATGTGGACGTTTGGCGACGTCCGTGTCGGCTGGGTGGTGTGTTCGACCGGCGCGCGGTCGAACAACACCAGGTGCGGCGACATCACGAAAAAGGATGGAGGCTTCCAGTCGAACATCTGCACCCAGTCCGGGGACAGCGGCAGCCCGCTCTACAGTGAGGTCGACAACAAGGCCTACGGGATTCTGCATGGGTCCGCAGGGCTGGGCTGTTGGGCCGGCAAAACGTCTTACTGGTCATCGCTGACGTACATCTTCAATATGGCGAAGAAATCCGGTCTTACCTTCGAGCTGGTCACCGACCCCGACCCGTAACGACAGGCCGCGCGCCCAGAAACGTCGAAACATTAGGGGAAGCGATTATTTCCTCTCAAGTCGATCGCCGTTCGCTATGCTCGACGTCATGGCCGACTTCGAGCTACGCCACCTGAGGACCATGGCCGCCATAGCCGAGGAAGGAACATTCGGGCGGGCAGCGCTCCGGCTTGGCTACACCCAATCGTCGGTGAGCCAGCAGATCGCCGCGCTGGAGAAGGCCGTCGGTGGCGCCGTCTTCGATCGGCCCGGAGGTCCGAGGCCGGTACGAATCACTCGCCTTGGCGAGGTTGTCCTGGCCCACGGACGCGATCTGCTCACACGAGCGGAGGCGCTGGCCGACGCCGTCGATCGCTTCAGGACGGGTAACGGCCGGATCGACATCGGCACCTTTCAGGGCGCGACCAACCTGATCCTGCCGGCCGTCGTGCGCCGGCTGCTGAGCGAGCACCCCGGCTGCGACATCAGGCTGTCCGAGGTGGAACCGGAGGATCCACAGATCGGAGATCTTGACCTGTTGTTCCACTACGGCCGGATCGAAGGCGACGTCGAGCACGTCGAGCTGCTCGACGAGCCCTATCTCCTGGTGGCCGGCGTCGGCGCGTTCCCCGATGGTCCGGTACGGGTGAAGCTGCTCGACGATGCTCCGATGGTCGCTTGGCCTCCCACCTATCACCAAACATGGTTGGAGCGGGAGCTGGCCGGCGCCGGCGCGCGGCCACGGATCGTGTTCCGAACCGCCGGCCACGAAACCATCGTGTCGATGGTGCGGGCGGGCATCGGGTCGGCGGTGCTGCCGTGGCTCGCCCTTCACGGATCCGATGCCTGGTCCGACGACCGGCTCAGCATCCACCAACTGCGACCATCGCCCGCTACCACGTGGTATCTGTACTGGCCGGCCGGCCGCACTCAGTCGCCGCTCGCGACCCGAGCCATCGCCATCGCCGCCGAAGGCGCCAAAGAGCTGGCCAGCCAGATTCTGTGAACATCGCTACAGGCGATCATATTGATCGATAATCATCGCTTTTCACGATGGAGTAGCGGTACTTAGCCTTCCAGGCATGAACGCTCATCAATCCCATGGCGAGCAGCTCCTGTCGATCAACGGCGTCGAGCTGTGCGTGGAGACCTTCGGAGACCGCGCGACCTCGGCGATCATGTTGGTGGCCGGGGCGGGGGCCTCGATGCTGTGGTGGGACGCCGAACTGTGCGAACGCATCGCCGCTCGTGGCCGGTTCGTGGTCCGGTACGACCATCGAGACACCGGCCGGTCGACCTGCTACCCGCCGGGACAGCCCACCTATTCCCTCACCGACCTGGCCCTGGACGTGCTCGGCATTCAGGACGCCCTGGGCATCGAACGCGCCCACGTGGTCTGTCAGTCGATGTCCGGCGGCATCGGACTCATTCTCGGTGTGGACCATCCCGATCGGGTCGCGTCGCTGACGTTCGTCTCGACCTCGACCGGCGCCGACGACCTGCCGCCGCCGTCAAGCGACCTGGCCATGCCGGCCGAGCCGGATTCCTCCGACGCGGCCGCGCTCGTCGAGTACGTGGTCGCCGGCGCGAGGGCCTGCGCCGGTGGCTCGCCGTACTTCGACGAGGCCGCGATCCGCGCGTTGGCCGAACGTGACGTGGCGCGCGCCAGGAACTACGCCTCGACTCTGGCCAATCACTACGCCATCGAGTTCGACGAGCCGACCCAAGGGGGCTTCGGCGACATCGCGGCCCCGACACTCGTGGCCCACGGCGACCACGACCCACTCCTGCCGCTGCCGCACGGCAAGGCGCTCCGCGACGCCATCCCCGGCGCCGAGCTGCTGGTCCTGGAAGGGGCCGGACACGATCTGCCGGGGCCGGTATGGGATGACCTCGTGTCGGCCCTGGTACGGCACACGGAAGAAGGCAACCCGGAAGAAGGCCGTTCATGAACCGGCTGCGGTCGGCGCTCTGGCTGCCGCGCTGGCGGCGATCGCGATGGCGACCGAGCGGCTGCGGCTCGGCTCGATGGCTTCTTCCCGGCCAATCTCGAGCACCCCGACCAGCTCGCCGAGGTCGTCGCCACCCTCACCGAACTGCGCCACGGTGAGATGGACTCGTACGACATCGCCGTCGGTCTGCCGCTCGGCGTCGATCCCGAGCCGTACGCGAAGGCCGGGGCGACCTGGTGGCTGCCGGAGTTCGACCCGAGGGTACGGCTCGACGTCGTGCGTGGCGTACTCCGCGATGGCCCAGTCGGGTGACGCGTTAGTCGGGCGTCAGGACGGCGCGTCCCCTGAGCTCTCCGGCGCGCAGCCGGATCAGCGCCTCATGGGCGGCGGACAGCGGAAACCGCTCGACCTCGACGTGCAGCGCCCCGGAGCGGCCAAGGCCGATCACCTCCGCGAGTTCGGGCAGAGTGCCCCAGAACGGCAGTGAGATCCGGCCGCCTGGGGGCAGCGGGCCCGGTTTGCGGACGGTCAGGTGCCCGCCTCCGTTGCCGACGATGACGAGGTCACCGCCGGCGCGCAGGCTGGCGGCGGCCAGATCGACCGTTGATTGGCTGCCCGCGAAGTCGAGCACGACGTCAACGCCGCTGCCGCCGCTCGCCGCGCGCAGGACGCGGCCGGTGTCCGGCGAAAGGCGGGTGCTCAGGTGGGCGCCGCACCTGTCGGCGACGGCCAGGGCCTCCTCGCGCACGTCGACGGCGAACACCCGGCTCGGCGTCAACGCGCGGAGGAGCTGAATGGCCAGGTGCCCGAGCCTGCCGACCCCGATGACGGTGACCGTGGATTGGTCGTCCAAGGACGCCCGGCACTGCTGGATGGCGTGGTAGGGCGTCAGGCCGGCATCGGACAGCGGGGCGGCCTGCACAGGATCCAATTCGCCGATCGGCTGGAGGTGGCGAGCCGCCGGGCGGTCGGAGGAGGTCCGCAGGACGCTGCAGCAGGCCGCGAAGGAGGCCGGTGTCTTCGCCCCGCACGTCGCGCGGGAGTACGGCGGGCTCGGGCTCGACATGCGCGGCCGAGCCGCCGTGTTCGAGGAGGCCGGCTACGCCCTGCTCGGACCCCTCGCGCTGAACAACGCGGCGCCCGACGAGGGAAACATGCACATGCTTGAGGCCATCGCCACTGATGAGCAGAAGGAACGTTACCTGCGGCCACTCGCCGCGGGCGAGGTCCGCTCGTGCTTCGCGATGACCGAGCCCGCCCCGGGCGGGCTCGGATCCGAGCGCCCTCACCACACGTGCCACGCGCGAGAGGCGGTCAATATCGTTCGGCGAGGTTGGAGTTGATCTCGGTCAGGGCCAGTGTGTTGTCGGTGTAGCGGATCGCGTTCGGCAGGACGGGCAGCGCCAGAGTGGCTGCCGTGAAGCGGTAGGCGTCGGCGACCGTGTGGAGGCCGAGCCGTTCGATGGTGATCGTGCGGATGGCCGTGCCGGCGTTGATCCGGTGGGTGGCCAGGTTGAGCGCGGTGGCCAGCAGTTCGGCCCGCAGCGTGCGCGGCTGCAGAACCGGCAGCGTCAGGACGGCCGTGGCCTCCGCCTGGGACAGCGCCCCGTCCGGGGTGCTGCCGTCGGCCCCGTCGAAGCGGGTGTCCGTCGCCTGGACGCGGGCCAGCACCTCAGGGGTACGGAGGTCGCCGCGCAGCGCCCAGACCGTGGTGAGTTGCGGGTTCTTGGTGGGCGCCGGTTGGGTGACCTGGGTGGTGGCCTGGGCGGTGGCGGGGGTGAACGCGCAGCCGTTCTGCCCGCCGTACCGTAGGGCGGCCTGGACGGTGAGCGGCTCCGGCGGGGTCAGCAGGCTCGGCCGGGCGGTGATGGTGACGCTGCCCGTGGCGTCCGGGGCGAGGGCGCCCACGGTCCAGGCCAGCGTGGTGGTGCCGTCGGCGTTGCGGGTGACCGTTCCAGGGCGCGGGCCGGAGCCCTTGTCCAGGGCCTGGCTGTAGTACAGGCCGGCGGGCAGCGTCTGGGTCAGCGTGGCGCCGGTCGCCTGGGCGCTGCCGGTGTTGCGGTACGCCAGCGTGTACGTGATCGCCTCCCCGGGCTCGGCCGACGGCGTCGCGGTCTGCGACAGGGTCAGGACCGGGGCGTGGGCGGTGGTCGAGGCGGTGGCGGTGTTGTCCGCCAGGGTCGACTCGACCTCGGGCTCGCCGGCGGCGTTGCGGCCGGAGATCTTCACGGTGTTGGTGAGCGTGCTGCCGTCCACCGCCGTACAGGGAACCTGGTAGGTGAAGGTCTCGGTGGCGGGCAGGGCGCCGACGGACCTCGTGATCGGCTCGCCGCTCGGCGGCGTGTCGGTGAGGGTGACCGAGGAGGCCTCGTTGGCGGACTTGTTCGTGCCTCGCACAGTGTAGGTGAGCGTGTCGCCGGCCTGGGCGTCGCTCTTGTCCACGGTCTTGGTCACGGCCAGGTCGATGGAATGGACGCGCTCCAGGTCTGCCTTGGTGAGCTCGTCGATGGCCTGACCGTGCGCGCCCTCGGAGAAGTATCTGCTGCTGGTGAAGTTGAACTGGAGCCGGTCCCAGTCGGTGTGGCTGAGCAGCGTGTCGCCGGGGCTGGCGGTGGCGCATTCAGGGCCGTAGGCGGGGATGAAGTTGACGTCCTCGGTGGCGTGGTCGGAGTAGGAGCCGTCCTCGCCGGCCCAATGGATGGCCTTGTTCGCCGGGTGGTTGGCGGACTTGCCGCCCACGCCGTGGACGATCAGCCGCGAGCCGGCACGAGCGAGCGCGGGCGACCTGATCTCGTCGAGCCCGCCGTTCTCCGTCAGCGTGTCCGTGGCGACCGTGGCCAGGTCCAGCGGGCGCGTGGTGTCGACGTCGGGGAACTGGTACAGGTAGTTCATCACGCTCAGGTAGTTGGGCTTGCAGTTGTGCGGGTCGAGGTCACCGTTGTCGAAACGGCCGCCGTGCCCCAGGCCGAGCGTGTGGCCCAGCTCGTGCAGGAACGTCGACTCCTCGGCCACCTTCCTGCCCCCGAGGGTGTTGATCAGCGAGTTCCCGAGGCCGTTCACCGCCACCACGAAGTCGTTGCTGCCGCGCTCGTCCAGCTCCGCCATGCCCGAGGCGAAGGTGGGCAGCGAGTCGATGAACATCCCGTACCGGAAGTGCAGCCGCTTGAACAGCAGGATGTCATCGCACAGCGGGCTGGACCTGTCCTGCGCGGTGCCGAAGTGACCGGTGGCGGTGGGACCGCACGCCCGCTCCGGGTTGCCGAGCTTGAGGTCGTCGAAGTCGTCCAGAGTGCCGGTGAGATGGTTGTTGAACTCCAGCGAGGCGACGTGTGGCACCGCTTCGTCGGCCAGCAGGTGCAGTCCGATGCCCGTCCGGTGCTGATCGTTGATCACGAGCGCGTTGTTGAAGACACCCTCGACGTCCTGCAGCACGCCCGTCTGCGGGGCCTGGCCCTGCATCCAGTCCACCTCGACGTAGACGTCCCTGCGCTCGGCGTCCGCGCCCGGCAGCGTCAGGTCGACCACGTTGTCGTTGTTGAAGTCCCGGCCCCGGTACTCCTCGTAGTCGGTGAACCCGTCCCCGTCGGTGTCCGCGCTGGGGTACGGCGTGATGTCCACGCAGACCTGGACAGAGGGCTTCGGGTCCGGCCCGAAGATGCCGCCGCCGGGCTCGCCGTTGCCCGCCACGCAGCCCGTCGAGGAGGTCAGGTCGCCGGTGACGGTGCCGTGGATGAGGTTCACGGTGAAACGGGCGTACGGGTCGTCGTGGCGCGGTGAGGCGTCACCCCAGTCGTCGGGGCTGGTGTCGTCGTGATCCTTGATCAGGACGCTGATCTTCTGCTCGGTCTTGGTGGTCGGGATCTGCTTGGTCAGCGACCAGTTCGGTGCGACCTGGACCTGGTCGTCCGGCGCTCTGGGCGTGGTGTAGGTGTCGAACCCGTCGAAGGTGATCTCGGCATAGAAGTCCGGAGCGCTCTCGTCCGCGGCCTCCAGGCCCTCGTTGCGGCACGGGGCCACACAGTTCACCAGGAGCACGCGTAAGGTCAGCGGCTGGAAGGCCGTCTCGGCCGTGGCCGGCGGCGAGGTCACGAACACCCCGGCCAACGCCACGACCAGCGCGACCGCGTAGCGGATTGCTGGCTTGATCTGCATGCGGCCACTATCATCGGCCACCGCGTGAGCCGCATGAGTAGGCGCTACTCAGACGGATCCGGCCGCTGACGTCCCGGCTGGTGGCTCCAGCATGGGCACGAGGAACCGCCGGGCCACCGCGGCCAGTTCCTGGTCGTCATCCAGGTTGATGATGGCACTGGGGATCGTCAGGAAAGAGGTGGAGATCCGCACCATCATCTCGGCCACAAGATCGACGTCAAGGCCGCTCGACACGTTGCCCGCGCGTTGCTCGCTGCGGAGCTGACCGGCGACGAAATGCCGCACGGTGGCGAGGGTCTGACCCCCGTCGGCCGTCATGGAGGGGACGAGCAGGTCCGGTTCCGTGGCGATGAGTCCGCCGATCAGCGGGTTGCCGCGAATTGCCCGCAATGAGGTTACGAAGCCCAGTACCACCCTGTCGGCAGCGGTGCCGGCTAGTTCTATGTCGATGAGGAACTGGTCGAAATAGCGGCGGAACTCCCGGCGCACCACGTGTTCGATCAGCGTGTCCTTGGTGTCGAACCGGCGGTAGACCGTGATCCGCGACACCTTCGCCAGCCGGGCGACGTCCTCCATGGTGGAGCGCCTGATGCCCATCCGGCAGAACTGCTCGTACGCCGCGTCGAGGATGCGCGCCCGTAGCTCGTCGCTGTCGTCAGCGCGCTCGACGGCATCGACATAGGCGCGCTCCAGCAACGAATTCGAGTCCGACGGCGCCATGAATCCGGACAGCACAGACTCCACGATCACCTCCTAGGGGAATTCTGCCTCAAACGCCGTCTTGTGATGCCCGTCACACTGTGCTCTGATGATGATACACAGACTCATGACTTGTTTCTCCGTATCAACCATTTCTCGCATGCCCTGAGCAGAACCCCCCACCTCGAAGGAGTGCGGAGCATGGCAGAGTTGAGCAGGCGCGAGGTACTGATGTCGGGCACCGCCTTGGGGGCACTCGGCGCGTTAGGGATGGTCTCCCCGGCCCAGGCGGACTCCCTGTCCGGCGACTGGGGCTGGCCGGCCAGTGGTTCGATCGCCGGTTCCGGCAGCGGCGCCGACCCCCGATGGGTGTGGGACGACGTGGCCGATCCGCTCCTCTCCTCCCTGCTCGACCGCGGTGTCATACCCGAGGTCAACCGGCTGCTGGACGGCTGGAACCGCAACGACCAGCCCCTGCCCGCGGGGCTGCCGGAGGATCTGCGGGCCTTCATCGAGCAGGCACGTCAGCTGCCGTCGTGGGCCGACCCCGCCATGCTGGACGCCGCGGGGCGCTTCCACGCGCTCAAGGGAAACTACATCGTCGTCCTCACCATTGTCGGTGCCGGGATGCTGGCCACCGCCATCCCCAAGGAGGCACGCGCTGTCTATTACTCCGCGGGCGGCGCGGATCTGAAAGACCGGATCGCCAAGACGAACATCCTGGCGTACGCGGTCAGACCCCAGAACGCCTGGGGTGCCGGAGGCACGGCCGTGGTCGAGGCCGTGAAGACCCGGCTGGTGCACGCGGCGGTGCGGCACCTGCTGAAGTCGTCTCCCCACTGGTCCGGCCCTGTCCCGATCAGCCAGGAGGACATGCTCGTCACGTGGCACACCCTGGCGACCTACTCCATGCGCGGGATGCGGGAGTGGCAGGTGCGTATCTCCTCCACTGAAGCCGCGGCGTACCTGCATTCGGTACAGATGCTGGGGCACATGCTCGGCATCAGGGACGAGTTCCTCCCCGCCACCTGGGACTCCTCCTACACCCAGTCGGATCTGGTCCTGCCCAGGAACATGGGGCCGACCCCGGAGGGGGTGGAACTCAACGCCATCCTGCGGGGCATGCTCGCGGAGCTGACCAGCCCCGGCGGCCTCGACAAGCCTCTCGTCAACGCGTTCTCCAGGTACCTCACCGGCGACCAGGTGGCCGACTGGAACGGCATCCGGCGCGAGCCGCTGTGGGACCCGGCGGTCAAGACCGCGTGGCCGCTACTGGTGCGGTTCCGGGAGGGTCTGATCGGGCTGCCGCTGGTGCCCGCCGCCGCCTGGCTCCTCGACGAGATGGTCAAGAAGTGGACCACGTACTACCTCACCAAGGGGGCACAAACCAAGATCGTGATTCCGACGGGCAACCGGCCCAGCTGATCACGGTCCGGCAAGTACGTGGCGGCCCGGCCGCTTCGGTGGGCGAGGGCCGCGTGATGGCCGCGCAGTGACTCGTCCACCGGATCGTGCGGTGTCTCCGTCACTCCGCCCGCGGGGGCACCTGCTGACGGCGGAGGCGAGGTCTTCGAGGGCGCCCGTGTTCTTCCCCGGGCTGCCGCTCCTGATGCGCCTGGTCCACCTCGTCGTTCCCGGCTGGACGGCGGCCGGGCTGCTGATTGCGTTGAGAGGCGCACGGCGGGTTCGGCGAGAGGTCCTTCGGTACACCATCGGCCTTCGGCGGCCGGCTTGTTACTGGGGAATTTCTTTTTGGCTGATCCCTTGACCTGGACCCCTGGGAGGGGAGAGTTTGGTCAGAATCGGATTTACGAGTCATTTACGAACCTAGTTCGTAAAGGGGTGTCGTGGCCATTGTGATCGGAGTGGTGACCCACTCGATGCACGGCGAGTTGTTCCGGGAAGCCGCGAACACCCTCGGTGGGGTCGACCTGGAGTGGGTCAGCTACGACCACGAGGACGAGATCCGCGCCAAGGTCGCCGAGTTCCTGAGCACGACCCGGCTCGACGGCTTCCTGGCCGGCCCGGTCCCGTACACGGCCAGCCGCGAACTCCTCCCACCCGGCCTGCCGGTCGGCGTGATCCGCTCGTCGGCGCTGGACCTGACCCTCGCGCTCTACCGCGCCCAGGAGCGTGGCTGGGGCCGCACCCCGGTCAGCATCGACACCTTTCCCGCCGAGGCGGTCGAGGCGGTCGCCCTCGCGCTCGAGCTCGACGCCGACGCCATCGACTGCCTGCCGTACGCCCCCACGCAATCCGTGGAGGACATCGTCGAGTTCCACCGTTCCGCGTACCACCGCTTCGGCGAGCGCGGCTACGTGATCAGCGTCCGCGCCGCCGTCCGCGAGCGACTGTCCGGCGAGATCCCGATCATGAGCGGCATGCCGGTGCCGGCGACGATCCGGACCGAGCTGCACGAGCTCGCGCTCCGGATCGAGTCCGAGCGAGCCAGCGCACAACGCTTCGCCGCCGGAGTCTTCCTGATCTCGCAGTCGCAGGACGAGGAACGGGCCCGGATCGGCCTGATGAATCTGTTGCTCAACACCCCCGAGTTCGCCGGCGCGTGGATCGAGGACCGCGGCCGGCGCGGTGTCGTCGTCTTCGCCCACAAGGCCTTGTTCGAGCGCATCACCCGCAACTGGGTCGCCGTACCCGCGCTCGCCGAGGCGGCCGCGGCGCTCGGTGCGCAGGTCTCGGCCGGGTTCGGCGTCGGCGCGTCCGCCCGCGGCTGTGTGGCCCTGGCCGAACAAGCGGCCGCCCGCGCCGAGCGGGAGAGCGAGCCATGCGGCTACCTGATCGAGGACAGCGGCGTGATCATCGGGCCGATGGGTCCGGTTCGGGTGGCGCTCAGCTACTCCTACCGCGAGCACGGCGACGACGTCGAACAGCTCGCGAAGTCCGTCGGCCTCAGTGCCGCGACCGTCTCCCGCCTGGCGGCACTGGAGCACGAGCTGGAAGGTCGCGCGATCTCGCCCGGTGAGCTCGCCGACCATCTCGGCATCACGGATCAGAGCGGCCGCCGGCTGATCCGCACACTTGACGCTGGGGGCCTGGTGAGCGTCGAAGGCACTGCTCAGCGCCATCCGAAAGGACGCCCGACGCGTCTGTACCGGCTACGCATCGCCCAAGCGTTACTGCGCTCATCGCGTTGAAGGGACAACCATGGAGCTCAACCGCCGCCAGATCCTGAAGTACGCGGGTCTCGGGCTGGCCCTGCCCGCCGCATCGCCCCTCCTGACCGCCTGCTCCAACGACAAGTCCGCGGGCTCCGGCGACGGCAGCGTGAAGTTCGAGGGCTGGGACTACGAGGCCGCACTCGTCCAGCAGAACCTTGACAACTTCACCAAGACCACCAACATCAAGGTCAACTACACCCCGGTCACGAGTGCGCAGTACGTTCAGAAAGTAGTCGCCGAGTTCACCGGTGGCGGCGGCCCGGACGCCCTTTACGTCTACGACGATTCCCTCGCGGGCTGGGTCGAGGGGGACTACCTGCAGCCGCTCGACGGCATGGCCGGCGTCGACGAAGTGTACGCCGCGATCTACCCGGGCAACGCGTCCGCGATGACGTACCAGGGCAAGCGCTACGGCCTGCCGTACTACACCGACTCCAACTGCCTGACCTACAACGCCGACATCCTCGCCAAGGCCGGGATCACGAAACCCCCTGCCAGCTTGGAGGAACTGGAAGCGCAGGCGGTCAAGATCAAGAACGCCGGCCTCCTGAAATACCCGATCGGCGTACCGGCGCAACTGTCCGACACCTGGTGGTCCTGGGTGTGGGCGCTGGTCTTCGGCAGCGGCGGCAACATGTTCGACGACCAGCAGGCGCCGATCATGAACACCACCGACACCGTGGTGAAGGACGTCTTCGCCTGGCTGCAGCAGGCGGCGAACAAGTCGAAGGTGATCGACCCGGCCTGCCTGCAACTGCTGGCGGTCCCGATCGACAATGCGATGAAGGCGAACCGGTACGCGTACACGATCGGCGCGCGCTACGCGAGCCGCGACTACAACGACGCGACCAAGTCCAAGGCCGCGGGCAAGATCCGGATGGCGCTGATCCCGAGCCTCGACGGTCAGGTGCACGGGACGGTCAGCAACACCCGGCTCTATGCGCTGGCCAAGGACACCGAGGTGAAGGACAACGCGTTCAAGCTGCTCACCTACCTGGGCGGACTCGACGCGAACAAGCAGCCGTACACCGCGAAGTTCTGGTTCCTGCAGCGTGGTCTCGGGTTCGCCTACCGGTCGATGGCGACCGACCCGGAGATCACCGCGTCGCTGAAGAAGTTCGCCGACCCGGCGATCTACGCCCACCTGGGCGAGATCGCCAAGCCGCGCAACGTGCTCGGCGTGCCGTGGTACACCGAGTTCGAAACCGAGATGCACAAGGTCGTGCAGGGCGTGCTGAGCAACCAGACGCAGCCGTCCGCGGCGGTGGCGAGCTTGGCGCAGTCCGCTGCCACGCTGAAGAAGAAGTACAGCTGAGGATGGCCGTCCAAGCCGAACGCCGGCCGCTGGGCGACAACGCCAAGGCCTGGGCGCTGAACGCGCCGGCCATGATCGTGATCGCCCTGCTGGTCGCCTACCCGATCGCGTACTCGTTCTGGGTCAGCCTGCAACGCAACAACCTGAAGCGCCCGCGGGCGAAGAGTTTCATCGGCTTCGACAACTACCAGGCCCTGCTCAGCGACCAGGCTTTCCTGTCCGCGCTGAAGGTGTCGGCCCTGTTCGTCCTCTTGGTGCTCGGGCTGACCGTCGTACTCGCGCTGATCCTGGCGCTGGTGCTGAACGAGCGGTTCCGCGGCCGCGGTCTGTTGCTCAGCCTGGCTTTGTTGCCTTGGGCGATGCCGGGGGTGGTGAACGGCCTGATGTGGCGGACCATCTTCGACGCGAAGACCGGCGCCCTGAACGGTCTGCTGACGCAACTCGGACTGATCGCCGAATATCAGGCGTGGCTGACGTCCGGGACCGGCGCGTTCCTGTTCACCGCACTGGCCCAGGTGTGGAACACGCTCCCGTTCTCGGTCATCATTCTGCTCGCCGGATTGTCGACAATCCCTTCAGAGTTGTACGACGCCGCCACCGTCGACCGAGCGGGTGCGGTGCAGCGGTTCGTCCAGGTGACGTTGCCGTGGTTGCTGCACCCACTGCTGATCGTGCTGATCCTCGAGACGATGAACGCGTTCCGTGCCTTCGACACCATCTACGTACTGACCGGTGGCGGACCGGGTGACGCGACCACCACCATCGCCCTGCTCGACGTGCAGACCGTCCTGACCTTCACCGACTTCGGCCTGGGCAGCGCCTACGCCTGGGTGATCACCGCGATCACTCTGCTGATCTCGGTCGGCTACATCGGCCTGCTCTACCGAAAGGGGGACTTCGAGGTATGAGCCTTCGAGATATGAGCACCGTGGTGAAGGTTCCCCTGCGCTACCGAATCCCCTGGAAGAAGATCGTCCTGTACGTGCTGGCGGTCGTGTTCGCGCTGTATCTGGTGTTGCCGTTCTACTGGATCGTCGCGATGAGCTTCATGCACGAGGTGGATGCGATCTCCGTTCCGCCGCACTGGATCCCGGACCGCCCGACGTTGGAGAACTATCTCGGTTTCATTCATCCGAGTGAGGCCCAGCAACTCGTCGGCGGCCGGGCGATCGACGAGACGCCGTACTCCTTGCGCAACAGTCTGATCGTCGCCACCTCGACGGCCGTCCTGAATCTCGCGCTGGCCACGTTCGCGGCGTACTCGTTCTCGCGGCTGAAGTTCCGTGGCAGTCAGGTGCTGCTCATGCTCTACCTGCTCACCCGGATGGTGCCGGGGATCGCGATCATCATCCCGTTCTACCTGCTGATGCGGACGATCGGGCTGCTGGACACCTACCTGGCGCTGATCCTCTCGTACACGACGTTCGCGCTGCCGATCACGATCTGGATTCTGAAGGACTTCTTCCGCTCGGTGCCGCGCGAGCTGGAGGAGGCGGCCCGGGTGGATCGGTGCGGCTGGTTCCGGACCATGTGGTCGGTGTTCCTGCCGGTCGCGGCGCCGGGGCTGGTCGCGGCGGCGGTGTTCGCGTTCATGACCGCGTGGAACGAGTTCATGTTCGCGTTGTTCCTGACCAGCACGAAGGCGGCGAAGACGATCCCGGTGGTGGCGGCGAACTTCGCCACCGACTTCAACACCCAGTTCACCGTGATGGCCGCGGCCGGCGTGCTCGCGGTCGTCCCACCCCTGGTACTGGCCCTGCTCTTCCAGCGCAAACTGGTTCAGGGCATGGCCGCCGGATCCGTGAAGGGCTGACAGATGGCAGAGGTTCGACTCGAAGGCGTCACCAAGTCGTTCGGCGGCAAGACCGTGGTGAAGGACCTGAATCTGACCATCGAGGATCAGGAGTTCCTCACCCTGGTCGGCCCGTCCGGTTGTGGAAAGTCGACGACCCTGCGCATGATCTGCGGCCTGGAACGGGCCTCCGAGGGCAACATCTTCTTCGACGGCAAGCCGGTCAGCTGGCTGCCGGCCAACAAGCGCGACGTCGCGATGGTGTTCCAGAGCTACGCGCTCTACCCGCACAAGACGGTCCGGCAGAACATCGGGTTCGCGCTGAAGATGATGCGGGTGCCGAAGGCGACGATCGACGAGCAGGTGCTGCGGGCGGCCCGGACGCTGGACATCGAGGACCTGCTGGATCGCAAGCCGCGCGAGCTGTCCGGTGGTCAACGGCAACGGGTCGCGCTCGGTCGCGCGATCGTACGGGACGCCGGCGCGTATCTGCTCGACGAGCCGCTGTCCAACCTGGACGCGCAGCTCCGGGTGCTGATGCGTGCGGAGATCAAGCGGCTGCACGTGGATGTCGCCCGGACGTTCATCTACGTCACCCATGACCAGGTCGAGGCGATGACGATGTCGGACCGGATCGCGGTGATGCGCGAAGGCGTCGTCCAGCAGTGCGCGACGCCGGGGGAGATCTACGAACGACCGGCGAACCGGTTCGTCGCGTCGTTCATGGGCTCGCCGCCGATGAACTTCGTCACCGGTGAACTGACCGACGTCGACGGCGTCCGGACCTTCCGCAGCGGCGCGTTGAGTCAGGAGCTGGGCCGGTACGACGTTTCGCCGGACGACCCGGCCGTCGTCCTGGGCGTCCGGCCGGAGGACGTGACGTTGTCGCCGACCCCGGTCGCGGGCTACCAGCCCGGGAAGGTGTTCGTGTCCGAGCCGCTCGGTCCGGATGTCCTCGTCACGGTCCGGATCGACGGCGAGCTGCTGAAGGCCCGCGTCCCGGTGCCGTTCCGGCTGGGTCATGACAGCACGGTGTACGTCGGCTTCAACCAGAACCGCCTGCATTTGTTCAAGGCCTCCGACGGCACCGCGCTGCACGCCCCCCATCGAGAGGAACACTCTTGAGAGACCCCGAGAACGCGATCGTCGAGGTCGAGTTGCCGGACGACTTCGACGACTTCTGGGCGGCCGGCCTGGCGGACTGCGCGTCGTACCCGCTGGACCCGGTCCTCACCGAAATGCCATCGCTGTCCACGGAGAAGGCGATCGTCCACGATCTGCGCTACACCAGCTATGGCGGTCTGCGGATCGCGGGCTGGTACACCGTCCCGCGCGATCGGCCGGCCCCGCACCCGGCGCTGGTGACGATCCCCGGCTACATCTCCGAGCCGACGATCCCGAAGGAATGGTCCGAGCTCGGGTACGCCGCGCTCGCGGTCGCGCCGCGCGGAAAGCTGCGGTCGAACGACGTGTTCAACCCGGGCTATCCGGGATTGCTGACGCACAACATCATCGACCACAACACCTACGGGTATCGCGGGTTCTACCTCGACGTGGTGCGGGCGGTCGAGGTACTGCTCGATCGTCCGGAAGTCGATGATCTGCGGATCGGACTGCAGGGGTCGAGTCAGGGCGGTGGCCTCGGGATCTCGACGGCCGCGCTCATGCCGGATGTGATCCGGTGCGTCGCGGTGGGAGCGCCGTACCTGTGCGGGATCATGACCGCGCCGACACTGACCCGGTCGTATCCGTACGAGGAGATCAACGAGTACTTGCAGGTGCACCCGAAGGACGTCGACCGGGTGCGGGAGACGGTCGCGTACTACGACGGGCTCAACTTCGCGCCGAAGGTGCGGGCGCCGACGCTGCTGTACCTCGGGCTCGAGGACGACGTGTGCCCGCCGGAGACCGGGTTCGCGCTGCGGCGGGTGCTGACCTGTGAGACCACCCTGCACGCCTACCCGCACTGCGCGCACCACGCCGGGCTGCCGGGCGTGCTGCGGATCGTGGAGGACTTCCTTGCCGAACACCTCACGCCGGGACGGTGAACCGATGGACTTCGACAGCTACTGGTCCGCCGTCGACGAGGAGTTGGCCGCGATCTCCGCTCGGCCCGGGCTCGACCTGGTGCCGGCGCGGACGACGGACGAGGCGACCAGCTACACCGTGCGGCTCACCAGCACCGGGCCGTACCGCGTCTTCGGTCATCTCAGCATCCCGGCCGGTGACGGGCCGTTCCCCGCGCTCCTGCAGACGCCGCGCCACGGGAGCGTCAACCTCGTGCCGCACCCGAACGATCGGCGCCGGTACGTCGTGTTCACCCTGACGCACCGTGGTCAGAGGCTTGCCGACGAAGGGTTCTCGGCGGCGTACCCAGGATTGTTGACGATGGGCATCGACGACCCGGCGTCGTACGTCTATCGCGGGATCGCGGCGGACTGCCTGCGGGCCGCGGAGTTCCTGATGAGCCTGGAGGAGGTCGATCCGGCGCGGGTGGCCGTGAGCGGGGACGACCTGGCGCTGCTGACGGCCGCGCGGCGGCCCGGGTTCAGCGCGGTCCTGCTCTCGGAGCTGCTGTTCTACCGGGCGGCAGAGGCACGACTGAAGTCGAGCCGCTATCCGCTCGAGGAGCTCAACGATCACCTCCGCGCCGGCTCGTCGGCGCGGATCATTGACAAGGCTCTTGCCTACTTCGACCCGGTCCGGCATGGGTCCGCGGTGACCGCTCGGACGTTGCTCGCCGTCGACGACCCCGACTGGTGCGCCGCACTGATCGGGGCCTTGCCTGCCGCGAGTGTCTACAAGCTGACCCACCTCGACGGCACCGACAACGACTTCCTGGATGCCTGGCTGGCCGAACTCTCCGGGGTACCACCGATGTCGAGATTCCTCGTATGACCAATCCGTTCGGGGTCCGGCCCGTCATCAACGCCTCCGCGACACTCACCGCACTGGGCGGCTCGCTGATGCCGCCCTCGGCGCTGAAGGCGATGACGGAGGGGGCGGCCCACTTCGTCGACCTGCCCGAACTCCACGACCGCGTCGGTGAGCGCCTGGCCGCGCTCACCCGCAACGAGGCGGCCTGCGTGACGTCTGGCGCCGCGGCGGCGATCACCCTGACGGTCGCGTCGTGTGTCGGTGAGCCCGCGCAGGCGTTCCCGGCCGATGCCGAGGTCGTCATGTTCACCGGCCAGCGCAACGGCTACGACTACGCGGCCCGCCTGACCGGCGCCCGCATCGTAGAAGTCGGTCCGTCGATCGAGGAGCTACGAGCCGCCCTGGTACGACGCCCCGCCTGCGTACTGTGGTTCGCCGGCGCCCACTACGCGGCGGATGCTCTGCCGATCGAGGACGTGATCCGAGTCGCCCGGGAACTCGCCTCGACCGGCCTGACCTTCGCCGGCACCCCGGGCCTCACAGGTCCACCGGCTGTGCCGGTGATCGTGGATGCGGCGGCCCAGATTCCACCAGTCTCCTCGCTGTGGAGATTCACCACGGAGCTCGGTGCGGATGCCGTGATCCTCAGCGGTGGAAAAGGATTGCGCGGCCCGCAGTCCAGCGGGCTGGTGCTGGGGAAACGGTGGATTGTCGACAGGTGCCGGGCGCACGCGTCGCCGAATCAGCAGATCGGGCGCGGGATGAAGGTCGGGAAGGAAGAGCTGCTCGGGCTGTACGCCGCGGTCGAGTGGACGCTGGAGCAGGACGAGGAGGCACTGCTCGCGAGCTATGAGCAGATTGTCGACCGGTGGATCGTCGGCTTGCGCGGAGTGCCGGGTGTCGTCGCCGAGCGAGGGTACCCGAGTGAGGCGGGCCAGCCGCACGGGCGAGCGGTTGTCCGATTGCTGGCAACCAGCGGCTGGACCCGGGACGGGTTGGTGCGGGCTTTGTGGGAGGGAGACCCGCGGATCGCGGTCGGTGTGTTCGGCGTACCCGACGACGCGATCGCGCTGAACCCGCAGACGATCGAGCCGGGGGAAGACCTGGTGGTTCTCGATGCGCTGGTTCGGCACCTGAGCTCTGGGGATGGCGAAAGAGCCACCGCGCGCGACGACGTCGGCAGAGGATGTCGGCAGAGGATGTCGTAGGTCAGGTGCGTCGCGGTCGATTCGGGTGTGGCCCACGGCCGCCCTTGGTGATCGGCGGTGGCAAGGACGAGGTAGCGGCTGTCGGCGAGCAGCCGGGGAACCAGTTCCCACATGTCGGTCACTGGTCTCGGATGGTGGTGGCCGCCAGATGCAGCACGGCCGGGCCGTGGATCGTGGACGGTACGGTGAACTTCACCAGGCCGTCGCTCGGCACCGTGATCTCGTCGCCGGGCAGGGATGTCCGTTCGTCGATGGCGTACCAGTCGGTTGTGTAGCCGCCGGCCGACAACTCGGCGGTGAACACCTCGCTGGTCCCGGCCGGCCGCAGGATGAGGTACTCCTTGCCGGGGTGTGCCAGCGCGTAGCCGGTGGAGGTGAGGTCGCCGCGAGGGGGCATGCCGATGAGGTCGATCCGCTCGGCGTAGCGCCGGGTGTCGCCCATCGCCTGGCGGGCCGGTTCGAAGGCGTCCTGTGACGACGGGACACCGTCGATGAGGCCGTAATCCATCAAGATCGGGTTATGGCCGCGCAGGAACGCCTTCCACACCCAGAGGGCGTCGCCCTGGCCAGGGGCGAAGTGGTCGGTGTCGCTGAGCAGGACCTTGCGGCCGTCGGCGGGCGGCGGGTTGTCCAGCCATCGCGACGGTGTGCCGCCCGGGGCGGACGGGTGACCGCCCTCGCGGTAGATCTCGTCGTCGTAGCCAGGCGAGATCCAGTCGGCGGGTCCGTCGAACAGGGGCGCGTTGACCAGGGTCTGGTCGGCCACCGGGAATTGCATGGTCATGCCGATCGGGCGCGGGTCATATCCCTGCTGCCGCTGGTACTGCCGAACGAAATTGATCACCACGAACGACATGGCGACCCTTCTCACCGCCCTGTACGTGAAGATCGACGAACTTTCTCAACGACGGACTGCCGCCCGCCGGTGTGGTTTTGGTTCCTTGGCTCCACTCGGTCACATGCTGGCGATGAGTTTGTCCACCCGCTCGTCGACGCTGCGGAACGGGTCCTTGCACAGCACGGTGCGCTGCGCCTGGTCGTTGAGCTTCAGGTGCACCCAGTCGACGGTGAAGTCGCGCCGCTTCTCTTGCGCCTTGCGGATGAACTCGCCGCGCAGCCGCGCCCGAGTGGTCTGCGGCGGCACCGACTTGGCCTCGAAGATCTTGATGTCGGAGGCCACCCGCTCCACTGCGCCGCGCCGCTGCAGCAGGTAGAACAGCCCGCGCTTGCGGTGCACGTCGTGGTAGGCCAGGTCGAGCTGGGCCACCCGGGGCGACGACAGCGGCAGGTCGTACTTCTTCCGGTACCGCTCGATGAGCTGGTACTTGGTGACCCAGTCGATCTCCCGGGACACCGTGTCCAGGTCGCCGGTCTCCACCGCCCGCAGGGTGCGCTCCCACAGCTCCAGCACCCTCCGCGCGATCACGTCGCCGCCCCGCCGGTCCACGAAGTCCTTGGCCTTGCCCAGGTATTCCTGCTGGATCTCCAGCGACGACGCCTCACGCCCGTTGGCCAGCCGGACCCGCCGCCGCCCGGTCATGTCGTGCGAGACCTCGCGGATCGCCCGAATCGGGTTCTCCAGGCTCATGTCGCGCATCACGATCCCAGCCTCCACCATGCGCAGCACCAGATCGGTCGCGCCGACCTTGAGCAACATCGTGGTCTCGCTCATGTTCGAGTCGCCGACGATGACATGCAGGCGGCGGAACCGCTCGGCGTCGCCGTGCGGCTCGTCCCGGGTGTTGATGATCGGCCGGGACCGGGTCGTCGCCGACGACACGCCCTCCCATATGTGCTCGGCGCGCTGCGACACGCAGTACACCGCCCCCCGCGGGGTCTGCAGCACCTTCCCCGCGCCGCAGATGATCTGCCGGGTGACCAGGAACGGGATCAGCACATCGGCCAGCCGCCCGAACTCCCCGTGCCGGCCCACACAGTAGTTCTCATGGCAGCCGTAGGAGTTGCCGGCCGAGTCGGTGTTGTTCTTGAACAGGTAGATGTCGCCGGCGATGCCCTCTTCGCGCAACCGCTTCTCGGCGTCGACCAGGAGCCCCTCCAGGATCCGCTCACCGGCCTTGTCATGGGTGACCAGCTCCACGACGTTGTCGCACTCGGGGGTGGCGTACTCGGGATGGCTGCCCACGTCCAGATACAGCCGGGCGCCGTTGGGCAGGAACACGTTGCTCGACCGGCCCCAGGACACGACCCGCCGGAACAGGTAGCGCGCCACCTCGTCCGGAGACAGCCTGCGCTGACCCCGAAAGGTGCACGTGACGCCGTACTCGTTCTCCAGACCGAAGATGCGTCGATCCATTACCTCACACTATTCTCCCCGCCCGCGCGACGGGGGAGATCGTCTTTCGCCCGACCCGGCCGGGGATTGATGTGTGGGTACCCGGAAAGCCGACGACACATGCGCCACGAGGCTGGCTTGCAACGGAGTCTGGCTGGAGCACACCGCGGCCCTTGCCGGACGATCAAAGACCATGATCCTTGCCACTCACCGGCGGGGATCACATCCCACCGTGCCAAGCCATCCCCGTCCGCGAGCTGCATCGGTTGACGCAGGGCCGGCCGCAGCGCCCAGGTTGGCGATCGTCCACGGCGACCCAATAACCCTGGCAACGTCCGCATGACCGCGAATCAAGTCGCGCTGATCGACTGGGACGAGTCGCACGTCGACGTCCCCGACCTCGTGCTGCCCGACAACGCCGCCGGGCTGGACGACGGTGCGTACGACATCGCCGCGCAAGCGTCGGCCGCATGGGAAGCCGCCAGCTGCTGGGACGACGCTACTGTTCGCCAGTGCTGCGGTGCGCCGCAATGGAACCGGTCATGCAGGCTCGCGACGAGCTGCCGGTGCGGCAGCTCAGCACGGCAGCAAGGGTCCGCCGTTGACCTTCAGGCCGCCGCCGTGGCCGTCGCTGACGCCGGTGGCCAGAAAGCCGAAGCTCACCCGGCCGAACGACGGGACATAGCCGTTGTACGACTGGTTGCTGGCCGACACGCTCAGGCCTGGTTGAGTCACGATCGCATCCCACGCGTTGGTGACCTTGGTGCCGTCGTCCCACGTCCAGGTGGCCGTCCAGCCGTCGACCGGTATCCCGTTGTTGATGAGGGTGACCTTGATCTGAAAACCGTTGGTCCACGAGCTGACTTTCTCCCACTCGCACGCAATGATCGTCGCTTGCGCGGGGGAGGCGTACGTGGCGATCAATACGATCGCTCCGGCGAGAGCCGCCGTCACCCGAGCCAACCGCGATGTACGTCGTCTCGGCATGACCAACCCTTCGGCAGGAGCGGGCACGGCCCGGCACCGAGGAACGCTTCCCCTCGGAGGTACCTCTCTTGGAAGACCGGGGTCAATGCGGGAACCGGCCTGCGCCCCGAGCCTGCGCACCGACCACGGCTTCGCCTGCTGCCATTCCCGATCAGGGGCTCATCCTGGGATTTTCGAACTGAAACTTTCACGTGCCATCCCGCCGGAGCGCTTGCCGCCAAGTGCGAACGGTCCGGCCTTCTCCCGGCCGAGAATGCATGGCCACTCCCCTCCACGGAAACGTTGTCATGGACGCGTCGTGGGCGAGAGTGATGCGGGTGCCGTACTGGTTGGCGATCTTGCTGTTGGTCACTCAGGCCGAGGCCGCCTGCCCTTCGCCGGGCAACTACTGCCGATCCTTGCGGTGCTGTCCCCGGCCGGCGTCCCGCTGGCGGTATTCGGCGGCACTGACGGCGGCCCGGTGCGCCTCCGGGAGATGCTCGCCGACCTGGCCGACACCCTCTACCGGCACATCTCCAGCGATGATGACCTCCCGGTTGACCTGCTGACGCTGCGCGCCTGGTGCGGCCAATACCTGACAGATCTGGCCGATCTCAGCCGGGCCGTCCTACTGTTGGAGGCCACGCTGGCCGACTTCGAGCGGGTCCTGGGCGCCGGCCACCCCGACACCCTGGGCTCCCGCAGCAACCTCGCCTACACCTACCAAGTGGCGGGGGATCTGGGCCGGGCCATCCCGCTGCACGAGGCGACTCTCGCCGATCGGGAACGGGTCCTGGGCAGACCCCGTCTACGAACACCGCGACGGCACCTACGAGCCGGCCTGAGCGGGGCGTCCCCGGCCCGTCGTTCTGTGTGGAAGGGTGCGTTCTAGATCAGCAGTGGGTGTGGGAGGACGTGCGGGTGTCCAGCGAGAAACTGAAGCCGCTTGAGGCGAGCGACCCGAAGAAGGTCGGTGGGTACCGACTGCTGGCGCGGCTGGGGGCGGGCGGGATGGGTCGCGTCTACCTGGGCCGCTCGAAGGGCGGCCGACCGGTCGCGGTCAAGGTGATCCACCCGTACCTGGCGGAGGACGCGCAGTTCCGGCGGCGGTTCGAGGCGGAGGTCGCTGCGGTGCGGCGGGTCGGGGGCATCCACACCGTGCAGGTGGTGGACGCCCGCGCCGACGCCGATCCGCCCTGGCTCGTGACCGAGTACATCGCGGGGCCGTCGCTGCACGAGGCCGTCGGCGAGCACGGCGCGTTCTCCGCAGCGGCGGTCGCGGGGCTCGGCGCGGGCCTGGCCGAAGGGCTGATGGCGATCCACGAGCGGGGTGTCGTCCATCGGGACCTCAAGCCCGGCAACGTGCTGCTCGCCCAGGACGGGCCCCGCATCATCGACTTCGGCATCGCACGCGCGCTCGACGCCACCTCGCAGACCATCCGCACCAGCGTGGTCGGCACGCCCGGGTTCATGTCGCCCGAGCAGCTTCGGGGCCGCGAGGTCGGGCCGGCCAGTGACGTGTTCTGCCTGGCTGCCGTGCTGGCCTTCGCCGCCACCGGCCGGCGGCCCTTCGGCGAGGGCCCGGTCGAGGCCCTCGGCTACCGCGTCGTCAACGAGGAACCCGACTTGACCGGCGTGCCGGAGTCGCTGCTCCCGCTGATCGCGTCCGGCCTGGAGAAGGATCCGGAAGACCGGCCCGGCCTCGACGCCTTCCTCGAACGTTGCTCCGCGCTCGCCGAGGGCGGGGACGCTCCGCTGCCGGAGCCCGTCAGCACGATGATCGCCACGCGGGTGGCGGAGACCGAGGTGCTGGCGCCCCCGCCGCAGGACGCGCCGGGGAACGGCCGGCGGTTTCCGCCGCTCGGACGAATGAAGCTCCCGGTGGCCGCGGTCGTGGGCGTCCTGCTGGTCGCCTTCGCCGCCTGGGCCATCGGGGACGACGGAAACGCACCGGCCACCTCCAAGGCCATCGCCACTCTCCAGCAGACCCCGACTTCCCCGACACCCGCGCCTCAGCCGTTCGAGACCGCGAGCGCCACCGACAGTGCCACCCCCACCCCCACATCCGATCCCACCCGCAAGGCGTTCGAGAAGATCTCGGCGGGCGACTGCCTGGACGCCTACGAGCGTCCGTCCGGCAAGTGGAGCAGGAGCAAGCCGCGCGCGGTCGGCTGCGGCCGCTCCGACGCCTACCTGAAGGTGCTCAAGGTGGTCGACGACTCCTCCGAGTGCATCAGGCACGGCGCCGATCTGGACGGGGAACTGTGGTGGAGCTACGACGAGGAGGCGAACGAGATCGCCCTCTGCGTGCAGCGGCAGTTCCGCACGGGTGACTGTTTCCTGGCCACAAAGGGTGAGAACGAGAACTCGGTCACCATCAACAACACGGATCTGATGACGTCGTGGCCGTGCGGGGCCGGCTCCGCTCCAGGGGAGTACGACTTCGTCCTCCGTATCACCGCGTTCACCAGCGGTGCCTGCCCGCCGGGCGGCAGAAGGGTCCACTGGGAGGTCCGAGGCCGCACCCTCTGCACCCGCATAGTCTGACCGCGTCCGCCACCACGGCCCCACTACACCTGTCGTCGAACGTTCTAATCCCGACACCCTTGACGGCCGCCACAATGGCGTATTGAAAACAGGAGGTGCTCCACGGGCGACCGTTCCTAGAGAGAGGGGTTCTGTTCAGCGCCTGTCTGGAGTTGCGGTGGATCAAGACCTGCGAGCAGGTCGACGCTGCTGCCGCCGGGGCCAACCACGCCGGGCAGGAGGCATGGAGTCAGGCAGCCGGCGTACAACAGCAGGCCGAGCGAGGCCGTAGCGGGCAGGGGCGCGATCGCAATGAGCTACTACGGGCTGGACCCGTCCTTGCGCGTGTTCACACCTGGGTCATGGCGTAGACCCCGATATCTGGCCAAGAGCCCACCAGCCACCGCGTCATCGCTATCAGCTGCGTCAGACTCGGCCTCGACCAATCCACCCCGTAGCCCTGGCAGTACGACAAGTAAAGGCGCTCCGACTCGCGTACGTCTTCTCGGCGTTGAACGCCCGGCCCGCCCCGCGGAGCCCCGCCAGGCATGCGCACGCCTCGGCGTGTAAGTCCAGGTCCTCATCAACCACCACCCACTGCACCGACTTGTCGACCGCCACCGCCCGCTCAGGCCGGTAGTAGCGAGGCAGCACACCTGAGAACTGGGGCCTACGCCACGCGGCGCGTCTTTGGCGTACTTCGACCGCATTCGTTTGGTAGTGGCGCGGCGCCAATATCCGGTCCGATCCTCCAGTCTCGGAGGCCGTCTGGTTTCATTCCATGTCGCGCTGACACAGCACGTGGAAGGTCATGAGGATGTAGGCATGAGTTCATCGCAACCCCTCACCGACCCTGGGTCCGAGCCGGACACGACAGCAGGCGGGGCGGTGAATATTGCTGGCGCGGGGTCCGGCCCCCCATCGCCGCACACCCCTGGGTCTGCCCCGGATCACCGCTACTTGCTCGACAACGCCCGGGTGGAGGCGGGCGAGCGGTTCACCTGGCTGGCCGAGCTGTTCGACGGTGTCACACGGGGGCACTTCGACCGGCTCGGGGTGAAGGCGGGCTGGCGCTGCTGGGAAGTCGGCGCCGGAGGCCCCAACATTCCCGAGGCACTCGCCACGGCCGTCGGACCAACCGGTTACGTGCTGGCCACGGACATCAATCCGGCCTGGTTGGACCCGCACGGCGGGTACGAGGTGCTCCGGCACGACATCGTCGCAGACCCGCCGCCGCAGCCAGGCACGTTCGACCTGGTACACGCCCGGCTCGTGCTCGTCCACGTGCCCGACCGTGCCCGGGCGTTGGCGACGATGGTGGCGGCGCTGCGCCCCGGTGGCCGGCTATTGGTCGAGGACGCCGATACCGAGTTGCAGCCGCTGGCCTGCCTCGATGAGGTTGGCCCGGCACAGCAGCGCGCCAACCGGCTGCGGCGCGCCGTTCGGGAGTTGATGACCCGCCGCGGCGCCGACCTGCGCTACGGCCGTACGCTGCCGCGGGCGTTGCGTGCGGCCGGCCTGGTCGATGTCACGGCGGCCGGCTGCTTCCCGGTCGGCGGGGTAGCCTGCGACCGGCTGGAGACCGCGACGGTGCGCATGGTCCGCGCCGAGTTGCTCGCCGCTGGGTTGGCCAACGACGCCGAGATCGACGCGCACCTGGCCGCCATCGATGCCGGCGAGCTCGACCTCACCCTCGCGCCGCTGATCTCGGCATGGGGACGCCGCCCGGGATAGCCCGCGGCGTCCGGGCCGCGGTCAGCCACAGGCCGGAACACGGCGCAGGCCAGCGTCACGATGGCTTCAGCATGCCGAGCCTGACCGCCGCAGCGATGCGGCGGTCCTACCCGACCCCGGGCTGAAACGCCCGGGGTGACCCGACCGGCCGTCCCCCTGCAACACCGCGCCCTTCGCCTGGCGGCGAAACTCGGCACGGGTGATCCGGCTGCGGACTTCACGGTCTCGGAGGGAAGACGCCCTGACCCGGAGTGAGGATTCCGTCGGGGTCGTACCGTTCATGGGCCGCCTCGAAGGCGGCCCATGAAGGGCCGTAGTGGGTGCGCCACTCCTCAGGCGTGGTGGGTATGGAGCCGACCGGGTACTGGTAACCCCCGACGGCTTGGGCGCGCAGGTAGAGGGAACGGTTGGCCTCCACCATGTCCTGCGGACTCTCGGCTCCGTGCGAGGCGGTTCTGAGCAGTGTGAAGAGGAAGACCGTCTCCTCGTCGGGCATGCGCAGCAAGGGCAGGTGCAGGCGGGCGCGGGGGAAGGGATAGAGCAGGACCACGCCGCTGGCGCCGACCTCGGTCTCGGTCAGGTCCTTGATGGCGGCCTCCACGAAGGCGTCGGTGCGGCTCGCGGGCAGGAACATGTTCCACCAGGGGTGCGGGCGGTACCACTCGCCAGTGGACTTCAGATAGGCGACGCCCGCGGCGAGCCGGTTGAGGAAGTCGAAGTAGGACATGTCCTGGATCTGCCGGTCGCCGGGCTGGTCGCCCAGCCCGTCGAGCAGCCTGGCGTCGTCGGGCGGGGTCGTGCCGTTGAAGAAGGCGACCGCTTCAAGCTGGTAACTCCAGCCAGCGGAGCCGGTCGGCAGCCCGAGCTCTCCCTCCACGTAGGCGAAGCGGCCGTCGTTGACCACGCGCCGCTGGTCGGCGGTCAGCGCGGCGACGCTCGGGTAGGAGAGCAGGTAGTGGCGGACCAACGCGGGGGCGGGCAGCAGGCGCACGGTGGCCTTGGTGATGATGCCGCACTGTCCTCTTCCAGCCAGCGCCGCGCGGAAGAGGTCGGGGCGCAGCCGCGCGGAACACCTCCTCAGGCTGGCCTCCCCCGTGACGACCTCCAGCTCCACGACGCTGTCCGCCTGGGATCCGTGGTGGTGGGTCTGGCCGCCGACACCGCCCACCGAGAGCGTGCCGCCGACCGAGAGCTCCAGGTAGTCGGTGAAGACCGGAGGGGTCAGGCCGTGGGCCAGGGTCGCCTGCGCCAAGCTGCTCCAGAGCGCGCCCGCCTCCACGACGGCCGTGTCCTCCCGCACCTCAACCGCGTTGAGCGTGGTCATGTCGATGATCAGACCGCCCGCGACCTGGCCCTGACCGAAGGTGGCGTGTCCCTGGCCGCGCGCGGCCACCTGCAGGCTGTGCGTCCGGCAGTACTTCATCATCAGCATGATGTCCGACACGGCGCCGGGCTCCAGCACGGCCCCGGGGGTCCGATGGACCAGGTGCCCGAAGTCGTCGGCCGCCTGGCCACGCGAGGCGGGATCGGTCACCACCTTGCCCTTCAGCGGCGGCAGGTCGACCATCCCCTGAGACTGGGCGGTGTCGGTGACCCATGTGCGCGTTGACGGGTCGAAGCCGACCACGGCCGCCCCCGCCGTGAGGAACGCCCGTCTCCACGGATACCACGTCATACCCGATCCTTTCGCAGCGCGGTCACGTCGCGTCGATAATCGCCGACGGCACCCGGCGAAGCCACCCAAACGAAACCGGATGACAGCCACAAAAGGGTTACTACGGCGCTTCGGGCCTCGACGGGCGAGCCGTGGGGCAGGCGAGCATCATCGGGGGCAGGATGGACCGATGAGTTTCGCGTGCCTGGCCGGCCTACAATCGGCGAGGGGTACGAGGGCAGCCTGAGCCGGGTGCGGTTCCCCATGTGGGACGCGTTCGTCGACGAGCACGCAGCCGTCAACGTCTGATAACCCGCCGAGGAGGAAAGGCATCCGGGCGGACCGAATCGATAACGGCTGTCGGCGTCAGGCACGCTCAGGCATCGAACGAAGATCGCCCGCCCAGCGCCAATTCCCGCACGCATCCTCCTCGAAGACCTGCCTTCGCGCCTGTGCATGAAACACCGCGCGAAGTAATCGATTACGCTTGCCCGGGCCCGACCGTGAACACGAACATGAGCCCGGGCACGAGCCCGAACAAGAGCCCGAACGTGATCATTCGGAGAAAGGTGAGGGCTCTGTCAGCCTGCCAACTGGAGCGGGGCGTGCTGATCGACGTCGTCACCTTCAACGCCGCCGAACTGGTGAAGCTGGATGCGGGGAAGAAGGCCAAAGGCGTGGTCTGGACGAGGGTGCGGGTGAAGGCGTTCAACGTCGCGTACGAGAAGCGTCTTGTCGCCGAGCGGGCGGCGCCGGTCCAGCCGAAGAAGCCGCTGAAGAGGTTCAAGGTGTGGCTGGCGACGCCGCGGCCGTCGCCGGTGATGGTGCGGACACCGGTTCAGCTTGGCGCCTTCCTCGACTACGCCGCAGCCGACCGGCTGTACGCCCTGTACCACCTGATCGCGTTCCGAGGGCTGCGCCGCGGCGAAGCGTGCGGCGCGCGCTGGGCCGACAGCGAGTTGGACGAGGGACTGTTGGCCACGGCCGAGCAGCTCACCAACGTCGGTGGGGAGGTGAAGGAGGGATCGCCGAAGACGGAGTCGTCGGACGCGGGAGTCGCGCTGGACAAGGTCACGGTCGCCGTGTTGCGGGCGCACAAGGCGCGGCAGAACGAGGAGCGGCTGACGTTCGCGGCCGGTCTGCCGCCGATCCGGTTGCATGACCTTCGCCACGGTGCGGCCACGCTGTCCTTGGCGGCCGGCAACGACATGAAGACGACGTCGGCGATGCTGCCGCACTCGAGCGTGTCGATCACGGCCGATCTTTACACGACGGTGCTGCCGGAAGTCGCGCGGGAAGCAGCCGAAGCGACTGCCGTTCTGGTGCCTCGGGCGGTGACTGTGGGGGAGGCGCCCGAAACCGGCGGTCTCCCTTCGGTCTCCCAATTGGATGACCGCCGACCTACGGATTCGGCAGGATCAAGGAACCCGCAGGTGGAGCCTAGGGTGGAAGAGTAGGGCGGGTGGGACTTGAACCCACGACCCACGGATTATGAGTCCGATGCTCTGACCGGCTGAGCTACCGCCCCTTGCAAACATGCAGTCTTCCACACCTGAGCCCTCATGCCAGCATAGATCGTCCTCGTTCACTCAGCGCGTACGCCAGACACCGGAGTTGGTGGGTAGCGTCGGCCCATGGCGGTCAAGCTGATCTACGAGACGCATTCCCTCACGGTGGACAACGAGACGGGGATCGCCACCGGCTGGTTGCCGGGGGAGTTGTCCCAGGCTGGGCGGGAGTTGGCCGTGGAGTTGGGGGTGCGGCGGCGGGACGTGGATGTGGTCTACGCCTCTGATCTGCGGCGGGCGGTGCAGACGGCGGAGGTCGCGTTCGGGGATGGGCGGGAGATTCGGCTCGACTCCCGGTTGCGGGAGTGCGACTACGGGATCTACAACGGGCGGCCCGTCAGTGAGGTGGCGAGGTTGCGGCGGCGGTTCATTGAGATGCCGTGGCCCGGGGGGCAGAGCTATCGGCAGGTGGTGGCGGAGACCGCGGCGTTTCTTGAAGAGGTGATGGACAAGTGGCAGAGGCGTACGGTGCTGGTGATCTCGCACTCGGCCAATCGGTGGGCGCTGCAGAATCTGCTTGAGGGCGTGGCGTTGGAGGAGCTTGTGGATGCTCCGTTCGAATGGAAGCCGGGGTGGGAGTACACCCTGGCCTAAGCGCCTAGAGCCCCCAAAAGCCCCAAAGAGCTCCCTAGCGGGCCCGGGGAGGCGTGGCTCCCCGGCCCTCACTTACGAGATCGCGGCCCAGCGCGGAGGTCGGACATCAGGGCAGGTTAGGGAGCGGTGCCGAAGCCGGTGTTCCGTACCAGCCAGTCCTGGTAGACCGTGCTTCGCCGTACCACCTCCGCGTGGGTCTGTTTGGCCTGTTCCGCCACCCAGGCGGCATCCGGGGCGGCGGGGTGGTGGCCGAGGAGTTGCCGCCAGCGCAATGGCGCACCCGCGAGCGGGACCACGGCCAGGCCGGGGGCGGGCTGGTGGGTGGCCTGGCAGAGTGCCACGGCCCGGCCGACCCGGGCGAGGTGGGCGCAGGTGGCCACGTCGGTCTCATAGATCGTTCCCGGGGTGAAGCCGGCGCGGGCGCAGGCGGTGGCGAAGCAGTCGGCGAAGCAGCCGTCGCCGGGCGTGACGGCCCAGCTTTCGAGGGCGAGTTCGGACAGGTCCAGTTCTTTCTCGCCGGCCAGCGGGTGGGTCTCGGCGAGCAGTGTGAAGACCGGGTCATAGCTGATCGTCTCCCATCGCAGCGAGCCCGTGGGGGTGCCGCCGTCGCCGCAGGCGCCGGTCAGCGCGTAGTCGAGCCGGCCGAGCTCGGTCATGGCGGTGAGCTCGTCGGCCGACCATGAGGTGTACGTGCTCACCGTCCGTTCCGCGGCGAGCCGGTCGACGAGGCCGCCGAGTATCGGCCCGTTCGTGGCGCCGATGCGGAAGCCGGGGGAGGGGGCCTGGGCGAACCGTACGGCCTCGTCCTGCAGTTCCTTGGCCGCCGGGAGGAGCACGCGGGCGCGGGCGAGCACCAGCTCGCCCAGCCGGGTGGGCCGGGCGCCGTGCCTGTCGCGCTCGAACAGGGTGCCGCCGAGTACCCGCTCGATACGTTTGAGCTGTGCGGTGAGGGCTGGTTGCGCCAGCCCGAGCAGGGACGCGGCCTTGCTCACACTTCCCGCGTCCGCGACCGCGCGAACGATCCTGAGGTGCCTGAGCTCGAGGTCCATAACGGGAAGGTAAAGCGGTGATCTCCTCCCGACAATGCCCTTATGTCAGGAAATGTGACAGATATTGTCGGGCGCCTTCTGGGGTAGGGGCTACTTCATGACGATGATGGGAATCGATCCAGCGCAACTCCAGGACGACGACCTGCTGCGTGAGCTGCGGCAACTGCACACCACGCGGACCGACACCTTCCTGCACGGCTCGGACGACGCGCTCGCGCGCCACACCACGCGGACCAACCAACTGGAGAGCGAATACCTGCGCCGCTACCCGGAGCGCGACATCGACCCCGGGCGGCTCAGAGAGGGAGCGAGGCGACGCTGATGGCCCGAGATCACGATGTGCAGGCACTGTCCGACGTCGACATCCACGTGTACGAGGCGGTGGCCTCGCAGGCGGTCGAGTCCGGCGGCGCGGAGCTCGGCGCGCTGATCCGCGCGACCGGTCTGGAGGAGGAAGAGGTACGGCGGAGCGTGGCCACGCTGATCGAGCAGGGGCACGTGGTGCCGCGGGGGAACGGGTTCGGCCTGGGCGCTCATACGTTCGGGCTCGACTACTGAAAACCTCGACAGGGGGCGGCGGGCCGATGGGCCGGCCGCCCCCCGGCGTCGGATGCGGGCCGGCCGCCCCCCGGCGTCAGATGCGCTTGACGCGGGCCCAGATCACGAAGGCGCCGCCGAAGACCGCCATGACCAGCCCGGTCCACAGATTGACCGCCGCCCCCACCACCCCGGCGATGATCAGGATCACCCCGTAGATCAGGAACAGTCCGCCGATCACCATTCTGATGTCGCTCACAGGATCACCCCGTACATCGCGGCGGCCAGGACGATCGCGCCCGTCCCGAGGATCACGGGCGAGCGGTACCACTTCTTGTCACCGGCCAGCGCGTCGTCCGCCAGGTCGACGGCGCTGAGCCCGTACACCAGCCCGCGCAGCTCCTCCACCGGCTTGGGCGTGGTGACCAGCGTGACCACCACCGAGACGAGCAGGTCGACGGCGAAGGCCACGCCCGCGCCCCAGAAGCTGGCGTTCAGCTCGGTGCCGAAGTCCAGCATTCCGGCCTTGTACGCGATGTACGAGGCGAACGCGGAGGCGGTCCCGGCGAGCAGGCCCCAGAAGCCGGCCCACGGTGTCATCCGCTTCCAGAACAGCCCGAGGATGAAGGTCGCGAACAGCGGCGCGTTGAAGAACGAGAACAGCGCCTGCAGGTAGTTCATGATGTTGGAGTAGCCGGCCGCGATGAACGCCGTGCCGACACCCAGCGCGACGCCCGCGACGGTGGCGATCCTGCCGACCCGCAGGTAGTAGCCGTCGTCGCGGTCCTTGGCCAGGTGCGCCTGCCAGATGTCGTTGGTGAACACGGTGTTGAACCCGCTGATGTTGGCCGCCATCCCGGCCATGAACGAGGCCAGCAGCCCGGTCACCGCCACGCCGAGCACGCCGTTGGGCAGCAGGTCCTGCATGAGCAGCGGGATCGCGTTGTTGTAGGCCTGGCCCTTGCCCAGGTCCTTGAACAGGACGAGGGCGATCAACCCCGGCAGTACGGTCACCAGCGGGATGAACAGCTTCGGGTAGGCCGCGATGATCGGGGTGAGCCGGGCGGCGTTGGTGTTGCGGGCGGATAATGCCCGCTGCACCTCGGCGAAGTTCGTGGTCCAGTAGCCGAAGGACAGCACGAAGCCCAGGCCGAACACGATGCCGAGCCAGTGCGCCTCCATCGGGTTCTTGCCCGCGCTGTCGGCCCACGTGTGCAGGCCGGCCTCGCCGAGCGCGCTCTGCCGTACCTTGTCGAACAGCCCGGAGACGCCGCCCACCTTGGCCAGCCCGAGGATGGTCAGCGGGATCAGCCCGGCCAGGATCACGAAGAACTGCAGGACCTCGTTGTAGATCGCCGACGACAGCCCGCCGAGCGTGATGTACGACAGCACGATCACCGCCGCCACCACCACCGACACCGGCAGGGGCCAGCCCAGCAGGGCCTCCATGACCAGCGCGAGCGCGTAGAGGTTGACCCCGGCGATGAGGATCTGGGCCACGGCGAAGGAGAGGGCGTTCAGCAGCTGGGTGGCGCCGTTGAAACGGCGGCCCAGGAACTCCGGGACGCTGCGTACCTTCGAGCGGTAGTAGAACGGCATCATCACGATGCCGAGGAACACCATCGCGGGCACTGCGCCGATCCAGTAATAGTGCACGGTCATGGCGCCGTACTGGGCGCCGTTGGCCGCCATCCCGAGGATCTCGATCGCGCCGAGGTTGGCCGAGACGAAGGCCAGCCCGGTGATCCACGGGGGTAATCCACGGCCGGCCAGGAAGAAGTCGAGGCTCGAGCTGATCCGCCGCTTGGCGGCTAAGCCGATGCCGAGCACGGTCGCGAAGTAGATCGCGATGAGCGCGTAGTCGAGGAGGTTCACATCAAGGCGCACGGCGTTCCGTACTACCCCGAAAAGTCAGAGTATGTCGGCGATTGCGGGCCCAGTTACCGGGCGTAATCTCGAGGTGTGGATGTCGCAGACCTGACCCCGGCGCAGGCGCGCGAGCGCTTCCGCGCGGGCGAGCGGGTGCCGACCGCGGGCTGGTGCTCCGGCTGGACGCAGGCCAATCTGATCGCCGTGCCCAAGGAGCTGGGCTACGAGCTGCTGCTGTTCGCGCAACTCAACGCACAGGCGTGCCCGGTGCTGGACGTGGGGGAGCCGGGGGCCTGGTCCACCGCCCTGTTCCCGGGCGACTTGCGTACCGATCTGCCGGGATACCGCCTCTATCGCGGCGGGCGGCCGGTCGCCGACCTCGACGACGTGGTCGCCGAGTGGCGTGACGACCTCGTGGCCTTCCTCATCGGCTGCAGCTTCACCTTCGAGCAGGCGCTGCTGCGGGCCGGGGTGCCGATCAGGCATCTGGAGCTGGGGACGAACGTGCCGATGTACCGGACGAGCGTGCCCTGCCGCCCGTCGGGCCCGCTGTCGGGCCCGCTCGTGGTGTCGATGCGGCCGGTCCCGGTGGCGCTCGTGGACGTCGCGATCGAGGTCAGCGGCCACTATCCGCAGGTGCACGGGGCGCCCGTGCACGTGGGCGACCCGGCCGCGATCGGGATCGCCGACCTCGGCCGGCCCGACTTCGGCGATCCGGTGGAGGTGCGGGCCGGCGAGGTGCCGCTGTTCTGGGCCTGCGGCGTGACGCCGCAGGCGGTGATCATGGCCAGCGGCGTGGACTTCGCGATCGGCCACCTGCCGGGCCACATGGCGATCATCGACGCGCGCGACGACGAGTATCGAGTTCCTTAACCTGATTTATCCAGGCGCGGTGGGATGCCGGCCCTCGTCAGCTGCTCGCCGACCGGCGGCGCGCCAGGGCGGTTGTCGATCTCCAGGTGCGGTACGGCCGGCGGCTCGGACACCCGGATCGCCGCCAGGTACGCATCGAACGCCGCCAGCTTGCCCGCGTCCTTCTCCAGCCCCCTGGCCACCAGGCGCTCGCGCAGGGTCGGCCCGTCCGAGCGGACCCAGATGAGCCTGACCGGGTCACCACCCAGCTCGCCGACCCAGCGCTCCCACAGCCGCGCCGAGTGCACCTGCGCCGTGAACGGGCCGTCGAGCAGCACCGGGCAGCCGTGCTCGCGGATCTGCCTGGCCGTCCTGGTCATGCCCGCGTACTCGTGCACCTTGATGTGCTCGTCGTACCACGGGCCCTCGCGTTCGCCGTGGTGCCTGCCGTACCCCCGGAGGATCTCGGCGGCGATGTCGCCGTACAGGGTGTCCTTGTCGAGCAGGGCGGCCGGCGGGTCGAGGCGGGCGAGCAGCGCCGCCGCGACGGTGGACTTGCCCGCGCCCGGCGGGCCGCTGATCACCCAAAGCGTGCTCATGTGGTCAGTTTCGCGTACGCGGATCTGCGTACGCGGGTGACGCGGCTCGGCGGACGACCGGCGGCCGGGGCGCCGACAGACTCGGCTCATGCTGACCGTGCTGTTCAGGGCGTTCCGGGTGCCGGATCTCCGTAAGAAGTTACTGTTCACGCTGGCCGTCATCGGGCTGTTCCGGCTGGGGCAGATCCTGCCGGCGCCGGGGGTGGACGTCGTGGCGGTCCAGCAGTGCCTGGGTACGGCGCGTGGCGGGCTGTTCGACATGGTGCAGATGCTCAGCGGGGGCGCGATGCTGAAGCTGTCGGTCTTCGCGCTGGGCGTCATGCCGTACATCACCGCCAGCATCGTGATGCAGCTGCTGACCGTCGTCGTGCCGCGATTTGAGACGCTCAGGAAGGAAGGGCAGTCGGGGCAGACGAAGATCACCCAATACACGCGTTACCTGACCATCGGGCTGGCCGTGCTCAACGCCACCACAGTGGTCGCGCTCGCGCGCGGCGGGCAACTGCTGCCCGGGTGCGCCAAGCCGCTGCTGCGCGACGAGAGCCTGCTGGGCGTCGCGGTGGTGGTGGTCACCCTGGTGGCGGGGACCAGCATGGTGATGTGGCTGGGCGAGCTGGTGACCGACCGGGGGATCGGGAACGGGATGTCGATCCTGATGTTCACCCAGGTCGTGGCCTTCTTCCCGTCGTACATGTCGACCATCTTCGTGCTCAGCCCGTTCGCCTTCGGCATGCTGCTGGTGACCGGGGTGTTCCTGGTGGCGGCCGTGGTGTTCATCGAGCAGGCGCAGCGGCGCATCCCCGTGCAGTACGCCAAGCGGGCGGTGGGGCGGCGGATGTACGGCGGGAGCAGCACCTACATCCCCCTGAAGGTCAATCAGGCGGGGATCGTGCCGGTCATCTTCGCCACGTCGCTGTTGTACCTGCCGACGCTCGCTGCTCCACTGCTCGGTGATGAGGTGGGCGGCTGGGTGTCGCGGAACATCACCGCCGGCACGCACCCGCTCTACATGATCGGATTTTTCCTGCTGATCGTGGGATTCGCGTACTTCTACGTGTCGATCACCTTCAATCCCGTCGAGGTGGCCGACAACATGCGGCGGTACAGCGGGTTCGTGCCGGGCATCCGCCCTGGCGCGCCGACCGCGCGGTATCTGGCGTACGTGCTGTCGCGGCTGACCGCGCCCGGGGCCGTCTACCTGGGGGTGCTGGCGCTGCTGCCGCTGCTCGCGTTCGCGATCCTGCGGGATCCGAGCACCCAGCAGAACTTCCCGTTCGGGGGGACCAGCATTCTGATCATGGTGGGGGTGGGGCTCGACACGGTGAAACAGATCGAGGCGCAGCTTCAGCAGCGCAACTACGAGGGCTTTCTCAGGAAATAGCTACCTTGGTGTACGGCCAGGTCGGCTGGTTATGTTGGCACGGCCAGGCCGGCGCGCATGGCGAACACGACCAATTGGGCGCGGTCGCGGGCGCGCAGCTTGACCATGGCCCGGCTGACGTGCGTGCGGACGGTGTCGGGGCTGATCACCAACTCCTTGGCGATCTCCTCGTTGGACCGGCCGGTGGCCACCCAGGCGACCAGTTCGCGTTCGCGCGGCGTGAGGGTGTCGAGGCCCTCGACCGGCTCGGTGCCGTGGCGGCCGAACAGGCCGATGACCTTCCTGGTGATCGCGGGCGACAGCAGCGCCTCGCCCGCGGCCACCACCCGGACCGCGCCGACCAGTTCGTCGGGGGCGCTGTCCTTGAGCAGGAATCCGCTGGCTCCGGCCTGGAGCGCGGCGAAGATGTACTCGTCCACGGCGAACGTGGTCACCACCACGATCCTGGTGCCACTCAGCTCGCGGTCACCGGCGATGGCCCGCAGGGTCGCCAGGCCGTCCATGCCGGGCATGCGGATGTCGAGCAGGAGTACATCGGGACGGGTGCGGCGGATGAGCTGGAGCGCCGCCGCGCCGTCTGCCGCCTCGCCCACGCACTCCAGGCCCGGCTCCCGATCCAGCAACGCCCTGAGCCCCATCCGTACGACGGCCTGATCGTCGGCGACGGCCACCCGGATCACCGGCCCCTCTGCGGCTTCCTTGGCTTCCGCGGGTCCCTCGGCTGAGGCGGGGGTCACGTGAGGTCTGCCGGGGAGTCGGCGGTGTTGTGGTGAGCTGAGCCGTTCTGGAATGTGGGTTGCTGCGGAAATGTGGCGAGGACCTTGAAGCCGCCGCCGTCCCGTGGGCCCGCCGTGAAGCGTCCGCCTGCGGCGAGCACCCTGGCCCGCATCCCGGCCAGTCCCCGGCCCTCGGTCATGCCTGCCCGGCCGCGCTCCTCGGCCGCTCCTAGCCGGTCGGCGCCTTGACCAGTGCTTCGGAGGGCGCCTCGGTCGGCGATTTCCAGGACGAGCGGACCGGCCGGGTCGCCGGACAGCCGGACGAGCGCCTGCGTGGGGCCGGCGTGGCGCAGGACGTTGGTGAGCGACTCTCGCACCACCCCGTAGACGGTCGCGCTGAGGTGGGCGGGCACGACAGGGTCGGCGGGCTCCATGTCCACCGCGAGCCCCGCAGCCCGGACCCCGTCGATGAGGCTCGGCAGGTCGTGGGCACCGTCCCGCGTGTCATTGGCGCTGGCGTGCGGGTCATGGGTGCTGTCGCGCGGGTCGAGCCGGTCGAGTGCGGCGCGTAGCTGGGTGAGCGCCGTCGTGCTGGTCTCCCTGATCGCCAGCAGCGAGGCGCGCGTCTGCTCGGGGTCGTCGTCGAGCGTGACGAGCGCGAGCCCGGCCTGCAGGGCGATGGCCGCCAGCCCGTGCCCAGCGGCGTCGTGCACCTCCCCGGCGATCCGCGCCCGCTCGGCGGCGAGCACATTCTCCCGGGGCCCGCCACCAGATGCGGCGTCACCCACTGCGCCGTCACAGGGGACGTCGCCACGGAGGGCATCGGCGTGGAGGGCGTCGTCACAGGGGGCGTCGTCACGGAGGGCGCGGATCGTGCGGTGTGGCGGGGCGAGGCTGTGGGCCGCCGGGATGCCCCAGGCCCTGGCGGGCGTCGCGGTCGCCAGCGAGCCGGTTCGTACGGCATCGGCGGTGACACCGGCTCGTGCAGCGTCGGCGGTGGTGCCGGTTCGTACGGCATCGGCGGTGGTGCCGACCCGTATCGCATCGGTGGAAGTGCCGGCTCCTGCCGTGCCCGTGGAGATGACCGGCGGCGGCTCGGCCTCCGCGGCGGCCGCGGCAGCGGCGGCGCGTGCCTGGGCCAGGCCGCTGAAGGACCACGGGACGGCCAGCCAGCCGGCCCAGGCCAGCATGATCACGACCGGGACGTCACCCAGCCGGGCCATACGGGACAGCGCCTTGAACGGCCCGCGCGGGCCGTCACCGCTGTGCGTGTGCTCGGTCACCGTCCCCCCACCTGGCCAGGCTCGCTCAGCCCATAATCCTAGCCAGTTTCCGGCCCTCCGGTTGGCGGCCGGACCGCCCGGACCCCCACGAGACGATCTTGTGGTGGGCGGTCAGCCGCCGTGGCAACCCCGGTCACCTGGGGCGCGGTTCGGGTCAAGCGACTCCGCCTGGAGCGCGGCCGGCCACCTGCAACGCCGTCCAGGTCAGGCGGCTCCGCTGGTGAGCCAGCGCAGCGGGTTGTCCCGGGTGACGAGGCGGATCGTGTCCTCGGTCACCCCGGACTCGCGCAGGCGCGGCAGCAGCGTGTGAAAGAGGTGCGCGTAGCCGGGCCCGCCGTACCGGTTGACCTGGGCGATCCGGCTCACGCCGGTGCTGAGCAGGAGGCGGTCGGCGTGGCCGTCCTCGATCAGGGCGAGTGCGATCCTGGCCGACTGGTCCGTGCCGAGGCTGAGTGAGCCCAGGCTGACGTACGCGCCGGCCTCGGCGATCTTGCGGGCGACGGCCGGGTCGCTGCCCGTGTAGCCCACGCTCACCCGGTCGCCGGACAGGCCCTCGGCGAGGAGGATCTCCAGCATCGCCAGCCCGTTGTGCCCGTACGTGGCCACGGGCAGGCGGGAGGCCAGCGCGGCGCGGGCGGCGGCGATGAGGCCGCGTTCTTCGGCCGGGGTGGGCTCGGTGCCGCAGCAGCCGGCCTGGCCGATCACGCCGGGGAACACGCCGATGTCGTCGAGGCCGTCGGAGATCTCGCTCATCAGCCGCTTCGTGAGCGTCTCGACGTCCGCGTCGCGGGGGCCGCTGAACGGTCCGGCGAACAGGCCGGTCGAGGCGATCACCGGAACCCGGCTGCCCATCGCGATCCGGGCCAGGGCGGCGGCGTCGCGGCCCATGCCCAGGCAGGTAAGATCGATGATCAAGCCGAGGTGGTCGGACTGGCGCACCTCGCGGAGTTCGGTGGTGACGGTCTGGTCCTCGTCGAGCCACCGATAGGGGTCGGAGTCGATGCCGGTCGCCCAGCGCATGTCGGTGCGCAGGTGCTCGCGGGGAAGGACGGCGCCGTCGATGGCGGTCGCGGGTACGGGACCGGTGACGGTACGAAGCATGGCCTCGGGCATAGGAGACGGTAACCGATTTTTGCCCGAAGTCGCCTATAAAAGCATGAAATTTTACGTTTTGAGCGGTTTGTCGATTTGGCGGGTTGTCGGGTTGGTAAGGCAACCTATTTCAGGGCCGCTGGGCCGTATCCTGGGGGGCACATCGACCGTGCGGGGGAGTACGTTGCCGATCCAGGACTCCGAGACCGGAGACGCCGACGCGATCAAGGATGAGTCGGCAGACCGTTCCAGCATGCCCGAGCGCCGGTCGGGCATCCACGGCTGGCTGGACGGCATCCGGTCCACCCGCGCGGGCGCGCTCACGCTGAAGATCGTCATCGGCGCCATCGGCGCGATCATGGTGGTGGGCGGCCTGATCATGGTGCCGTTCCCCGGGCCGGGCTGGCTGGTCGTGTTCGCGGGGCTGGCCGTGCTGGCCACCGAGTTCCACTGGGCGCGCCGGGCGCTGGAGTTCGGCAAGCGGGTGCTGCACGACTGGACCGAATGGTACAAACGGCAGGGCTGGACGGTCCGCGTCATCGTGCTCATCGTGACCGTGGCCGTCGCGGCCGTGATCGTCTACATCGGGCTCAGAACGCTCGGCATCGATCTGATCGCGCTGGCCCAGCGCGTTATCTAGACCGGGTCGTTATCGCTGCCGGAATTCGGGCCATCCGGTGCCTATTCTGCGGGGCGTGATCGCCCACATCGCCGTCGCCCTGTCGCTCGCCCTGCTCGCTCCGGCCTCGCCCGCCGGTACCGCAGACACTGCCGGTACCGCCGAGCTCCCGACCGCCCAAGCGGACGCACTGCCCCTTCCCGGCGTCAGTGTGAAATATCAGGAAAAAGCGGGTGATCCCGTACGGCTCAGCAGCTACGGCCTGGGCACCAAGAGCACCTACCTCAGGGCCAAGACCGGCAACACGTTCGCCAATCAGCCGACCCTGTCGGAGGCGGCGGTCTCACCCGACGCCGCCACGGTGGCCGGCGTCCCGAAGTCCTACCGGGCAGGCTACGACTCCCTCCTGCTCACCGACCGCGCCAGCGGCCAGACCAGGCGGGTGCGTACGGTCAAGAAACCCCTGGCCGCCTCGTACATCTCATGGTCGCGCGACGGCAAGCGGGTGGCGCTCACCGTCGAGCAGAAGTCCGGCGGGAAGTGGCGGACCGTCGGCTTCACCGTCGTCGACGTGGTGGCGGGCACCGCGCGTACGGTCCGCCCGGCCGGGCTCGACGGGGGCGCGGACTTCTGGTGGAGCCCCGGCGGCGACCTCGTCGCCAGGTTCGGCGGCGGCCTGCGGACCTACCGGGCCAGTGACGGCGCGGCCTTGCGCACGTTCGTGGGCGTCGGGCTGCCGACCGGGCCGGAGGACGCCTACTCGCCGTCGGGCGGCCGCCTGACCACGTGGTGCCCCACCCGCTTCAAGGAGCAGCTCTGCCTGGTGAACCCGGCCACGGGCAAGATCGCGAGCCGGGTGGCCGTCAGCCCCGAGATGCTCTGGGGCTGGTGGGACGACAGCCATGTCATCGCGGTCATGGCCCACCAGGGCGCCTACCGGCTGTCGGTGGTCGACCTGACGGGCAAGGTCACGCGGGTGCTGGCCGGTATCCCGTCCCAGACGTGGAAGGCGCGCCTCTGGATGACCTTCGCCCGGACCGCACGCTGACGGCGGCTACAGGTAGAGGCCGGTGCCGTGGTCGGTCTCCTGCGTGGCGACGGCGTGCAGGTCGCGCTCGCGCATGACGAGGTAGACCTGCGCGTGCAACTCCACCTCGAACTGGTCCTCCGGGTTGAGCAGCACCTTGTCGCCCACCTTGACCGCGCGTACGTTCGAGCCGACCCCGCAGACCTCGCCCCAGGCCAGCCGGTTGGCCATCTTGACCGTCGCGGGGATGACGATCCCGGAGCCGCTGCGCCGCTCCTCGGTCTCTTGCTCAAGCCGGATCATCACCCGGTCGTTGAGCATCTGGATCTCGAACTTGGGTGCTACCACGCGCTCAGTTTACGGTCATCCGGACTCCCGCGAACCGGCAATGGCGACGTCAGGGCAGTGTGAGCTCGGCGAAGACGGGCCGATGGTCGGTGTTGCCCAGGTACTCGACCGAGAACGCGCGTACCCCCATCCCGGCGGAGGCCAGCACATGGTCGATCACCACGCCGGGAGCCCGCCCGCCGCTGGGCCAGTACGTCGCGGTGAACCCCCGTCCGGTGGCGTCCGCAGCGTCGCGGTAGCCGGCGGCCAGCAGGTCGCGCATCGGTACGTGGTCGAGCGTGGCGTTGAAGTCGCCGGCGAGCACCCGCGCGGCCCCACCGCCACGAGGCAGCGCGACCAGCCCCTGCCGCCAGCAGGGCGTACGTCCCTCGTACTTGGGCGCGCACGGATGCACCGACACCACCTCGATCTTCGTCCCGCCCGGCTCCGCGAGCACCGCCCTGGCCTGCCCGAACGCCCCGAACTGGATGGCCGGCCCCGCCGTGAGCGGATAGCGCGAGTAGACGCCGGAGCCGCCCACACCGGGCAGCGCCCGGACCACGGCCTGCGGCAACACCTTGCGCAGACCCGCCCGGTCCAGGGCCGCCGCGGCCTTGGGGGTGAGCTCCTGCAGCGTCAGGACGTCCGGCCGGAGCCTGGCGACCAGGTCCATCAGCCCCGCAGTGTCGGCCGAGCCCACCATCAGGTTGGCCGCCAGCACCCGCAACGTCCGCCCGCCCGCGACCGACTCGCCGTCCGCGACCGGCCCGCCGCCCGCGACCGGCCCGCCGCCCGCCACCGGCTCTCCGTCGGCGAACCAGCGAGGCAGTACGGCCAGCGCCAGGGCCGCCACGGTGACGAGCGCGACCGCCCCGGCGACCCACCGCCGCAGCGCCCCGGCCAGGACGAGGGCGAGTACGGAGGCCGCCGCGGCGTACGGCGTGAACGCCACGATCGGCACCCACGGCCACAACCCGTCGTACGGACTCACCCGCAGCGCCGCCCACACCGCGAGCGGAGTCACCACCAACCACACCAGAACGCTCACCAAAGTTCGCACCCGCACCTCCTCCCATGTATCGCCACGAATCATCACAGAGGTTCACGCCATGAGATGGTGGGCTCCATGCGCGACGCGGAAGCCAGGGTCCTCCAGGCCATCGACGACACCGACACCGTGAACCTGCTGGCCGAGACCGTCAGAGTGCCCAGCGTGACGGGGACCGACGCGGAGTCCGAGTTGCAGCACCGCGTCGCCCGCGTGCTCACCGAGGCCGATCTGGACGTGGACGTCTGGAAGCTGGACCTCGACGACCTCGGCCGCCGCGCGGGCTTCCCCGGCACCGAGGCGCCCCGGGCCGAGGGCTACGGCGTGGTGGCCGTGACCGGCGGCGAAGGCACGCCGGCACTGGCCCTGCAGGGCCACGTCGACGTCGTGCCCATCGGCGACCCGGCCCAGTGGGCGGGGCACGACCCGTTCGCCGCCAGGATCACCGGCGACACCCTGCACGGTCGCGGCGCCTGCGACATGAAGGCCGGGCTGGTGGCCAACCTCGCCGTCGTCCGCGCGCTCAAGAAGGCCGGGGTACGGCTGGCCCGCCCGCTTGCTGTGCACTGCGTGATCAGCGAGGAGGACGGCGGCCTCGGCGCGTTCGCCACGCTGGCCAGGGGCCACACGGCGGAGGCGGCGGTCATCACCGAGCCCACCAGTGGCGCCGTCATCACGGCCAACGCGGGGGCGCTGACGTTCCGGCTGGAGGTGGTGGGCCGGGCCGCGCACGGGGCCACCCGGTACGAGGGGGTCAACGCGGTCGAGGTGTTCTGGCCGGTGTTCGAGGCGATCCGGCGACTGGAGGCCGAGCGCAACCGTGACGTGCCGGCCGTCTTCGCCGGGAACGCGATGCCGTACCCGATCGAGGTCGGCACCGTGCGGGCGGGCGACTGGGCCAGCAGCGTGCCCGACCTGCTCGTCGCGGAGGGCCGGATGGGCGTCCGGCTCGACGAGGACCCGGCGGCGGCGCGGGCCGCGTTCGAGGAGGCGGTGCTGACGGTCGCGCACCCGTGGCTGCGCGACCACCCACCGGCGATCACCTGGCCGGGCGGCCAGTTCGCCAGCGGGCGGCTGCCCGAGGCGCACCCGCTGCTGGCGGAGGTGACCGGGGCCATCGCCGACACGACGGGCGCGCGGCCGATGGAGAAGGCCGCGCCGTACGGGAGCGACCTGCGGCTCTACGCGGCCGGCGGGATCCCGGCGCTGCACTACGGCCCCGGCGACGTACGGTACGCGCACGCCCCCAGGGAGCAGGTCGAGCTGCGGGAGCTGCGCGAGGTCACACGAGCGCTGGCAACGCTCGTGGTGCGCCGTTGCGGAACACTTTGAGCAGCGCCCCCGGGCCCATCAGCGACGGCGGCGCGTCCATCAGGTTCGATACGCGGAGGAAGTGCCTGGCCAGGTCCGCGTCGTGCGCCGCCGCGTGGAAGCGGGATGTTCTACGAGGACTCCACCGGCAGGCCCGCCGTCACCCAGTCCTCGATCCCCTCGACGTACCTGCGCACGTTCGTGTAGCCAAGGGAGGTCAGGCGGCGGGCGACGGCCTTGCTGTTGTTGCAGGCCGGGTTCGAGCAATAGGTGACGATCGGCGCGTCCTTGTCGGGCAGCAGCGCGGGCGCGCGCTCGACGACCTCGCTCTCGACCAGCGCGATGGCCCCCGGCAGGTGCTGCTGTTCGTAGTAAGCGCCGCCGAGCGTGTCGAGCACGGTGACCGTGCCGAGTGCCGCTCGGAGCTCGTCGCGGGTGATGGTCATTGTGGCCTCCGGTCCAAATGGACTACAGTCCGGTTTGTGGATGGCTCGAAAGCTAACGGACCGCGGTCCGGTTCGTCAAGACAGAGACTGGAACTGCTTCGCGCGGGCCCGGTCAACGAACGTGCGGACGCGGCGCGCAACAGGGAGAAGGTCCTTGCCGCCGCGGCCAGGCTGTTCGCTGAGAAGGGTGTCGAAGCGGTCTCCATGGATGCGATAGCGACGGAGGCCGGGGTGGGGAAGGGCACGTTGTTCCGCAGATTCGGGGATAAATCGGGGCTGGCGGTGGCGTTGCTCGACGAGCGCGAGCGGGTGCTGCAGGAACGCATCCTGTCCGGCCCGCCGCCGCTGGGCCCCGGTGCGCCCGCGCGCGACCGGCTCACCGCCTTCGTCGACGCCTATCTGGACTACCTGTTCGCCCACCTCGACCTGGTACGCATGTCCGAGACGGCCAGTCCGGGCGCCCGCTACCGGATCGGCGCCTACCGCTTCTGGCACCGCCACGCGGCCATCCTGCTGGCGGCCTCGCGCCCGGGGTCCGACGCGGACGTCCTGTCCCACGCGCTGCTGGCGGCGACCGCCGCGGAGGTGGCGGGCGTGCTCAGGCAGGAGTACGGCGAGGCTCGCGCCCGCGACGCGATCACCGCCCTGGTCGGGGCCCTGGTGGGGTGAGAGCGGGATGAGAGGGGCGAGCCGGTGGATCAGGCCGTCGTTCTCACCTGGCGGCGTGCCTCCGGGATGATGAGCGGAGTGCCCGACTGAGGGTCTTCGATGATCTCGCAGCGCAGGTCGAACACCTGGGCGACCAGGTCGGGCGTGATGATCCCGGCCGGTTCGCCCTCGGCCACGATGGCGCCGTCGCGCATGACGATGAGGTGAGTGGCGTAGCGGCACGCCTGGTTGAGGTCGTGCAGGACCGCTACCATCGTGCGTCCGGCCTCGTGCAGGTCGGCGCAGAGGTCCAGCACCTCGATCTGGTGGGAGATGTCGAGGAACGTCGTCGGCTCGTCGAGCAGCAGGATCGGCGTCTCCTGGGCCAGCGCCATGGCCAGCCACACGCGCTGCCGCTGGCCGCCGGACAGCTCGTCCACGATCCGGTCGGCCAGTTCGGACACGTCGGTGGCGCGCATCGCCTCGGTCACCGCGACCTCGTCCGCGCGTGACCACTGCCGCATCAGCTTCTGGTGCGGGTAGCGGCCGCGGGCCACCAGGTCCGTCACGGTGATGCCGTCGGGCACGATCGAGCTCTGCGGCAGCAGGCCGAGTCGCCTGGCCACCTCCTTCGACGGCAGCGAGGTGATCACGCTGCCGTCGAGGTGGACCGCGCCCTTCCTGGGCTTGAGCATTCTGGCCAGGGCGCGCAGGAGGGTGGACTTGCCACAGGCGTTCGGGCCGATGATCACGGTGAACGACTCGTCGGGGATCGTCACGTCCAGCTCGGCCGCCACGACGCGCTGGTCGTAGGCGAGGGTGAGGTCGCTGCCCGACAGCCGGGCGGACTCGGACTGGGGGAGTGCCATCAGTGGCGGTCCTTTCGCGCGGGCATCAGTGTCGGGCTTTTCGGAGGAGCATCAGTGGCGGTCCCTTCGGAGGAGCAGGGCGAGGTAGGCGCCGCCGATCGCGGCCGTGAGCACGCCGACGGGCAGCTGTGTGGGGGCGAGTGCGCGCTGGGCCGCCAGATCGGCGCCGGTCAGCAGGACGGCGCCCATGAGCGCCGAAGCTCCCATTGTCACGCCGGGCGACCGGGTCAGCCGCCTGGCCAGCTGCGGAGCCGCCAGGGCGACGAAGATGACCGGCCCGGCGGCGGCCGTGGCGACCGCGCAGAGCAGTACGCCCACGGTGATGGCCGTGGCCCGTACGGCCTCGACCCTGATGCCCATGGCCCGCGCCGAGTCGTCGCCCATCTCCAGCATCCGCATCGGCCGCGACACGGCGGCGCAGACCGGGAGCAGCACCGCGAGCGCCACCGCCACCGGGATCGCGTGGTCCCAGCCGCGCCCGCTGAGGCTGCCCGTGAGCCACGCGCCCGCGGTCGCGGCGTCGTTGATGTTGGCCCTGGTCAGCAGGTAGGAGTTGGCGGACAGGAGCAGCGCGTTCGCGCCGATCCCGACGAGGACCAGCCGGTAGCCCTGCACGCCCCCGCGATGGGCCAGCGCGTACACCAGCACGGCGGTCCCGACGCAGCCCGCCAGCGCGCCGCCCGCGATCTGCAGCGCCGTGCCGCCCGCGATCACGCCGAGGATGCCGCCCGTGGAGGCGCCGGCGGTGAAGCCGATGAAGTCGGGGCTGCCGAGCGGGTTCCTGGTCAGGCTCTGGAAGATCGCGCCGCTCAGGCCGAACGCCGCGCCCACCAGCAGCCCGGTGACCACCCGGGGCGCGCGCAGCTTGCTCACGATCAGCTCGGCGACGGGCGTGCCCTGGCCGAACAGCGCGCTCAGCACATCGGGTACGGACACGGTGAACTCGCCGGTCGAGATCGCCGCCACGGTCACGGCGAACGCGATCAGGACGAGGACCAGGGCGACGACGAGGGCCCGCGGCGCCAGCCGTACGGACCAGGGACCGAGACGGATGCTCATAGCGCGGTCAGCCTCCTGCGCCTGGCCATCAGGATGAAGATCGGCGCGCCGACCACGGCGCACATGATGCCCACCTGCACCTCGCCGGGCCGGGCGATGAGCCGCCCGGCCACGTCCGCCGCCAGCAGCAGCGCCGGCGCGGCCAGCACCGTGTACGGCAGCACCCACCGCTGATCCTGACCCACCACCGCGCGTACGGCGTGCGGCACGGCCAGCCCGACGAACCACAGCGGCCCGGCCGCGGCCGTGGCGGAGCCGCACAGCAGCGTGACCGACACGGCCGTGAGGACCCGGGTGCGGGTGACGGCCACGCCCAGGGCCTTGCCGGCGTCGTCGCCCAGCGCCAGCATGTTCAGCGGCCTTGCCAGCAGCAGCCCCACCACCAGGCCGACGACCATGAAGGGCGCGATCCGCAGCAGTACGTCGGAGGTCTGCCCGGCCAGCGAGCCGGTGAGCCAGAACCGCATCCGGTCGAACGTCTGCGGGTCCATGCGCAGGATGGCCGAGGCCACCGCCGTGAACACCATGCCCACGGCGATGCCGGCCAGCGCCAGGCGTACCGGACCGGCGCCTGAGCGGCCGGCCGAGCCCAGTGCGTAGACGACGACGGAGGCCACGGCGGCGCCGCCGAAGGCGAACCACACGTAGACGGCCGGGTCCGTGAGCCCGAACAGCCCGAGCGCGAGGGTGACGCCCAGCGCGGCACCTTCGTTGATGCCGAGCAGGCCCGGATCGGCCAGCGGGTTGCGGGTCAGGCTCTGCATCAGTGCTCCCGCCAGCCCGAGCGCGGCCCCCACGCCGATGCCCAGGAGGGTTCGCGGGACGCGCAGCTCGCGGACGACCGTGTGGTCGCCGGACCCGTTGGGGGCGGTCAGCGCGTCCAGCACCGTGGACAGCGGCACCGACCGCGCGCCCAGCGCCACGCTGGCCATCGCCACCAGCACCAGCACGCCGAACACGACCACCAGCCCACCGGCCAGCGCCGCCGGACGCCCCCGGGACGCCTCGGGCTCGACATCGGCCGGGCGCTCTTTCACCGCGGGCAACCCGCACCCCTTTCGTCACGGTCACATTTAGGCGAGGCTAAGGTAAAGCCCCACAACCAAGGCAAGCCTAACCTTAGGAGATGGACATGTCGGGACCGGTACTGCCTCGCAGGGGCTTTTTCGCGGCCACGGCGGGCGTCGCGGCGGCCCTGACGCTGGCGGCCTGCGGCGACGAGGGCGCCGCCATCAAGGCGGCCCCGACCGGCGCGTCGGGCGCGGCCGGCGCGTGGACGTTCACCGACGACCGGGACAAGAAGCTCAGCCTGCCCAAGCGCCCCACCCGGGTGGTCGCCCAAGTCGGCGCCGCGGCGGCGCTGTGGGACTTCGGCGTGCGCCCGGTCGGCGTCTTCGGCCCGCACAAGCTCAAGGACGGCGCCAGGGACCCCCAGGTGGGCAACGTCGACATCGCCAAGGTCACGGGGCTGGGCAACGTCTGGGACGAGTTCAACGTGGAGCAGTACATCGCGCTCCAGCCCGACCTGCTGGTCAGCAGCATGTACATCAAGGGCACGCTCTGGTACGTACCGGAGAAGTCGAAGGCCACGATCGAGCAGGTCGCCCCGACGGCCGGCATCATGCTCACCGGGCGCAGTGCCATGGAGGTGATCGGCAAGTACGAGGAGCTGGCCACGTCGCTGGGCGCAGACCTACAGGGGGTGCCGGAGGCCAAGGCCCGGCTGGCGGCGGCCAGCAAAGAGCTGGCCGCGTTCAAGGATCTCAAGATCCTCATGGTCTCGGCGGGCCCCGACGCCATGTGGGTGGTGAACCCGCCGGAGTATCCGGACATCGTGCACCTCACCCAGAACGGCCTGACCGTCGTCACGCCCGCCAAGATCGACGAGGGCGGCTTCTTCCAGACGCTGAGCTGGGAGAACGCCGACACCTACGACGCCGACGTCATCCTCTACGACACCCGCACCCAGTCGCTCAAGCCCGCCGAGATGATGAAGAAGCCCACCTTCGCCAAGCTGCCCGCCGTCAAGGCCGGGCAGCTCTACCCGTGGAGCGCCGAGGCCCCCTACAGCTACCAGGGCTACGCCGACTTCGTGGAGGGCCTCGTGGCCAACCTGAAGAAGGCTAATAAGCTCCCGTGACCTCGACGATCTCGGCCAGCGGGAACTCCAGGTAGTCGCCGGCCTCCTCGCACCAGGCGTCGAGGGCGCCGCCCTTGAGCTCGCCGTGGCTGATCGTCGCGGTCAGGCCGTCGGTCAGCGTGATGCCGGCCCGCACGCCCCGGTCCACGACGAAGCCCAGCAGCGACTGCTGCGCCGTGGGCAGCCTGGTCGCCATCCGGCCGATGACGGCCCAGGTGCGCCCGGCGCGGTCGTTCGCCGCCCGGCTGGCGGTGATCAGGCGGGCGGCGTGCTCGTGCGGGTCGGGGATCGGGTCGGCGATGATGTGCGGGATCGCCTCGGCCCCGCCGATCGCCGCCAGCTCCGACAGCTCGGCCACCTGGCCGCCGGGCAGCAGGATGAGCTTGCCGTTGCGGGGCTCCTCGACGCGGGTGCGGCGGATCGTGATCTCGCCGCCGTCGGCGACGGGGACGGGGGAGTAGCCGTGCTCGCGCAGCGCGGCGAGTGTCCGCTCGGCGCCCGCCGAGCTCACCAGTACGGTGGGCGCGAGCAGCCGCAGGCCGAGCCGGCTCAGCCGCCGGTGAGCGGCGATCTCGGCGAGCAGGGTCGGGTCGGAGGCCTGCACCACGCAGCCCACCGTGGTCACCGTCACCTCGCCGTGCCTGCGGGCCACGTCGCGTACGAGGTATTCGAGCGGCTGCGGGATGGTGCCGACGCCGGACAGCTCCTCCAGCAGCTCGTCGGCCTCGTAGCCGTGGTCCAGCGCGCGGCGCACGCTCTCGGTGGTGAACCGCCACACCGAGGCCGCGCCCCGCGACTCCCGCTCGGCCACCCGGTCGAGCAGCGCGGCCAGCTCGGCCGACGGCGGTCCCGTCACCACCGCGGTCAGGTCGGGGCCGAACAGCGCGCTCCTGCGTACGCTGGCCAGCGCCCTGGTCGCCGCCTCCGCGAGCATCGGGTCGTGCTCGACCAGCGGCACCGCGTCGTCGCTCTCCTCGCCCGCCTTGGCGGCCAGCCCGGCCAGCGCCCTGCCCAGGTCGGTCAGCGAGTCGTTGGCCAGCAGGCCGAGCAGCCGCGCCTCGACGAGCACCGCGGAGGCGCACTCGGCCAGCAGGTCCTGCTCGAGCATCGGGGAGTGCCAGTGGACGTTGCGGACCAGGCCGGCGCGATCGGCGAAGGCGGTGCCGGCCGGCAGGTGGGACAGGACCGACAGCACCGCCCGGCGCACGCGCGCCACGGCGGCGCCCGATTGATCGTCGCCCAGCACGGTGCCGTACTTGCCGTCGATCTTGCGCAGTGACGAGCGCTCCATGCGCCACCAGGCCGACAGCAGCACCCGCAGCCTGGCCGAGCCCTCGTCGAGCCGCCAGCGGTCGAACCGCTCGGTGGGGATCATGCCGCCGGACGGCTCGTCCCAGGCCAGCAGCCTGGCCACGGTGCAGATCTCCAGCAGCAGCCGGGTCTCGTCCTCGTCGCAGCCGGTCTCCTTGGCCATCCTGCGTACCTCGCGTACGCCCACGCCACCGGTCTTGAGCAGCGGCAGCGGCGTCTTGGAGGCGTTGTCGAGGAGTGCCGCGCACCGTTCCACCACGTGCGGAGCGGCCAGCGTCATCAGGTGGTCGACCTCTTCCGGGTCGATCGGGATGGTGGCCACCTCGGGCGGTTCGGGGGTGAAGGGCGGGTGGTAGTCGCTACCGCGCAGGCCGAGCGCCACCTCGCGGGGCATCTCGGCCACGTGCCAGCTCGGCCGGTAGAGGAGCCCGTGGTCGGCGGACCACTTCTCCGGCGTGCCGGGCATGACGAACCGGCCGCCGTCGACGTCGCGTACGGGGCCCTCCCAGGCGAAGCTGTCCAGCAGCCGGATCGTGCCCTCGGGGGCGGTGCGCAGCAGCGCGTCGAGCCGGGCCCGGTCGCCGAGCACCTCGCTGGCCCGGCTGACCGTGCGGCGCTTGTTGCCGTCGGGCGGGAGCCCCAGGTTTCTGGCGAGCGAGCGCAGCGTGTCGTTGCTGATCGTCCAGGAGTTGAGGTAGTGGTCGAGCGGCTCGCCCAGGCCGAGGGGCGCGGTCCACCACCGCGACACGGGCTCGGCCAGGCGGATGACGCCCTTGCCGTCGGGCCAGGCCAGCGCGTGGTCATGCAGGAGGTCGAGCCAGGGGGTCAGCTCCTCGGCCGGCACGCCGAGGAAGGCCGCCAGCCGCTCGGGAGTGGCGTGCCGCACGACCAGGCACGCCTGAGCCAGCTCAAGGCAGGGAAGAGGCAGGCCGCGCAGGGCCTCCATCACGGCGAATCCGTTGCCGAGCCGTTGGGCAAGGGTGTCGAGCCGCCGCGGCCAGGGGGCCGCGATAGCGTCGGGCCGGGTCGCCAGGATGCGGCCCAGCCTGTCTTCGTCAAGTGTTCGTAGCCAGCCGAGCAGGTGATCATCCATCTGTCAGCACTCTCATGGGGTCGCACGCAGGGACTCACCGTGAGCCATAAGCATCCACGGTAATGCAGATCACCCCCGGTCAGGAGAGGACTGCCCAGACGATCTTCCCGTGGGGCGCGAGTGCGGACCAGCCCCATCGGTGGCTGAGCGATTCGACGATGTGGAGTCCGAGGCCGCCGGTGTCGAGAGGGCCAGGGTATCTCAGCACGGGCACCGATGAGCCTGGATCGGTGAAGGCGCTGGTAACCAGCGCGCCGCGGCGCACCAGGGACATGTGGACCGGGCGGTGGCAATGCGGCTCGGCCAGGCGTAATCCGTGTCGCAGCGCGTTGGTGGCCAGTTCGGAGACCACCAGCTCCATGTTCTCGATCAGCTCGCCGAGGCCCCATCCCGTCAGGGTGCCGTTGGTGAAGCTGCGGACGGAGTGGATCGAGGACGCCGTGGGCGGGAGGACGAACGTGGCGCTCGAGGCCGGGCCTGGGACCAGCAGGTCACGCGCGGCCTCCGGCCACCACCCGACCGGGGGCCACCAGTCGAACGTGGTCCACGAGCCCTGCGTCGCCGTGGTGGATTGCACGTTGATCATTCTGGAGCAAACTCTCGTGCAGGTGCAAGAGCGAATGCACGTGCAGACACCGTGTGCAAGCGCTACCGTTGCCCCAAAAGGTCAATCAGTGGGAAAGGGGATCTTGTCCGCGGCATATGATCTTTCGGCCGTGGAGTGACAGACTGTGTGCTAAGGAAACGACCAAGGAGCAGCACGTGTCCCTCGATCCGCCCGGTTCAGGTTCGACCGTTCGGCGCATCATGCTTGGCGCCAGTTTGCGGCGGCTGCGTGAAGCCAGCGAGCTCACCCGCGACCAGGCCGGATTCCACATCCGGGCGTCCGAGTCGAAGATCAGCCGTATGGAACTCGGTCGCGTCGGATTCAAGACACGCGATGTGGAGGACCTGCTCACCCTGTACGGCGTCGTCGACGACGCCGAGCGCCGTGCCCTGCTGGAGATGGTCCGCGAAGCCAACACCCCCGGGTGGTGGCACAAGTATTCAGCCGTTCTGCCCGCGTGGTTCACCACGTACGTGGGGCTAGAGGAAGCAGCCAGCGTGATCCGTACCTATGAGGTGCAGTTCGTGCCTGGTCTGTTGCAGACGGCCGCATACGCACGCGCGGTATACCAACTCGGCAACCCCGATGAGACCCCTGGGCAGATCGAGCGCCGCGTGCATCTGCGCATGCAGCGACAAGAGCGCTTCACGCAGAAGGACGGCCCGCGGCTGTGGGCGGTCATCGACGAAGCGACCCTCAAGAGGACCATCGGCGGGCGGGAGGTCATGTCCGAGCAGCTTCAGCACTTGCTGGAAGTCGCTGCCCTTCCCAATATCACCATTCAGGTGATGCCCTTCAGATATGGCATGCACGCCGCTGAAGGTGGCGCGTTCAGCATCTTGCGATTTCCCGAGTCCGACTTGTCGGACGTTGTCTATGTCGAGCAGCTCTGGGGTGCCCTGTACCTGGACAAGCGTGAGGACATCGATCCATATCTCACGGCTATGGAGCAGTTATGCGTGGAGAGCACCACGCCAGGGGGCACCGTCGAGCTCATCGGCGGTCTTCTCAGAAAGATGTAGATGAAGCAGACCTACAACGGCATGCCCGCGACCGACCTGCAGCAGGTCGCCTGGCGCAAGAGCCACTACAGCAACTCACAGGGGAACTGCGTCGAACTCGCGAAGCTCCCCGACGGCGGGGTGGCGGTGCGCAACTCGCGCTTCCCCGATGGCCCGGCCCTGATCTACACCCGCGACGAGATCCGAGCCCTCGTGCTCGGAGTGAAGGATGGGGAGTTCGACGGTCTCCTGGTGTAACAGGCTGTTAACCTCCGGCGGGCCCCCTTAACGGGGGCGCGCCGGAGGTGTAACCGCCCCGCCTCCTGCGGACTCCATGATCAGCACATGCTCGACCAGATGACCCTTTATCCGATCGCCGACGACGTGCTCTTCGCACCCGGCGGCAAGGTCGTGATCCGCACCTACGGCGTCGCGCCCTCCGGCGCTGCCGTTTCCTATCGCACGTGGGTCACGGGACTCCGTGACCAGCCGCGCTACTGGCACTGGGGACACTTCGAGGACGCCACCTCCGGGCACCGCAGGGTGCTGGAGTGGCTGACGGGGAGAGGGCCGCAGCCTACCCAAGCGGTCGCTTGATCAGCTAGGGTTGAGGCCGAGCAATCGCTTGGTCAAAGGAGCCCGGGATGCGGCGTGGAATCTACCTTCTCGAAGAGGTCGACTTCCGGCCGATGAACTCCCGGCGCCCGATGGAGTACCTCACCTGGCTGACCCGCTACAAGCGCGAGGACGAGGCCCGCCAGGCGCCCACGCTGACCTCCGGCATGTCCATCAGGTCCCGCGAGATCGACCTGGCCGGCGCCTTCTACGCCGTAGGCATCACCGGGCACCCGCAGTTCAAGGCGGTCACGCTGTGGGACTGCCACGGCGGCTGGGACGGCGGCTGGCGCCAGATGATGGAGATCTACCGAGGGGTGGACGACCGTCTGTTCCTGTCCGACATCGACGACCTGCGCTTCTCCGCCTTCTCTCGCCCGCTCGGCGCCGTGCCGGGCTGCCCGGACCTGAGCGAGGTGGCCACCGCCGAGTTCTACGTGTTCGAGAGCGCCCGCGTACGACCCGGCGCCGCCCTCGACTACCTGGAGGCGGTCCGCACCGAACGCGCCCCGCTGCTGGCCGAGCACGGGCATCACCTGGTCGGCCTGTACGAGGTGCTGTTCTGCGACACCGAGGCCGTCACGGTCTGGGGCGTGTCGCTCGACGACCACCTGCGCACGCAGCGGGCCCGGGACGCCGCCCTCGGGCTGGACGACGAGGTGCCGCCGGACCCGCGCCTGCTCGACTGGGCCAAGCGGGCCCGCGACTTCCTCGACGGGCCGTGGCGCGAGACCCTCCTGTCGCCCTTCCCCGGCAGCCGTCTGGCGCCCGGAGGCACATCGGGTTAGCGTCGGGCTGCTCGCCGGGGTCAGGAGACCGGTGCGTTCCAGGTCGTCACCACGGGTTCGGCGTGTTCGTAGCCCAGCCGTGAGTACGTGCCGGTGTCGAGCTTGAACAGGCGGCCGTCGGTGGGTGGCAGGTCCAGCCAGCGGGCCGTCAGCACGCGCAGGAAGTGTCCGTGCGCCACCAGCGCCACCCGCCCCTCGGCCGCCTTCGCCCTGGCGATCACCCGGTCGGCGCGCGCGCCCACGTCGGTCGCGCTCTCCCCGGGATGCTCGGCGTCGCCGGGGGTCACGCCGTCACGCCACAGGTACCAGCCCGGCCGGGTCTCCCGGATCTCGGGCGTGGTGATCCCCTCGTAGCCGCCGTAGTCCCACTCCCACAGATCCGCGTCCACCTCGTACGCCTCCAGCCCGGCCAACTCCGCCGTCCGGCGGGCCCGCTGGGCGGGGGACACCAGCACCAGGTCGAACGTCATCTCCTTGACCAGCGGCGCCAGCGCTCGCGCCTGTTCCTCGCCCTCGGGCAGCAACGGCACATCGGTGCGGCCCGTGTGCTTGCCCGCCTTGCTCCACTCTGTAGCGCCGTGCCTGAGCAACACCATCTCGTCCATGACTTCCATCATCCGGCACGGTTGACCTCAACCGTGGTTCAGGTAGCAGGCTGGGCGGCATGCACGCGATAAAGCTCTATTCCTACGGTCCTGCCGAGAACCTCCGCTATGAGTCCGTCCCCGATCCCTTGCCGGGCCCCGGCGAGATCCGCATCGCCGTACACGCCGTCGGTGTGCACTTCATCGAGACCCTGTTCAGGCGGGGCATCCCGATCGGCCCGCACCCTGCGCCCGACCTGCCCACGACGTTCGGCCAACAGGTGGCGGGGGTGGTGGAGTCGGTCGGTGAGGGCGTCGGCTCCGACCTGCTGGGCAGTCGCGTGGTGACCAGCGAGGTGACCTCGGGCGGCTACGCCTCGCTCGCCGTCGCACCCGCCGCCGGTCTGACGATGCTGCCCGACGGGCTGGAGTACGGGGCGGCGGTCGCCATGCACTCGACCGGCGCCACCACGCTGGGACTGCTGGAGCTCGCACCCGTGACGGCCTCGGACGTCGTGCTGGTCATGGCCGCCGCCGGGGGGATCGGTACGCTGCTCGTCCAGCACGCCCACCGGGTGGGCGCGACGGTCGTCGGAGCTGCGGGCGGTCCCGCCAAGACGGCCCGGGTCCGCTCGCTGGGCGCCGACCTGGCGGTCGACTACAGCACACCCGGCTGGACGGACGTCGTACGGGAGTCGGCCGGCGACGTCACGATCGTCTTCGACGGGGTCGGCGGCGAACTCGGCAGATCCGCCTTCGAACTCCTTGAGGGTGGGCGGCAGGTCGTGTTCGGGCAGGCGTCGGGGGAGTGGTTCCATCCTGAGGAGGCCGAACTGAAGGCCCGCGGCGTGACCTCGTGCGACGGCATCGGCTACCTGCTCGGCCGCCAGGGCGGCATGGACGATCTGCGGGACCGAGCGCTGGAGGCGGCGGCGAGCGGCGAGCTCACGCCCGCCGTCCAGTCCTTCCCGCTGGAGCGGGCCGCGGCCGCCCATGCGGCGCTGGAGAGCAGGAACACCATGGGCAAGGTGATCCTCATCCCTTAGCGAGTTCCTCGACGATCGGGGTGAAGGCGTCGAGGTCGCGCTCGTGGTGCACCACGAAATACGAAATATCATGCTCATCCCGCCAGTAGCGGAGCTTGTCGACGATGTCGTGGTGAGTGCCGAGGAGTACCTGCGGTGTCTCGTCCAGCTGTGAGGTGTCGGCGGCGCTCCAGGTCTCCTCCGGCTTGCGCACGCCCACCTGCACCACGCTCGTGCCCAGCTCCAGCCGGTCGTAGCGGTCGCCGGCGGCCGCGCGTACCGTCCGCAGCTTGTCCATGAACGCCTGCCGCCCGCCGTCGTTCCCGTCGGGCCCGGTGCCGTCGGCGCGTACCCGCATCCCCAGGTTCACCACGTCGGCCTCCCGGGCGGCCAGCCGCAGCATCCGCGGCCCGCCGCCGCCCAGCAGCAGCCGCGGGTGCGGCCGCCGTACGGGCTTGGGCTGCTGGTCGAGCGCCCGGATCTGGTAGTGCGCCCCGTCGAAGGTGTACGGCCCGTCGCCCCACAGCCCCTTCAGCACGGCCACGGCCTCGGCCAGCCGGTCCACCCGCACCCCGGGCGGCTCGAACGGCAGGCCGGCCCGCTGGTAGTCCTCGGCCATCCAGCCGGTCCCGAGCCCCACGTCGAGCCGCCCGTCGGACAGCACGTCGAGGGTCGCCGTCTCCTTGGCCAGCACGGCCGGATGCCGGAAGTCGTTCGCGAACACGAGGGTCCCCACCCGAAGCCGCGTCGTCACGCTCGCGGCGGCGGCCAGCGCCGCCACGGGGGCGAATCGCGGGCCGACCAGGTGGTCGGGCACGAGCAGCACGTCGAACCCGGCACTCTCCAGCCGCCTGGCCTTGTCCGCCCACGCCTTGCCCGACTCCGCCTGCCGCACCACCGCCCCGAACCTGAACCGCCGCACGTGCTTCTCCTCGCTTGAGCAAGCGCTTGTGTACGTACGCCTGCCAGCTTAGAGGCGATCACGCCGCGAAACCACGGAGATGGTCAACTATGCGCACGTAACGGCGCCCGGCCATGTGCGGGTTCAGCGGCCGTTTTCCTGGAGGCCCTCAGCCATGTGCGGCGGGTGGCGGGTGGGGCGGCTGTGCCGTACAGGAAGCAAAGGCCCTGACCGCAAGGCGCGCGCGGCGAGATCAGGCCAGTCGGAAGGCGGCGCGGCCGGCGAGGGAGGTGACCAGCGCCTGGATGAGCCGCGCGATCAGCATTTCCAGGAGCATCATGCCCGCCTTCGCGAGCACAGAGGCCAGAAATTCAGACACCGAGTACCTCACATCAGTAAACCTACCGTTATGAGGATAATCAGCCACAAAAGTTGCGATAAGGCAACAAATCAGGTGTCTATATGGTGAACCGCTGATGACTGCTCCGCGCTCGCCCGCTCCATCAGCCCCGCCACCAGCGCCGCCGCCCCGGCGCAGCCCAGCCCGATGGCCCAGCCGAACGGGCCGACCGGACGGCAGCCGAAGACCTGGCTGAGCCCCGGGACGGAGATGATCACCATGAGGGCCGCCAGCGACGACACCGACGCGAGGAACACCAACCGATCCCCGTCCCCCACCGACAAAGTCTGCAGCAGTTGCGCTCCCACCAGGCCGATGAGCCCGACGGTGGACGCGCGGCGCGGCGTGCCCGTCATCCGGCCGAGCAGCCACGCCGCGGTCGCCGCCGCGGCGGTGGTGACCGCGCGCACGTAGATGTCCCGGGTCAGGGCGGTGCCGAGCGAGACCTCCGGCCCCTCGGCGAGCAGCTTCTCCGGGGTCTCGGCGTTCGGCGGGCGAACGGCCACGGCCATCGCGGGCAGCATGTCGGTGAGCAGGTTGATCAGGAGCAACTGGCGGGCGTTCAGCGCGCTGCGCCTGGACAGCAGGCTAGATCCGACCGTGAAGGCGATCTCTCCGACGTTCCCGCCGAGCAGGATGCCGAGCGAGTCGCGGACGGAGCCCCACATCGCCCGGCCCTCGGAGATCGCGTCGATGATCGTCTCGATGCGATCGTCGATCACCACGATGTCGGCGGCGGCCCTGGCGGCCGGGACGGCACGCGGTCCGAGGGCGATGCCGATGTCGGCGAGCCGGATCGCGGGGACGTCGTTGGCGCCGTCACCCGTGACGGCCACCACCTTGCCGGCCCGCCGCAGGCAGGAGACGATGCGGGCCTTGTGCTCGGGCGTGGTACGCGCGAACACCGCCACCTCGGGCAGCACCTCGACCAGGGCGTCGTCGTCCAGCCCTTCGAGTTCGGGTCCGGTCATCACCCGCTGGCCGTTCAGAACGTGGATCTCGGCGGCGATGGCCTCGGCCGTGCTCGGATGGTCACCAGTGATCATGATGACCCGCACGCCGGCGCGCATCAGCCCCTCGACGCTCCGCTTCGCCGTGGGCCGTACTGGGTCGGCCAGGCAGAGGAAGCCCAGGAAGCACAGGCGCTGGATGCGGGCCTCGTCGAGATCGGCGCGGCTGGACGCCTCACGCTCGGCGACGGCGAGCACGCGGAAGCCCTGCAACGCCTGCCTTTCCACCTCCTTCTCCAGCTCACGCCTGGTCCTCGGGCCCATGGGTACCTGCTCGCCGCCGCGGACCAGGTGGGTGCAGCGGTCGAGGACGACCTCGGGGGCTCCCTTGACGCTCAGCAGGTGACCCGACTCGGACAGGCCGAGCACCGCGTGGTAGCCGCGCGCGGGTTCGAACGGCAGCTCGTCGACCCGGTGCCACTCCCGAAGGCCGTCCTTGGGCGCCACGTGGAGCTTGGCGGCGCCGTCCACGACGGCGCGGTCCGTCGGATGGGGGATGGCCCGCCCGCCCTCGAAGCGGGGACCCGCCCGGAGCGCCGCGCCGACGATCACCTTCAGCTCCGGCGTCAACGTCTCGACCGGCCGGGCGTGGCGTCCGTCCGAGACCTGGCGCAGGCTGATGTGGCCCTCGGTCAGCGTTCCGGTCTTGTCGAAGCAGAGCACGTCGACCCGGCCCAGGGCCTCGATCGTCGACGGGTTGCGGACCAGCGTGTTGCGCTGGGAGAGCCGTTTGCTGGAGGCGAGCTCGGCCACGGTGGCGATGAAGGGCAGCCCTTCGGGGACCGCGGCAACGGCCAGGCTCACCGCGGGGGCGAGGGCCGCGGACAGGGGCGAGCCGCGCAGCAGGTTCGTCACCATCAGGACCAGGCCCGACCCGATCGCGGCGGGCAGGATACGGCGGCTCAGCCTGCGCAGCCGCAGCTCCACACCGCTCACCGGCGGCCCCTCGGCGGCCAGTCCGGCGGTCCGGCCCGCCTCGGTCTCCTCCCCGGTCGCCACGACCACGGCCAGGCCGTGTCCGGCCGCCACCGTAGTGCCCTCGTACACCATGGACCGGCGATCCGCGACGGCGGCGGCCACGGTGGGCGCCGCGGTCTTGGACACGAGCTGCGACTCGCCGGTCAAGGTGGACTCGTCGATCTCCAGGTTGACCGCCTGGATCAGCCTGCCGTCGGCCGGTACGGCGTCACCGGCGCGCAGCTCGATCACGTCCCCCTTCACCAGGTCGTCGGCGACGCCGGAGACGCCGCCGCCGGGCCTGCGCAGCCGGACCCGGACGGCGGTGACCTCGGTGAGCCGGTGCACCTCCCGGTCGGCGCCACGCCGCTGCGCCCCGCCGATGACGGCGTCGACCACCATCACGCCGCCGATCAGTACGGCGTCCAGGACCGAACCGACCGACGCCGACAGCCCCGCGCCCGCCGCCAGGACCGGCGTCAACGGGTTGGCGAGCTCCTCCAGGGACGCCATGACCAGGGAGGTGGGCCCGGCGGAATCCGGCCGCGCCGGTTTCGTCCTGCGGCGCTCGGCCTCCCTCTTGTTCAGCCCGTGCGGTGACGTACGCAGCAGGGCGAGGACGTCGGGCACCGCCATCGCGTGCCATGGCGTGCGATCGGCGGGCACCGGCGGCGCCGTCCGTCTGACGTTCCGTCCCACCCACTCCCCGGTGACCAGGGCGGCCACGGAGGTACAGTCGCGTACCAGGTGCGCCCGCGCCACCGCCGTCGGGGCCGGGCCGAGCACGGCCAGGCCCGCGCCGACGACCCCCGCCGCGGCGGCCACCCGCACGCTGCGCCTGCTGGCCTTCTTCGCGTACGGGACGCAGCGCAGCAGCAGGTGGATCCCGTCGAGGTCGCTGATCACGTCGGCGTCCCATGGCACGCGCCGCGCCCCTCGGAGCACGCCGATGCCCAGGTCCGCCTGGCGCAGGCCGCGCCTCGACGTACGGGACACCACGGCCACGACGTGTCCTTCGGACTGCAGCGACCGAAGCGCGGCGACCAGCCGGGAGCCGCCGTTGACGACCCGGTCCACACCGAGTCGCGGGCCGAGGTACGCCTCCCCACCGGCCAGGACCACGTCGCCCGCGCATTTCGCGGCGGCGACCACGGCTTCGGCCAGCGGGTGGAGCTCCGGCGCCACCCCGACCAGCGCGACCGGGATCCCCTGCCGAGAGACGCTGATCGGCCGGATCCCCTGACGGCGCCACTTCCGCACCTCCGCGGGATCGCGCGTCGCCGAGTACGGCCCCGCCGACCAGCCGTCCCGTTCGCGCCGGGCCGCCGGATCGGTGAGGTCGAGCAGCGTGTAGATCCGCGCGTGCAGCTCGTCCAGGCTCCCGCCCGAGTTCCCGTCCGCGCCGTGGTCCGTGCCGAGGTTCGCGCCATGGTCTGTGCCGAGCGGGACGATGCCGTCGATCGTCCACCCGCCCGTGGTCAGCGCGGCGGCGTCGAGGAGGACCGTGTCGACGCGATCCAGACGGCCCAGCGCGCGGCGGTGGAGCACCATTCCACCGCGGTTGGCCAGGGCGCGCGCGAGAACGCTGGTGAAGGCGTCCCTGCCGAAGTGCGCGGCCTTCGGGATCCCCGTGATGAGTACGGAGAGCCCCCGCTCGTGGCCGCCGCCCACCACGGTGGTGACCGCCTGCGTCACCACCGTGGCGGTGCTCGCGGCATTGGCGTACAGCTCGACGGGCCCGTGCGGCAGCGGAACAGGTCGAGGCCGCTCCGCGACCTTGATGTGCCGGTACGCCCCGTCGGCGTCGGCGAACTCCTCCTCGCGCAGCTCCCAGGCCCGCCGCCCGGCGCACGAGTCGACGAAGCGGATGGCCGCCGCGACGGAGTCGACGAGCATCGACACGGGCCGTACCGCCAACGTCTGGGAGACGAGGCGAGTGGACGCGACCACCGCCTCCGCGGTGGGAACGCTCATGTACCGCTCCAGCTCGCGCCGGATCCGCGGGGTGTGCTCGGCCAGCGACAGGACGGCGGGTACGGCCGGCGACAGGCTCGGCAGGCGGGCGACCCGGCCGGCCAGCGCGAGCCCGGTGCCCAGGACGTGCAGGCCGAGGCTCATCGCGGCGCGGGCCTGCTGCTGCACGCCGTCGAGCGCCACCGGACCACCGGTGCCGATGCCGGTCACGTCGAGTTCGTCGACGATGGTCGCGAGCTTGTCCAGATCGGCCGTGGCCGCGTCGCAGCTCACGAACACACAGCCGAGCGCGCCGTTCACCTCGGCCCGGTCCACTCCGGCCGCGCGCAGCCGGTCTTCGAGGACGCGGGCGGCCGACTCCGTGCCGGGACCGCCGACGTGCCGCAGTTCGATGCGAACGCCACCCGCGCACTTCTGTATCCGGCGAGGGCGGGGGAGCATGCTCCGTACCGGCTCTGGGAGCACGCTCAGGACCGTGTCAGCGGAGAACGGCCACATGTCGTCCCCTCAGCGGAACCGTCCGAACGGCGCGCAGGCTACTCAGTACACGTGGCAACCCGGTCTCACCGGCCCGACCGCGCACGCCCGGTGGTGCTCGCCCGAGCACCCCGTGACGTGGTGGAGGAGGCCGTTTTGCGCTGGGAGGAGGCCCTCTTCGAGGAGCCGGTGGTCGCGGCGGCGCTCGTCGAGGAGGTGCTGCGCCTGCCCGAAGCGGTACGCCGACCCGAGGTGGCGGTCCCTCCCGAGGCGGTGCTCTTTGGTGTGGCGGTGGTCCTGGACCTGGTGGTGCTCTTGGGTGCGGCCGAGCTCCGGGAGGCAGCGGTGCTCTTCGGTGTGGTGGCGCTCCTGGAGGTGGTGGTCCTGGACGTGGTGGCGCTCTTCTGTTCGGTTTCGCTCTTCGGCGTGGCGGTCGCGGCGGTCGCGGTGCGGCTGCGCGCGGCGGAGGTCGTGGCACGGCTGCGGGTGCCTGACGTCGTGGCGCGACCACGGGCGGGGGTCGTGGCGCGGCCGCGGGCGCCGGAGGTCGTGGCGCGGGCGGTGGCGGGCGGGGACGCCTGCGTACCGCGGGCGGGTGTCCCGCTCTCCCCTTGCTGTCCGCGCCGCGCGATCAGCGCACCGGCGCCGATGGCGGCGGCCACCGGCCAGTCGAGCACGCCGAACGCCGCGAGCGCGCCGAGCGCGCCGTAGTACGCGAGGCGCTCGGGCGGCGGAAGGAACGTCCGTGCCACGTCGACGGCGTGACCGAGCTCCCGCCGGGAAAGGCGCGGTAGCCCTAGACGCGGCAACCCCAGATGTGGCATCTCGACGTGCGGCATCCGCAGATCCGGGGGATGGACCTGAACGCTCATCATCGGCAGATCAATCGTTAGTTCTTTGGACGAACGCGCTCGAGACTGGGCAACGGTCATGATTCCTCCCCCATATCGCGGACGTCGAACGCCTCCCCCGCGCGCGACGAACAAGAGTTCCCTGCCCACTTTTATGGCCGTGTATCCGTTTTATGGTTCCCCTTCCGTATTTGAGGACACGCGTTGACCGAAGGGGCAAGGGCACTTACCAAGCGCTTGCTCAGGTGCAAGACTGTGGGACATGGAGATCCCCGTGCGCGCCGCGTCGGACGACGAGGCGGGCTTCTTTCACGAGCACGGATGGGTGCGGCTGCCTGCCCTCGTGCCTCCCGGCGCCGTGGCCGAGCTCAGGCAGCGGGCGACCGGCTACCTGGCAGCCCGCGCGAAGGAGCGGCGGACACTGGTGGACCAGGCGTTCGGGCAGTCGCGCGACATCGCCGAGAGCGACGAGGCGTTTCGGACGCTGGCCCTGAACCCGGCCATGGGCGAGAACGCGACCCGGCTGCTGCACGGTGTGGAGGCCGTACGCGTGCAGGTCACGAACCTGCTCGTCAAAGAGCCCGGGGAGCACGCGGCGACCGAGTTCCACCAGGACTTCCCGTGGATGCCGATGGACCGCTCGGCGATGCTGACCGTCTGGCTGGCGCTGGTGGACGTACCGGCGGACATGGGGTCGCTGCGCTTCTTCAGCGGTTCGCACCGGTACGGACTGCTCGGGCGGAGCTTCACCCGGACGGGTGACGATCAGCTCAGCCAGCACCCGTGGCTCAAGCAACTGGAGCTGTCGCCGCCCCTCGACCTCGCGGCGGGCGACGCGACCGTGCATCACGCCCTGACCGTGCACGGAGCACCCGCCAATCACCGTGACCAGCCGCGCCTGTCGTTCACCGTCACGTACTTCGACGCCAACGCCCTCTACACCGGCACGCCGTACCAGCAGACGGACGGGCTCGACCTAGAGGTGAACCGGCCGTTCGACCACCCGAGGTTCCCGTGCGTGTGAGCGCCCCAGACCTACAGATGAGAGACGCCGCAGTGAGAGGGGCGCAGGTGGGAGACGCGCATGCCTGAGACCGTGAGAGGGCCGGTGGGCGAGCTGGGCGCCACGCTCATGCATGAGCACGTGTTCGGGCTCAGTCCGGAGATTCTCTGGAACTGGCCGGACATCCCGGAAGGGTGGGACCTCGAGCGGCGGGCGAGGGAGGCGGCGGCCAAACTGGACGACCTCCGGGCCGAGGGCATCGACACGATCGTGGACCTGACCGTCATCGGGCTCGGCCGGTATATCCCCGCCGTCCAGCGGGTGGCCGAGCTGACCAGCGTGAACATCGTCGCCGCCACCGGCCTCTACACCTACGACGCCCTGCCCCCGTACTTCGGCAACCGGGGTCCCGGCTCGCTGTTCGGCGGGCCTGATCGGTTGGCGGAGTTCTTCGTACGGGACATCGTTCAGGGAATCGGCCGGACCGGGGTCAAGGCGGGCATGCTCAAATGCGCCACCGACCATCTCGGCATGACCAAGGGGACCGAACGGGTCTTCCGTGCGGTCGCGGAGGCGCATCTGGAGACGGGCGTGCCCATCACCACCCACTCCCACAGCGCCTCCAGGGGCGGCCTGGATCAGCAGCGGGTGCTCGGCGAGTTCGGCGTCGACCTCACCAGGGTCGTCATCGGGCACGCGGGCGACTCGACCGACGTCGCCTACCTGGAGGAATTGGCCGCGAACGGCTCCTACCTCGGCATGGACCGCTTCGGCATCGAGACGCTCTCGCCGTTCGAGGACCGGGTGTCGATCGTGGCGACGATGTGCGCGCGCGGCCACGCCGACCAAATGGTGCTAAGTCACGACTCGTACTGCTTCAACGATCGGTTCGACGCTGAGGTCGTACGGCAGCGCCACCCGAACTACCACCTCCTGCACATCTCCCGCGACGTCCTGCCCGAGCTGCGCAAGAGGGGCGTCACCGAGGAGCAGATCCACCAGATGCTCGTCGACAATCCCCGGAGGATCTTCGCATGATCGAGGGCACGACCGACGGGACGTTCAAGGACGCGACCGACGGCACGACCGGCTGGACGACCGGCGGCACGATCGAGGACGCGACCAACGGCACGATCGGGGACGCGATCGAGGACTTCGACGTCGGCTCGGACTGGCACGTCGCCTCGCCGTACGAGTTCCTCGGCAGGCTGCGCCGGGAGCGGCCGGTGTTCCGCAGCGAGCATCTCGGCGCCTATGTGCTGACCCGGCACGCCGACGTGCGCGCGGCGTACGGCGACCCGAGGCGGTTCTCCTCGGAGGGCTCGCTGACCATCTCCCGCAGCCTCACCCGTGAGACGCGCGAAAGGCTGGGCGAGCATGGGTCGTTCCTGTCCAGCTTCGTGGCGAACGTCGATCCGCCCGACCACACCAGGCTGCGGCGTTCGGTGTCGAAGGCGTTCACGCCACGGGCGGTCTCGGCCATGGAGCAGCACTTCCGGCGGCTCAACGAGGACCTGCTCGACCGCGTGGCGCCCAGGGGCGAGGCCGACTTCGTGTCCGAGATCGGGCACGAGCCGTCGATCAAGCTGACCGCCCGGTTCATCGGGGTGCCCGAGTCGGACGAGGGGTTCGTACAGGCGCATGTGAAGGACTGGTTCCAGCTCTTCCTGTCGCCGCAGCCGCCAGACCGCCAGCTCGAACTGGCCGACAGTTTCCTGACCTATCTGGATTACGTGGATCGGCTGGTCGCGAGCCGCGCCAAGGAGCCACGCGACGACTTCACCTCGCTCATGACCTCGCTGATCGGCTCCGAGCTCAGCCATCGCGAGGTGGTGGAGCTGATCTCCACGATCCTGCTCGGCGGCAACGACACCGTGCCGAACCAGCTCGCCAACAGCGTCCTGCGGCTGCTGCGCGAGGACGCCTGGCCGGTCGCGCCGCCGCTGATCCAGAACGCGGTCGAGGAGTGCATGCGCATCGACGGCGCCTCCCTCGGGTCGTTCCGGTACGCCACCACCGATATTTCACTCCACGACGTGATAATTCCGGAGAAGTCGTTGGTGCTCCTCTCCACCGACTCCGCCGCCCACGACGAGACCGTCTTCCCCGACCCGGACCGGTTCGTCATCGACCGGGCCAACGCCGACGCCCACATGGTCTTCGGTTACGGCATCCACTTCTGCGTGGGCGCCGCGCTCGGCCGGCTGCAGCTCCGGACGGCGCTTGACGTGCTCGGCCGCCGCCTGCCCTCGCTCAGACTCGCCGACGAGCCCATCGTCTACCGCAAGTCCATCGTGGGCCGGGGACTGACGGCCCTGCGGGTGACGTGGTGAGTGCCGTGCTGGGCCCGGTTTGGCGGGCGGGTGGCGTGGTGAGCGTGGCGTCGGGCCTTTTTGACGGGAAGGTGACGTGGTGAGTGCCGCGCCGGGTCGGTTCGATGGGCGGGTGGCCCTGGTGACGGGCGCGGGGTCGGGCATCGGTGCGGCGTGCGCGTCGCGCCTGGCCGCCGAGGGCGCCTGCGTGGGCGTCCTGGACGTGCGCGCGGCGGGCGCCAAGTCGGTCGCCACCGCCATCCGCGCCAGGGGCGGCACGGCCGCAGCGCTCGTCTGTGACGTGTCGGACGAGAAGCAGGTGGCCGAGGCGATCGGCGACCTGGTCACCTCGTTCGGCCGCCTGGACGTCGTCCACTCCAATGCGGCCGCGCTCGACCCCGGTACCTACGGCCGTGATCGCGACCTTGAGGACCTCGATGTCGCCGTCTGGGACCGCACGATGGCGGTGAACCTGCGTGGCTGCCTGCTCATGGTCAAGCACGCGGCCCCTGTGATGGCCGACGGCGGCGCGTTCGTCGTCACTTCGTCGGTCTCTGGCCTGCTGGGCGACGTCGCGCACGTCGCGTACGGCACCTCGAAGGCGGCGCTGACCGGTTTCGTGCGCTACGTGGCCACCAAGTACGGCTCGCGCGGCATCCGCTGCAACGCCGTCGCGCCCGCGCTGGTCCTGACCGATGCGGCCGCGCAGGCCCTCGGCCGGGAGCGGCTGGCCGACAAGGCGGCCGAACGGCTGCTGCCCTGGGCCTGCACCCCGGACGACGTGGCCGACCTCGTCGCCTTCCTCGCCTCGGGTGAGTCGCGATGCATCACGGGACAGACCATCGTCATTGACTCCGGCACGGTGGCCCACCGCCCTGAACACGCCCTGCGCCAATGGCGCGACGCGGCGGGGTGACCATCGGGATTCCCCGGCGTGGTTCGTCACACGACTGTCTCGATCCCTGTGACGGTCTGTCGTGGCTGGGGTCCTTGGGAGAAATACCCCCTCCGGGGACGAGGAAGAATTGGAGGGCGCCGGGGTGCGGAGGAAGTCGGTCTGTCGTGGCAGGAGCCCCCTGGAGGGGACACCCTGCGGGGGAGTGGAAGACCGGATACCCGCAGAACATTCCTAGGAACCGCATTAGGGTTATGGCGGATCAAGGGGGATGAATGGAACCGGTGTCGGTCGGGTTGGTCGGGGCGGGGCCGTGGGCGGAGCGCGCGCATGCGCCCATGCTGGTCAACAGCCCGCATCTCCGGTTCGCCGGCGTGTGGGCCCGGCGCCCGGAGGCTGCCGCTCGGCTGGGGGCGCCGGTGTTCGAGCGGGTCGAGGAGTTGTTCGAGGCGTGCGAGGCCGTGGCGTTCTGCGTGCCGCCGGGCGTACAGGCCGAATTGGGGGTGCGCGCGGCGAAGGCCGGGAAGGCGCTGTTGCTGGAGAAGCCGCTCGCCGACTCGCTGGAGAACGCGCGGCGGCTCGCCGACGCCGTGCGTGAGGCCGGTGTGCCCTCCCAGATGGTGCTCAGCATGCGTTATATGAAGCAGGTCAGGGAGTTCCTGGCGCGCTGCGCGGAAATCGAGGCATTCGGCGGTCACGCCGCGAACATCTCCAATGTCCTGCTGGGCGGCCACCTCTTCGGCACCCCGTGGCGGCTCGAGCGCGGGGCGCTCCTGGACGTCGGGCCGCACGTGGTCGACCTGCTCGACGCCGCGCTCGGCCGGGTGACCGGCGTGCGCGCGCACGGCAACCCGCTCGGCTGGACCGGACTGCTGCTCGATCACGAGGGCGGCGCGGCCAGCGAGGCGTCGCTGTGCATGGCCGCCGCCGGCGACCTGCCGCCCGCCAGCGTCGCGGTGTACGGCAGGACGGGCAGCGTGACGCTGCTGCCCAGTGATGACGACGATCCGTTCGAGACCATCGCCGAGGAGTTCGCGCGGACCGTACGCCAGGGCGGTGGCCACCCGCTGGACGCGGCCCACGGGCTCAGGTTGCAAGAGATCATCGCTGAGGCGGAAGCCCAATTGGGCACCCCTTGACTTAACGCCCATCTGGCGCATTGATAGCGTCTGTCCGACGCGCAGAGTTGCAGCGAAGTCCGGTGCGAGTCCGGCGCTGTCCCGCAACTGTCATAGCCAGGTCGCCTGCCTCCGCGCTGACGTCATCAACCCTCGTGGAAAAGGGTGATCCGTCGCTCTCAAGCGGGTCTCTCGGTTCCGACAGTGTGAAAGGACTTCTCGTGAGGCCCGTACGCACGGCCTTCGCGGGCGCGCTGCTGGGAACGCTTGTTCTGGCCGGATGTGGTCAGACCAGCACTACCACCACCCCGTCACCCGCGAGCCCCACCGGCTCCACCGGTACGACCGGCTCGACCAGCTCCGCCGCCTTCCCCGTGACGGTCGAGGCGGGCAACGGCAAGGTCAGCATCGCCAAAAAGCCGGAGCGAATCGTCTCGCTCTCCGCCAGCCACACCGAGACGCTCTTCGCCATCGGCGCGGGCCCCCAGGTCATCGCGGTGGACGACCAGTCCAACTACCCGGCCGGTGTCCCCAAGACCGACCTGTCCGGCTTCAAGCCGAACGTCGAGGCCATCGTCTCCCAGAAGCCCGACCTGGTGATCGTCTCCAACGACATCGACGGCATCGTCGCCAAGCTGGGCAAGGTGAACGTACCGGTCCTCCTGGAGCCCGCCGCCACCAAGCTCGACGAGGCGTACGACGAGATCACCGACCTCGGCGCCGCCACCGGAAACACCGAAAAGGCCGGACAAGTCGTGACAGGCATGAAGACATCCCTCGACAAGCTCTCGGCGAGCGCCCCCAAGGACAAGAAGCTCACCTACTACCACGAAATCGACCAGACCCCCTACGCGGCGACGTCCAGCACGTTCATCGGGCAGATCTACGCCATGTTCGGCCTCACCAACATCGCCGACAAGGCGCCGGACCCGGCGGGCGGCTACCCCAAGCTGTCGGCGGAGTTCGTCGCCCAGGCCGACCCGGACCTGATCTTCCTGGCGGATGTGAAGTGCTGCCAGCAGAGCAAGGACACGCTGGCCAAGCGCCCCGGCTGGAAGGGACTGTCGGCCGTCAAGGGCGACCAGGTGATCCAGCTCGACGACGACATCGCCTCGCGCTGGGGCCCGCGGGTCGTCGACCTGGCGCAGACCATCAGTGACGCCGTCGGCAAGGCGGCCACCCGCCAGTGAGGTCCAGACCGATGTGGACGGCGGGCGCGCTGGCCGTGCTCGCCGTCTCCATGGTCGCCGGGCTGCTCGGCGGGGCCGCCGACATCTCGCCGTGGCAGGTGGTGCTCCAGGTGCTCGACTGGCTGCCGTACGTACACGTGGACTCGGGGCTGGCACCCGTGGAGCAGGGGCTGCTGTTCGAGCTGCGGCTGCCCAGGGTGCTGGTGGCGGCCGTGGTCGGCGGGCTGCTGGCCATCGCGGGGGCCGGCTACCAGGGGGTGTTCCGCAATCCGCTGGCCGACCCCTACCTGCTGGGCGCCGCGGCCGGAGCCGGGCTGACCACCACTGTGGTCATCGTGCTCGTGCCGACCCCAGCGGTCGGCATCCCGGTGGCCGCCTTCGCGGGTGCGGTCGGCGGGGTGTTTCTCGCGTACGTGCTCGGCAACACCGCCGGGCGCTCGGGCGGCACCGCCACGCTGGTGCTCGCGGGGGTGGCCGTCACCTCGTTCCTGACCGCGATCCAGACGTTCATTCAGCAGTTCAAGGTCGAGCAGTTGCAGCGCATCTACTCCTGGATCCTGGGCGACGTGGGCGGCGGGTGGGACCAGTTCTGGCTGGTCCTGCCGTACGCCGCCGTCTCGGCCGTACTGCTGCTCGCGCATGGGCGGATGCTGGACGTGCTCTCGGTGGGGGACGAGGAAGCCACCAGCCTCGGCGTCCGCGCCGGGCGGGTACGGCTGGCGGTACTGCTCGCCGCCTCCCTGGCCACCGCTGCGGCAGTGGCGGTGAGCGGGCTCATCGGGTTCGTCGGCATCGTCATTCCGCATGTGGTCAGGCGGCTGGCGGGCGGCTCCTACCGGATCGTGCTGCCGCTGTCGCTGATCGGCGGCGCCGCCTTCCTCGTGCTCGCCGACCTGGTCGCGCGCACCGTCATCGCCCCCGCCGAACTGCCCATCGGGGTGGTCACCATGTTCGTCGGCGCGCCGTTCTTCGTGGCGGTCCTGCGCATGACCCGGCAGACCGCCACATGACCGCCGCTACGGGGCCGGCAGACCGCCATGTGACCGCCGCCACGGCCGGGCAGGCCGACACGGCCCGGCCGGCCCGGATGATCGAGACGAGCGCCCTGTCCGTACGGCTCGGCGAGCGCGAGGTGCTCACCGACGTCGACCTCTCGGTACGGCGCGGCGAATGGCTGGCGATCATCGGCCCGAACGGCGCCGGAAAGTCCACCCTGCTCAAAGCCGTCATGGGCGTCGTCGCCCACCGGGGCGACGTCACCGTCGGCGGCCGGGCCGCGAACACGCTCAGGCCCAGGGACCGGGCCAGGCTGGTCGCCTACGCCCCCCAGACGCCCTCGCTGCCCCCCGACATCACCGTGTACGACTACGCCCTGCTCGGCCGCACCCCGTACATTCCTTACCTCGGCAGCGAGAGCCGCCACGACAAGGAGGTCACCAGGTCGGTGCTCGAACGTCTCGACCTCACCGAGTTCGCCGCGCGCCGGCTGGGGGAGCTGTCCGGCGGCGAACGTCAGCGGGTGGTCCTGGCCAGGGCACTGGCCCAGGAGGCGCCCGCGCTCCTGCTCGACGAGCCCACGACCGCGCTCGACCTCGGGCACCAGCAGCAGGTACTGGAGCTGGTCGACCGGCTCAGGCTCGCCGACGAGCTGACCGTGGTGACGACGCTGCACGACCTGACCCTCGCCGGGCAGTACGCCGACCGGCTCCTCCTGCTCGCCGGCGGCCGGGCCGTCGCCGCCGGGCAGCCGGGACAGGTGCTCACGGAGGCGCTGGTCGGCACCCACTTCGACGCCCGGGTGGAGATCGCGCCGGGTCCCGGAGGCCGGCCCGTCGTGCACCTGGTCAGGGGTGGCTCGTGAAAGTGGCGCCGGCCTATCGGGTCGAGGGCGTCGTCCTGAAGGGGGTCTCGTGGAGCTGACGTATCGGGTCGAGGACGGAGCGCGGCTCGGGTCGCTGCTGTGGGAGTTCGGGCCGGGATGGCGGATGATCTCGTCGGCGCTCCTGGGCGGGGGGATCGGGGAGCGTACGTGGGTGCTGAACGCGCAGGTCGTGGCGGGCTACTCGCGGATGGACCCGGTCGAGCACCTGCTCGACCTCGGGCCTGACGGTAGCGGGGTGGGGATGATGACCGCGGCCTCGGTGGAGCGCTACGCGCGGGCGGTGGACGGCGGCGCGGAGGTCGTGGCGACGGTCGGGTTACGTGTCCCCACCTGGGCGGCCGCCCCCGAGGGCGCCACCGACCCCGAGCTGGCCCCGATGCTCAGCACCCTCGCGCCGCCTGTGGGGACGATCAACCTGATGGCCGTGCTGCCGGTCGCGATGACCGACGCCGCCCTGGTCAACGCCGTGATGACGATGACGGAGGCCAAGTCGCAGGCGCTGATCGAAGCGGGTTTCCCGTGCACCGGCACCGCCTCGGACGCCCTGTGCCTGGCCGTACGCGCTGAGGGGCCGCAGGAGCTTTTCGGCGGCCCGCGCTCGACCTGGGGCGCCCGCCTGGCCCGCGCCGTCCACTCCGCCGTCCACCAGGGCGCGGCCTCCTGGCGGCCCCGGAGCTAGGACGATGGGCGTCCCACGACCGTCTCGATCTCCTTTGACGGTCCGTGGTGGCTGAGGTCCTTGTGAAGGGATACCCCCTTTGGGGGCGGGGAAGAGCGGACGTCCGCAGTCGCCGGATCAGCGGGTGAGGCCGTAGTCCTCCTGGGCGCCGCGTTCCGTGACGCGGCCCGCGTCGAGGTCGGCGAGTACCGCTTCGCGGTCCCGCTCGTACGGGGAGCCCATTCCGCCCCCACCCGTCGTCTCCACCACGAACGCCTCACCGGCGGCGAACCGTACGTTGTTCACCTTCGACGCCAGCCGCTCGACCGTCCCGTCCAGGTGGCGCTTGAAGAAGCCGCCGACCCGTCCCGGCAGTCCGCCGTCGCGGCCCGGCGGGGCCAGGCGCAGCCGGTCGCCGCGCGTCGTGACGTGGCAATCCGCCAGGAACCGGTACACGGTCCGCGAGCCCAGCCCGCCGCGATGCCGTCCGGGGCCGCCGGAGTCGGGGATGGTCTCGATCGACTCCACGATCAGCGGGCAGCGGCTCTCCACCGGCTCGGCCTGCGGCACCGAGTTGCGGCCGATGCCGAAGTGCACGCCTGTCGCGTCCGGCCCGTCGAGCCCCCGCCGCGCGCCGACGCCGCCGAAGTCGTACGACAGATGGATCCAGTACGGCGCCCCGACGGCCGCGATCGAGAACGGCTGGAGGATGCCGCTGGGCGCGATGGCCCGCTCCGGGACGGCGTCCGACAGCGCCTGGAAGATGGCCTCCATGGCCGCGTAGATCGGTACGTACCGTCCGCCGCACGGGTAGGGGGAGCGGGCGTTGAGCAGCGAGCCCTCCGGCAGCCGTACCTCGATCGCGCGCAGGCAGCCGTCGTTCATGGGGATCGTCGGATCGAGGAAGCAGCGCACCGCGAACACGGCGGCGGCCAGCGACTGTGACGCGGACGCGTTGATCGCCGCCGGCACCTGGGCACCGGTCCCGGCGAAGTCCACCACAGCCCGCATCTCCGGCACCTGCGGCTCGCTGTCCGTCCGAGTCTCGGGCGCCTTTGGCTCGACGCGCCCGCCATCGGAGGAGCGGCGTTCCAGGGTGATGGCCACCCGGACATCATGCGATTTTTCGGGACTTATTCCGTCGTCGTCGATCGGGTACGACGCCTCGAAGCGGCCCTCCGGGAGGTCGGCCAGCGCGGTCCGCGTCCTGGCCTCCGTGTAGTCGAGGTAATCGTCGATCCCGCTCGCCAGCCCCGCCGCCCCGTACTCCGCCACCAGCGCCCCGACCCGGGCGGCCGCCACGGCGGTGCCCGCCACGAGCGCCCGTACGTCGCCCATGACCTTGTCCGGCGTACGGCTGTTGGCCCGCAGGATGGCCTCCACGGCCGGTTCCAGACCGGCGGAGGTGGCCAGCCGTACGGGAGGCAGCTGAAGCCCTTCGAGGAAGATGTCGGTGGCCAGCGGCGCCATGCCACCGGCGGACAGCCCGCCCAGGTCCGACACGTGGATCATGGTCGCGGCGAAGTACGCGGGCCGGTCCTCGACGAAGACGGGCCGGTAGACGAGCAGGTCGTTGGTGTGCACGCCGCCCCGGTAGGCGTCGTTGAGCACGTACACGTCACCGGGCCGCATCGTCTCCAGCGGCACGTCCCGGACGAGCTCCGGCAGGGCGACCTTGAGCGCCATGCTGTTCATGAGCGTGGTGGCCATGGAGTGCGCGATCAGCCGCCCGCGCGCGTCCAGGACGGCGGCGGAGGCGTCGGACCCCTCGACGATGAACGTCGAGTACGCCGACCGCACGACGACGATGCTGGCTTCCTCGGCGGCGACCACCAGCGCGTTCCGCAGCACCTCGGCGGTCAGCACGTCATTCATGCGGCTCCCTGGTCAGATGTACGGCCCGCGCCGGGCCCAGCGTGGCGGTCCACCCGGGCGGCACCACGATCGTGGACTCGGCGTCCTCGATGATCCCCGGACCGGCCAGGACGGCCAGCGTGTCGCGGGTGTGCATCGGCACCTCGACATACCCGCCCACCTCGGCGAAGTACGCGGACCGCACTCCAAAAGGCCCCGAAGAAGCCACGGGGACGTCGGTGACCGCCGGGACCGGGGCGGCGGGCAGGGTGACGCGGACCCGGTAGCTGACGATCTCCACCTCGCCCCGCTGCGAGATCCCGTAGACCCGCTCGTACCGGTCGAAGAACCGCGCCTCCAACTCCGTACGCGAGGAACTCCACGGCACGGTCAGATCATGCGACTGCCCCCGGAACCGTACGTCCACCGACCGTGAGACCCGCACCCCCGGATCGGTCGGCGACACCCCGAGATCCTCCGCCGCCGAAGAGGCCAGCGAGTCGAACACCTCCGTGGGATCCCCGGCGTCCAGCCGCGACAGCACCCGGTCCGTCGACAGGTCGCCCACCAGCAGCCCGGCCGCCGACGCGACGCCGCAATGGGCGGGCACCACCACGGTCCCGATCCCGAACCGCTCCGCCACCCGCGCCGCGTGCATCGGCCCCGCCCCGCCGAAGGCCACCAGCGCGTACCCGCGCGGATCGATCCCCCGCTGCACGGTCACCACGTGCACGGCCGCGGCCATCGAGGCGCTGACGATCTCGTGCACGGCGTGCGCCGCCGCCGCCCTGGACACCCCGAGCGGCCCGGCCACCCGCTCCAGCGCCTTGTCGGCGAGCGGCGCGGACAGCGGGATCGACGCCGACGTCAGGTAGCCGAGAACCAGGTTCGCGTCCGTGACCGTCGGCTCGGAGCCGCCCAGTCCGTAGCAGGCGGGGCCCGGGTCGGAGCCCGCCGAGTGCGGACCGACGCGCAGTGCTCCGGCGGCGTCGAGCCAGGCGATGCTGCCGCCGCCCGCGCCCACCTCCGCCAGGTCGATGGCCGGGGTCTTGATCGGTACTCCGGTCCCGGCCCGCCGCCCGCCGAAGCTGCCCTTGCCGCCGACGTGGAACTCGTGCGTGATCTCCGGCCGCCCGTCTCGCACCACACAGGTCTTGGCCGTCGTCCCGCCCATGTCGAAGGAGATGACGTTGGCGAACCCGCTGCCCGCCGCCGCGAGCACCCCGGCCGCCGGGCCGGACTCGATCATGGCGACCGCCCGCCTGGCGGCCAACTCGGCGGAGATCACACCGCCGCTCGACTCCATCACGTGGACGGGCGCCTCCACGCCCAGCGAGGCCAGCTGGTCGCGCAGCCTGGAGAGGTACGAGGCCATGATCGGTCCGATATAGGCGGACATGATGGTCGTCGTGGCCCGCTCGTACTCGCGGATCTCCGGCCATACCTCGGACGAGACGACCACGTTCTCGACAGATTCGCGGAGGATCGCGGCCACCTGCCGCTCATGGTCGGGGTTGGCGTAGGAGTGCATCAGGCACACCGCCGCCGACGTGATGCCCCGCCGCGCGATCTCCGCCGCCACCCGCCGTACGGACGCAAGGTCGAGGGGCGTCAGTACGGCCCCGCGCGCCGACACCCGCTCCACCACCTCGAAGCAGTCGCCCGCGGCCACCGGCGGGGGCGGCGGGGTGAAGCGCAGGTCGTAGCGGTCCTCCTCGACCCGGGCGTACCGGCCCAGGGGGACGACCGAGCGGAAGCCCTGGGTGGTGACGTAGGCGACCCGCACGCCCTTGCGTTCGAGCACGGCGTTGGTGGCCAGTGTGGTGGCGTGCACGACCCGGGTGACCGATGCGGGGTCCACGCCGGCGAGCACGCGTGTAACACCGTCCGTAATTCCGGCGATGGGGTCGTAGGGGGTGCTCAAACACTTGGCTACCGTTACCTCGCCCACATGACCGCGCAGGACCACGTCGGTGAAGGTACCGCCTACGTCGATGCCGATCGCGTAGCCCATTCCGGTACCGTAGACGTCCAAGCAAGCGCTTGTCTATGAACGCGTCTATTGACTTCCGGCAGGTGATTGAGACCCTTATTTCGATAACTGCGAAATTGGAGCGGAGATGGCACGTCTCACAGCTCTTGCCGGGGGTGTCGCGGCGACACTCGTCCTGCTTGCCCTGCCCGCGGCGGCGCACGAGCACCCCAGCGGTATCACCGACCTCGTAACCCCGGCCGTGGTTCGCGTGGAAGCCTCCTCGCACGTCGAGATCACTCTGCTCGATCACATAGGCGAGCTGATGCATGTGGAACGGTCCTACGACATCCCCTTAGGCGTGGGAACGGGCATCGTGGTCAACCCCGATGGCGCCGTCGTCACCCTCACCCGCGTGGTCAAGACCGACAAGGACGTGGCGGTCTACGCGGCCAACAAGATCTTCGCCGAGCACCACAAAGTGAAGATCCCGATCGACTTCGAGCGGCACAAGGTCAAGGACGACCTGCTCGAGCACCACTTGAAAGAGTGCTACCCGCCCAAGACCAACGTGTCGACCTGCATCATCAACGTCACCACCAACGTCACGATATTTCCGAACGTCTCCCCGGCCGACCCCAAGGGCATCAAGGCCGACATCGTCAAGACCGGCCCGCAGCCCGACAGCCCCGCCGTCCTGATCCCCACGGGCCGGACCGTCGGCAGCGTCGGCATGCCCACCGCGCCCCTCGCCGACAAGGTGCCCGACCAGCAGGGCTCGCCCACCAACGTGGCCGGGTTCACCGACCGGCCCGGCGCGAACGTCAAGGAGACGGTCGAGATCGCGCACCTGGGCAAAGGCGGCGGCGGACAGGACGCCGGCCGGAGCTTCGCCGACCCGGAGAAGAAGGTCGACGAGCCCGTGAAGCTCGGCGCCCTGGTCGATCGCGGCCTGCTCGGCGCGCCGGTCATCGGCGACAAGGACGGCCACGTCATCGGCATGCTCATCGGCGGCGGCAAGGAAGCCAGGATGATCGGCGTCAGGGAGATCCTCGCCGCGCTGGCCAAAGCCGGGGTCGCGCCGCGCCGTGGCGCCATCGACGCCGCCTTCGAGGCGGCGCTGACGCGCTACCACACCAAGTACTACACCGAGGCCGCGCCGGGCTTCCAGCGCGTGCTGGAGCTCTATCCGGGCAACGTGGTGGCGGCCAGGCTGCTGCAGACCTCCCTGCAGAAGCGGGGCGGCCCGGAGGACGCGGGCAGCAAGCAGACCGTGGCACCGGCGCCCAGGAGCATGCCGCTCTGGCCGTTCATCGTCGCCGCCGGGGTGCTGTTCGTGGCCGCGGGCGCCGGGGCGTTCCTGCTGTGGCGGCGACGCCGTACTCCTGACGACCAACCGGACCAGCCACCACCGCTGGTCGCGGCGGCAGCGGCGGCGGCCGCGGCCTCGTCGGTGTCGTCCGCGCCGACCTCACCGCCGGCGCCGCTCGACGAGGGCGCGAACCAGACCGTCGTGGTCCGCAGGTCGCAGCCCTTCCAGGTGATCCCGCAGCAGAAGCAGGTGCTCACCGAGCAGGACCAGCCGTCGGTCAAATACTGCACCGCGTGCGGAATGCGGCTGGGGGCCGCGCACCGCTTCTGCGGCTACTGCGGCCACCCCATCGAGACGTGATGCCCGTGAACGACAGATCGCTCGTGGGCCAGGAGGTGGCCGGCTATTACATCGAGGACATCGTGGGCAAGGGCGGCATGGCCGTCGTCTACCTGGCGCTCGATCCGAGGCTGAGCCGACGGGTGGCGTTGAAGATCCTGAACCCGGTGCTCAGCGTCGACGACCGGTTCAGGCAGCGCTTCATTTTGGAGTCCCGGACGGTCGCCAGCATCGAGCACCCCAACATCATCCCGATCTACGAGGCGAACGCCGACGCCGACGGCGTGCTCTACATCGCCATGCGCTACGTCGACGGGCTCGACCTGCGCCGCCTCATCTACGACCGGGGGGCGCTGCCGATCGCGCAGGCGAACCAGATCATCTCCCAGGTGGCCGCCGCGCTCGACGCCGCGCACGCGCACGACCTGATCCACCGCGACGTGAAACCGGCCAACATCCTGCTGGCCGGGGATCACGTCTACCTGACCGACTTCGGCATCACCAAGCACCGTACGTCGATCTCCGGGCTGACCCAGACCGACCAGTTCATCGGCACGCCGCGTTACATGGCGCCCGAGCAGATCAACAAGGAGCACATCGACGGGCGGTGCGACCAGTACGCACTGGCCTGCGTCGCCTATGAGGCGCTGTCGGGGCGGCTGCCGTTCCCGCGCGACAACGACATCGCGCTGCTCTGGGCGCACCTGGCCGAGCAGCCCACGCCGCTGTCACAGGTCAGGCCGGAGTTGCCGGTCGAGGTCGACGGCGTGATGATGCGGGCGCTGGCCAAGTCGCCCGAGCAGCGCTATCCGTCGTGCACGGCGTTCGTCACCGCGCTGCGCGACGCGATCAGCGGCCAGCCCGCCGCGCCGTCGCCCACCCCGTCGTCGGCCGCACGCCAGCGCCAGAAGGCGGCCTCCGCTACCTCCGGCCCGAGCAAGCTGCCGCTCGTGGTGGCCACGGTGATCGCGGCCGTCGCGGCGCTGTCGCTGGTCGTGCTGCTCGTCATGACCCAGAAGGGCGACTCCTGGGCCCGCTACCAGAGCACCACCGCCGCGCCGCTCACCTTCGAGTACCCGGCCGACTGGACCGTCAGGACGCACGGCGACCTGTTCGTGGTGGCCTCGCCGCATGCCGCCGAGTTCGAGTCGATGTTCGTCTCCGGCGCGGCCGCGGACTGGACCACGGTGAACGAGGTCATCACCGGCGACGCCGACAACGCCGTGGGCGTGTACGTGCAGGTCTCCGACGCGCTCAGCGCGAGCGCGACCGCCGCCCAGATGAAGGCCATGCTGGAAGGGCTGCTGCCCGGCGAGATCGTGGTGGACCAGCCCGTACCCGACCGCGCCGGTGACAGTGACGCCACCCGGTACGACGGCTCCCTGCGCGACCGCAACAGCGGCAACCGGCTCGGCTTCGTCAGCTACGTCATCGACCGCCGGCCCAAACCGCTGCTGGTGCTGTACTTCTGCGCCAAGAACCGCTGCGACGACGCCACCGAGGGCCGCGTCAGGCAGAGCGTCCACCTCTCCTGACATCTCACCATGCGGACATGTTTGTCGGTTTTGGGCATCCCTATATGTATATTTTCCCGTAGAAGATGCTTATGGCGGGAGATATTTCATGCAGGCGTTCCCCAGGGTGCTGTTCGACGAGGCCCACAGCGAGTCGTGGACCATCCGACGTGAGGTCGCCGAGGCCATCAATCCGGCCCACCCCGACGACAACAGCTATGCCCGCGCGGCCGAGCTGCTGCGGCGCCTGGGGCACACGGTGACGGCCCGTCTGACCGGATCGCTGGACGCGGGAACGCTCCAGGAGCAGGACGTGCTGGTCATCGCGCATCCGTCGGGGGAGCGGTGGGAGCGCACCACGGGGCAGGGGAGCCCGATGTTCTCCGCCGCCGAGCTGGACGCGGTGGAGGCGTTCGTCGCCGGTGGTGGCGGGCTGGTAGTGCTCGCGGAGGAGGAGCAGGACAAGTACGGCAACAACCTGGCCGAGTTGCTGGGCCGGTTCGGGGTGGGCGTGACGCACGCCACGGTGCGGGATCCCGGGCACGCTCACCGAGGGGTGGCGACCTGGGTGCTCGGCGAGCGGGCCACGAGTGACGGGGTGCTGGCCGGGGTCAAGGCCGCCTGCTTCTACCGCTCCGGCGCGCTGACCCTCGCGGATTCGTCGGTGGACGCGGGGGCGGCCGGTGCGGGTTCGTCGGTGGACGCGACCGTGTTGTTCGCCAGTTCGGGGGGTGCGGATCCGGCGGGGGCGCCGCTGGCCGTGGCGGTGCGGCACGGGCGCGGCCGGGTGGTGGTGTTCGCCGACTCGGACCTGTTCGGCGACGACTCGATCGAGGACTACGACCACCGCACCCTGTGGGGGAACGTGGTCACCTGGGCGGCCCGCGTGCCGGACGACGGCGCCACCGGATCCCGGGACGAGCGGAAGGCGGCTCTGTTCGCCGCCCTCAAGGCGACGGTCGAGGAGCTCCGTCCGCTCCAGGTCAAGGACGGCTCGGTGCCCGACGACAAGCCCCAGGCGAAGGCGCTGGTGGCTACGATCGACAGCCAGCTGGCCGAAATATCGCCATATTTCCCGCAGGACGCCGCCTACCTGGCCGCCGTCCGCGCCGACCTGGCCAAGTGGAGCGCCCAGGATCTGGGCGTACCGGACTTCCTCGACTCCCTGGAGCTGTTCCACCCCGACACCCAGCGGGTGGACGGCCTGGAGCATCTCGTCGTGTTCCCCATGTACACCCAGAACGGCAATCCGAACCGCACCCTGGAGGCCGTCTGGCTCCGTACGATCTGGCCGGACTGGCTGGCCGAGCTGGAGTCGTCCGGCTACGACAACCCGATGTTCGTGCCGATCGCCTTCGAGGACTTCACCTCCGGCTACGACACCCACTCGGCCGTGCTCTTCCCGGAGACCGTCGCCGTACGTCAGGCGCCCGAGCGGTTCACCTGGGGCGGCATCTTCGCCGACCGCGAGGCCGCCAGGTTCCGGCGGGTCGCCACGGCCGCCACGGCGACGCTCAAGCTCGACCTGCCGCCGGACGCGGCCAGGCTGCTGGAGTCGCAGCGGCTGGCCCAGGACACCTTCGTCATGTGGGACCTGATCCACGACCGCACTCACAGCCACGGTGACCTGCCGTTCGACCCGTTCATGATCAAGCAGCGCATGCCGTACTGGCTCTACTCGCTCGAAGAGTTGCGCTGCGACCTGACGGCGTTCGGCGAGGCCGTACGGCTGGAGGAGAAGGGTGTGCCGCACGCGCGGTACGTCCAGCACGCCATCCTGTTCGACCGGCTGTTCCGCTTCCCGATCACCGGTGACCGGGTGCGCAACTACGACGGGCTCGGCGGGCAGCTGCTCTTCGCCTACCTGCACCGCAACGACGTGGTGCGGTGGACCGACAACCGGCTCACGGTCGACTGGGAGCGCGTGGCGGGCGGCGTGGCCGATCTGCGGGGCGAGGTGGAGAAGCTGTACCGGGACAGCATCGACCGGTCCAAGCTGGCGCACTGGCTGGCCGCGTACGAGCTGGTGAGCGGGTACGTCGAGCCGAGCCCCGGATCGACGTGGGCCAAGGGGATCCAGGCGCTGCCGGAGGAGCAGAAGGCCAAGGTGGACGCGGTGCTGCCGGATGAGTTCCCGCTGAGCATGTTCTATGAGGCACTGCGCCGTAAGCTGGCCGAAGTGGTCGAATCGACTAGGGGGATCCGGGCATGATCATTCTGGTTACGGGTGCCGGCGGCCCCACGGGTCAGGCCGTCTCCGGATTTTTCCGGAAAAATGGGCACACTGTGATCGGGGTCGGCAGGGACGACGTCGACCTTCTCGACCGCGCGGCCGTACAAGCGCTCGCGGACCGGATCTCCACCGAGCACGGCCACGTCGACGGGGTGGTGCACCTGGTCGGCGGTTGGCGCGGCGCGAAGTCGTTCGCCGAGACCGACCTCGACGACTGGGGCGCCCTGCACGACCTGCTGATCCGCACGCTCCAGCACGTCTCGCTGGCCTTCGAGCCGCTGCTGCGCAAGAGCCAGAACGGCCGCTTCGTGATCGTCTCCGCCAAGGCGGCCCAGCACCCCACGGCGGGCGGCGCTCCCTACGCCGCCGCCAAGGCGGCCGCGGAGGCGTGGACCCTGGCCCTGGCCGACGCCCTGAAGGACACCGGCAGCGCGGCGGTCATCCTGGTCGTCAAGGCCCTGGTGAACGACGCCATGCGCGCCGCCAGGCCGGACGCCCGTTTCACCGGCTTCACCGACGTCAATACGCTGGCAGAGGCGATCGGTGACCTCTACGACCGGCCCGCCGCGCAGCTCAACGGCACCAGATTGGACCTCACTCAGTGATTCCCCGGCACGACCCGCAGCTCAAGAGCTTCGCCAGCGACAACTACGCGGGGGTACACCCGGAGATCCTGCGCGCCATCGCCGACGCCAACGGCGGCCACCAGATCGCCTACGGCGACGACGTCTACACCGAGGCCCTGCTGAGCGTCTTCCAGCGGCACTTCGGCGAGCGGGCCCAGGTCTGGCCGGTGTTCAACGGCACCGCCGCGAACGTCGTCTCCCTGCGCGCCATGACCGCCCAATGGGAGGCGGTCATCTGCGCCGAGACCGCCCACATCCACACCGACGAGGGCGGCGCGCCGGAGGTCGTGGGCGGCATCAAGCTGCTGACCGTACCCACGCCCGACGGCAAGCTCACCCCGGAGCTGATCGACCGCCAGGCCTGGGGCTTCGGCGACGTCCACCGCGCCCAGCCCCGCGTCGTGTCCATCTCCAACACCACCGAACTCGGCACCCTCTACACCCCCGAGGAGATCGCGGCCGTCTGCGCCCACGCGCACGAGCGCGGCCTCCTCGTCCACCTCGACGGCTCCCGCCTCACGAACGCCGCCGCCGCCCTCGACGTCCCGCTGCGGGCGCTGACCACCGACGCGGGCGTCGACGTCCTCTCCTTCGGCGGCACCAAGATCGGCCTGCTGTACGGCGAGGCGGTCGTGGTGCTCAACCCCGAGGCGGCCGGCGGCATCGACTACATCCGCAAGACGTTCATGCAGCTGTCGTCGAAGATGCGTTTCGTGTCCGCGCAGTTCGAGGCGCTGCTCTCCGGCGACCTGTGGCTGCGCAACGCCCGCCAGGCCAACGCCATGGGACAGCGGCTGGCGGCGGCGGTCCGCGACATCCCCGGCGTCGAGGTGCCGCGCCCGGTGGAGGCGAACGCGGTGTTCGCGGTGCTGCCGCGTGAGGTGACGGAGCGGCTGCAGAAGCGGTTCCGGTTCTACACCTGGAACGAGGCGACGGGGGAGGTGCGGTGGATGTGCGCCTTCGACACCACGGAAGCGGACGTGGACGCCTTCGCGGCCGCGATCCGGGAGGAGATGGGCTGACTCTTTGGGCCCCCAGGGCTCTTAGGGCTTGCGGGCTCTTAGGGCTTAGGACTCTCAGTCGGTGAGTGCGAGGCGGGCGGCCTGCCAGCCGCCCATGCCGTGCACGGCCGCCCCGGGCGGCGTGGCCGCCGAGCAGAGGAACACCCCGGGCAGCGGCGTCCGCCAGGGCGCCGGCGACCACACCGGCCGCCTGACGAACTGCCCCAGGCTCGCCAGCCCGCCCCCGATGTCGCCGCCCACCAGGTTGGGGTTGGCCGCCTCCAGCTCGGCGGGCCCCATCGCGTGCCTGGCCAGCACCCGGTCGCGGAACCCCGGCGCGAACCGTTCGATCTGCCCCTCGATGGCGTCCGTCATGTCGACCCTGGACCCGTTCGGCACATGACAGTAGGCCCACAACGTGTGCCCGCCCCGGCTGTCATCGGCCGCGTACGGCTGCACGAGCAGCACGTACGGCCGCGGTGAGTGCCGCCCGTGAGCCATCTCGGCCTCGCTGAGCGCGATCTCCTCCAGCGTGCCCCCGAGATGCACTGTCCCGGCCGCCGCCACCGCCGGATCCCGCCACGGCACGGGCCCGTCGAGCGCCCAGTCCAGCTTGAACACCCCAGGCCCGTACCGATAGCGCTCCAACCCCCTGCGATACCCGGCCGGCAGCTCGGCCATCGTCAGGAACTGTCGGGGGGTCACGTCGAGCACCACCGTCTCGGCGCCCAGCTCCCGCAGGTGGCGTACCCGATGCCCGGTGACCGCCTCCCCGCCCAGGGCCCTGAGCCTGGCCACCAGGGCGTCGGCCAGGACCTGCGACCCGCCCTTCACCACCGGCCACCCCACCAGGTGCCCAAGGGCCGCCAGGAGCAGGCCGTACCCGCTCGTCATGGGCGAGCGCAGGTCGAGCATGGAATGGGCGGCCATGCCCGCGAGCACCGCCCGCCCCTCGACGGTCCGGAACGCCCGCCGCCCGAGTGTCGTGACCGGCAACGCCGCCGCCACCCCGAACCTGGCCGCCTGCGCGAACACCCGCGGCCGCGGCTCCCACGGCCCGAGCGGCTTGAGCAGCAGATCGACCAGCGGCAACCCGGCCCGCGCCGCCGCCCCCACCGTCCGCTCCCATACCGCCGCATCCCGCCCCAAACCGGCCGCGGTGCGGCGGGCATCACGGTGCACGAGCACGGCGGGGCGATCGTCGAGCGGATGAGCGGCCACGACAGCGGGATGCACGAACTCAACCGAACCGAACTCGCCCCCACGAGACTCGCCCCCACGAGACTCGCCCCCATGGAGACCGGGCTCTTTGGGGCCGGATCCACTGATGCCGAGCTCCCTGAAAGCAGGAGAGGCCAGCGCCATCGCCATCACGGTCGCACCCAGATCGTGCACCCGCCCGGGCAGCGTCACCTCCGCCGACCGCAGCCCCCCGCCGAACTGATCGGCCGCCTCCAGCAGCAGCACCTCACGCCCGGCCTGAGCCAGCAGAACAGCGGCGACAAGCCCGTTCGGCCCGGACCCCACCACAACGGCGTCGGCACTCACCTCAGGGCCGCCTCAATCCGTGACGCCGCGCGCTCACTTCATCCCCGCCTCAGTCCCTGGCGCCGCGAGCCCACTTGAGGCCCGCCTCAATCCAGCTCATTGCCCTGAGACGCCTTGCGCTCACTTCAGGATGGTCGGGTACGGCTGCGCGCCGCGCTGCTTGAGCATCTCGGTCATGAGCTTGATCTCGCCGGTCTGCCCATTGACGATCTTCTGCGCCATGCTGACCACCTCGTCCCGCGTGGACAGCTTCAGCAGACCCTCGGCCATCTGCACGCCGCCCTCGTGGTGGCGGATCATCAGCTGCAGGAAGAGCACCTCGGCAGCCGTGCCCTGCAGCTCCTTGAGCTTGGTCAGCTGATCCGGCGAGGCCATGCCCGGCATCGCCCCGCCCACGGGAACGGCGGCGGGGGCGGCCGAAGTGCCTGACCCGCTGTGCCCGTGCCCGGCCATCCAGGCCATCGGCCGGCGATCGGTGGCCTGGTCGAGCTCCCACTGCTGCAACCACCCCTGGAACATGCCCCGCTGATTGGACTGGGTGGTGATGATGTCGTAGGCCAGGTTTCTGACGTCCTTGGACTGCGTCTTGTCCCTGATCGTGAACGACATGTCGACGGCCTGCGCGTGATGCGTGGCCATGTCGCGAGCGAATCCGGCCTCCGCCGAGGCGTCGCCGGGGGTGCCGCTACGACCCCATACGAGGAAGATCACCGCTCCGGCGAGTACGAGCACGGCGCAGGCGATGAGCAGTGAGTTCTTGGCGGGCTTTTCCATGGCTCGTCCAGCGTACCCATCTCATCGCCGAGGCGTGCCCGGGTACTTAAGACGCTCTTATTCTCCACATACTGCACTAGGGCATAGGGTGACCCGGAGTTGGCATGCCGATGGAGGAACGATGACGAAGGAGAAGGCGCAGGCGCGGCGCGAGCATCTGCAGAAGATGCGAGCGCAGCAGAAGAGCAAGGAGCGCCGCGCCGCGCTGTTGATGTGGGGGGCAGGCGGACTCGTCATCGTGCTGCTCGTCGGAGTGGTCGGTTTCTACTTGGTCAAGCAGGCCAAAGAGACGTCATTGGGGGCTGTGGCCAACTACAAGTACGAGGCGGGCCAGCACGTCTGGAACACGGTCACGTACAAGGAGAACCCGCCGGTCGGCGGCCAGCACAACAACTACTGGCAGCAGTGCGCGGTCTACGACAAGCCGATCCACAACGAGCACGCCGTCCACTCGCTGGAGCACGGCGCCCTGTGGATCACCTACCGCCCCGACCTGCCGAAGGCGCAGGTCGACGCGCTGAAGAAGACGGCTACCTCGACGGGGCAGCAGGACTACATGCTGGTCAGTCCGTACCCGAACCTGCCCGCTCCGGTCGTGGCATCCTCCTGGGGCCACCAGCTGAAGCTCGACAAGGCCGACGACCCGAAGCTCGCGGCGTTCATCAAGAAGTACCAGAACGGCCCGGACACCCCTGAAGCCGGCGCCATCTGCGGCGGCCCCGACGCCATCACCACGACGGCGGACCAGGCCCCCCTCCCCCCGGAGCCCAAGGGCCAGGCCAGCCAGCCCCCCACGGAAATGATCAGCCCCAGCCCCACCAACAAGTAACCCCAAGCTCGGGCCTCCCTGGCGGTCGGGCGGTGCCTCCCAGGGGGCTCCGCCCCCTTCGACCCCCGAAAAGCATGGTCTTCGCTTTCGCTCAGGCTGCCTTCTGGGGGCTCCGCCTTTCGGCGGGGGCCTTCCGGCCCCCGCCGCCCCGGACGCGATCCCGTTGTAGATGGCGAGGGGCTTCACGGTTGGCGCTGCCTGGCCATGTTGTTTCGCGATGACAGAGGGATGGAGAGCGGCCCCGAGGCAATCAAAGGGGCTTCGGGGCGGTTACCGGCAGCGTGTGACTGGCCATCAGAAACGGGCGACGAGCTGACACACAGACGATCAGCCATTACGTCACGGCTTCGCCTGCTGCTCTATCGGCGCAGGAAAGATCGAGACCAGGCCCTCTTGTCGAGGTCGTAGTGCCCTTGAGGGCCTTCAGCGTTTGGGAAATCGGTCCGCGTGGCACGGAGGCGCGTTAAAGTCGACCTCATGCCACTGGCGCGCTTCGTCCTCGAGAACTATCGATGTTTCCGTACTCGGCAAGAGGTGGAACTGCGCCCGATTACCGTGGTGCTTGGCAAGAATAATTCGGGCAAGAGTGCCCTTGTCCGGGCGCCACTGGTCCTCCGAACGGGCATTCGCACCATGTCGCCCCTTCCTTTCGATTTGGATCAACTCGGAGAGTCTGGCCCGGACTTCCTCGATCTGGTTCACGGCCGCAATCCGCACGGCCGCATTGGTGTGCGACTCGATTTCGAACGTGAAGGCGTCCGTCCGCACAGCCTGTCAGCCACGGTACAGAATGTCGACGAGTGGGGTTATCAGCTGGTCAGCTCATTGGCCATCGAGCCTGACTCGAAGTACACGCACATAGGTTGGGACGAAGACGATCCTGACCGTGCGGACTGGCCGCGGCGGCACGAATTGAAGGACGGGCATGCTTACTTCGTGAGCAACGGTGAGGACGATGTTTCGAGAATTCGTCTGCCTTTTTATGGGCTTCTTCCTGCCATCCGACACGATCAAGCCTACGATGCCGTCTATGACACAACCGAAGCGGACCGGCTGGACCAAAGCGAGGACATCGACCTTGATCAGCTGATCGAGGCGATAGCGATCATCCGTTCCGAGTTCGATGACATTCGTTATCTCAGCCCCTATCGCGAGCGCCCGCGCAGGGTCTACCGGTTCCGCTCCAGAAGGCCGGCTACCGTCGTCGGCGCCAACGGTGAATCGGCGCTGGACATTGTCGCCCACGACGAGCTTCGACGGCGCAGCGGGCTGCTGAACAGGCTCAATGGCTATCTCGACGACAACATCTCAGGTTGGAAGCTCGGGATCCAGCATCACGAAGAAGGCGTGTATTCCGCCGTCATGCGTTCCACGTTCGATGGCAAGCTTGAGGTCAGCCTCGCCGACGCGGGCACGGGCGTTACTCAGTTGCTGCCCATCCTCGTGCAGCGTGCGGTGGATGCGGTGATGCCGCCCGAACAGCCGACTCTGGAGATCATCGAAGAACCCGAACTGCACCTTCATCCGTCAGCGCACGCCCGCTTGGCCGATCTCTTCATGGCGGCCGCCCAAGAATCGAACGTTCGGTTCCTCATTGAAACTCACAGCGAGACCTTCATGCTCCGGTTGCGGCGTCGGATCGCGGAAGGCGCCATCGCCCCCGATGATGTCGCGATCTATTTTGTGGAACACGAAGGCGGCGTGGCCAACGCCCGACGTATCGGCATCGACCAGCTCGGGAACCTGGACTACTGGCCGCGCGGGGTCTTCGCCGAGGACTTCGAGGAGACGCGGGCGCTCGCTGCCGCCCAGATTGAGCGATCGGAAGCCGATGCGGGTTGAGTTCCATCCCGAGATATTCACGAGAGCCGATCAGATCTTGGAGATCCACGAACTGATCCAGTTATTCCTACGGGTGCAGCATGAGTGGCATATCAAGCCCCAGGATGTGGAATCGGCTGTCGCCTTCTTCGGCCGACATTTCCCGACACTCGCGCCCGTCTACGCAGATCTCGCGCTCAAGGCCAGCGTCGCTCAGGCGTGGCAGGCCGCTGGTGTCGCTCCTCTGCAGGTGTCCCACACAACCATTCGCGACGATGTGTGCGATCTGCGGCAACCTGCTGTGCTCCTCGTTGAGGACGAGTTCTCTGACCGCTGCTTCCTTCTGGCCATCTGCCGCGTCTTCGACGGCGAGGACGTGGCGGAGGCGGCGGCAAGGCAGCACCTGGACATCCGCCACGGCGGAGGAAAGGATAGGGCGGGGAAGCAGGCGTCCGATGCGTTGACCCGCTTCAGGCGTACACCACGCGTGGCACTGTTGCTGGACAGCGACAGGTTGGCTCCCGGTCAAGTGACTCGCTGCCACAAGGTTGCCGATGAGGTCCGTGCGCTCGGTGCCCATGTTCATGTCCTGGAGCTTCGCGAGGCGGAGAACTATGCTCCCAATCGGGTCTTGGCGATGGTCCGGCCGCATCACGAAACGTCGAAGAAGATCAAGGCGTTGAAGTCGCTCACCCCGAAGCAGCGTGGACACTTTGACATGAAGAAAGGATTCCCTGGTGGGAGAGACGGCGAGCCGCAGGTGCCGCGTGGGCATGGGAGCCTGTACGACGGAGTACCTGACCGGACGATCGAGCTTCTCCGGCCGGGGTTCGGGGCCGGCTTGACCGAACTCATGATGAGAGCCGCCGCTGGCGGGAGGCTCGCCGAGTCCGACTTCGCTGGACTTGGAGCAGAGGTCGTGAGCGAACTGCGCGAGCTTCTTTCGAAACTACGCAAAATTATTTAGAGGGCATACGTGGCAGAGCAGAACGCGGGCATGGAATTCAATCCGGAGGTGCGTCTCGTCACAGAAATGATCGAGGCAATTGCCCGTGGTGAGTTGCGCATACCAAAATTTCAGCGCGCGTTCTCCTGGGCGCCTGGCCAGATGCTCGACCTGTTCGAGAGCCTCGAGCGAGGGTTTCCCATCGGGAGTTTCATTGTCTGGGAGACCGAGTCGCAGGTCGAATGCTCGAATGAGATCGCCGGGCAGATGATCGCCGATCCTGAGCCGGGAAGGCCCATATCATACCTGGTCGACGGTCATCAGCGTCTGGCCACTCTCTTCGGCTGCCTTCGAGCCGCGAATCCGCGCGAGTGGAAGTGGTCGGTCTACCGTGTCTTGGGCCAGCGCGATGGGCAGTCCCATCGCTATCGCCATTGGAAGAAGAGAGACGTCCCGATCAACTATTTCCCTGTTCGCTCGGCGCTCAGGACCATTGATTTCCTGGCTTACATGCGGGAACTTTCGGCGGCAGCGCCTGAGGAAGAGCTGGCCGACCTCATTGATGAGTGCGAATCCGTCGTGCGGCGTATCAAGGACTACCGCGTACCGGTTGTCCGGGTAGTAGGGGGCTCTCTTTCCGTGGCGAGCACGGTATTCTCGCGCGTCAATACCACGGGCCGCTCGTTGACGGCTTCCGAACTCGCGGACGCGGCGAAGTATGTGACTGGTGACTCAGCGGACACTTCCGGTGAAACCAATCGTTCGTAGGGCTCGTCTCTCGCTGCTGCATGCGTCACCGTCGAGGTCGTCTACTGCTTTGCGAGACCGGACATGATCAGACAGTCCGGGCAGTTCCGCACGCTCACTTCGGCGGACGGCATGCACCCGCCGCACCTCGCCTTGCTTGATGTAGATGGTCTTCGCTCTTCGCTCGGGCTGCCCTTTTGGGGCTCCGCCTTTCGGCGGGGGCCTGCCGGCCCCCGCCACCCCCGGACGCGATCCCGTCGCGGATGATCAGCAGGCGTTCACCGTGCTGGGCGCCAGCTTGGTCGCCGGGCCGTCGGCGGTTGAGGCCGAATCTCGGTGCGCCCAGGCAGCCCCCAGACTGTGCGCCGAGCTGTCGCAACGGCTTATGCCGTCTCGGGTGGCCAGAGTTGCACTCGGTAGAGATCGACCTCGACGATGTCGGCGGGGAAGTCGGGTGACGATTCAGATCCTCGCGAGCGCTGTGGGCGCACATCCCGGCGCGACGAAACCTTTCTCCATCCTGGCCCTTTCCGAGGTCCATTACCCCGACGTGGCCTACATCGAGACGCTCACAAGTAGCCTGTGGATTGAGGACGACAGTGAGGTTCATCGATACGGCCTTGCCTTTGATCAACTGCGCGCGATCGCTGTGAGCCCTGATGAGTCGGCAGAGTTGATCTCTCAGGCGGCCGACCGTCTACAGATGGAAAGAGGACCCGCGAAACATGCACAGTAACCCGATCGACCCGGCCACCCTCATCTGGCGGAAGAGCCGGCACAGTGACGGAGGCAATGGGTGCGTGGAAGTCGCAGTTTCTGACGCCGCACCGTCCGACGCCCTCCACAAGGCCGACCGCGGGCCTCTGGTGCTCATCCGCGACAGCGAAAACCCCAACGGTCCCGTTCTTGCGTTCACCGATCTTGAGCTCAAGGCATTCTTCGGTGGTATCAAGGACGGCGAATTCGACGACTTGCTCTGATCGGCCCTGAGGAATTCCGCCCGCCCATCCCGACGGACGGTCGCCGTGCCTCGCCTTGCTTGATCGAGTGGGTTCGCTCTACTGCTGTTGCGCCCTTTCGACAGCGTCGATCCAGGTCTCGTTGAAGGCTTGGTCGTCCAGGTCGGCGAACACCTGCGTCCGCCGCCCGTTCGGGTCGCCCGTGAAGCACAACTGCTCTGCCTCGAGGTCGGTCCGCAGGCGCTGTTCCTGGACGACGGCCCCGCTCCAGCCGAGCGCCACGGCGCACGCGACTGGGTCCCAGTGAAAGTTGATCAAGTCATCGGGCAGTCCAGCATGGGCGCGGCCGAGTTCCGTCATACCGCTGTCTATGGCGTAAGCCCTGCATTGACGGGCGAGTAGTTCGCCCAGAGGCCCAGAGGCGGCCAGGCGGGGCAGGTGAGCGGCCCGTAGGTGCGCCTTGACGGTGACGGGGAGGGTGACCAAGGTGAGCCGGGCGTGCTCGGCCAGCACCCGGGCGGCTTGGGCGTCGCATTGCGTGTTCCAGTCCATCTCCGGGCCCCACGCGGGCAGTCCGGGGGCAAGGGGGTGCACCCATCCGCCCATGGCCACCACCGGCACCCCGTCAAGACGACCGGGCCGGGCCATGTGCAGCAGAGCCAGGTTGGTGAAGGGCCCGATGGCCGCGACGGTGGCGCCCAGGTCGATGCTGCGCTCAAGCAGATCGATCGCGGCTTCCGGCGGCGCGGGACGGGGGGCGACGGTAACGCCGCCCCAGTACCGCTCGTGATCGAGCAAGTCGCCCATGGACCGGCCTGTGGTGAGTGATTTTCCGGCGCCGGCGATGACCGGGATGTCCGGGCGCCCGGCCAGTTGGAGGCAGTGCGCGACGTAACCGGCGCGTCGGCCATCAGGGTCAGCGGTCGTGGTGATGCCGACGATCTCCACGCCGGGCCAGCCCAGAACCATCGCCAGGGCACAGAGGTCGTCGGGATCCCCGCCCAGGTCGGTGTCGATGTGCAAGCGCATGTCAGGCATCCTGTCGCCCGTCGCGCCTGCCTGCCACGGCTTTTCCGGCCGGTCGCCGCCCGTCCTCCCCACGGCCGCGTCAAAGGCCGTGCACCATCGCATACGCCCCGAGCGAGTGACTGGAGCACGGCCAGTGGCGTCAGATTCGTTCGACTTCGAGCACGAGCTTGCCGGTCGTACGGCCGGACTCGATGCGGCGGTGCGCCTGTGCGGCCTGTTCCAGCCGTAGCGACTCCACCTGCACCCGAAGCTCCCCGCTAGCGGCCGCCGCGACCGCCCGATTCAGCGCCCGACCCGCCTCTGCCGGAGAAGCGGCGGAGAACGCGGCCAGGTTGAACCCGGAGACCGTCTTGTTGGTGAACCACAGTTCGTCGGCCGAGATCCCGACGTCCTCGGCGCCGGAGGCGTTGCCCATCACCACCATCCGGCCCATCGGCGCGAGCAGGTCCAGGCTGGTGCGTCGTGCCGCACCGCCGACCATGTCCACCACGACGTCGAACCGACCGGCCTCGGCCACCTGCTCGCGCAGCACGACCTCGTCGTAGCCGAACGCCTTGGCGGTCTCGATCTTGGCGGGGCTGCCCACGGTGCCCACCACGCGGCCCGCGCCCAGCAATCGGGCGGCCTGGCCGAGCTGGCTGCCCACGCCTCCGGCGGCGGCGTGCACGAGCACGGTTTCGCCTGGTTCGATGCGGGCCACCCGGTCGAGTACGAGGAACGCGGTGGTGCTGTTGGAAGGCAGCGCCGCCGCGATGCCCAGCCCCAGGTCGTAGCCGTCCAAGGGAGCCACCAGGTCGGCGGAGGTGGTCACCACCTCCGCGTAGCCGCCGCTGTCGACGATCGTCAGCGCGGCGACCGACTGGCCCACCCGCAGCCCCTCGACGCCGGGGCCGAGCGCCCGGATGCGGCCGGACACCTCGATGCCGGGCACGAAAGGAAGCGGTACGTCCACCACGCCCTGCCGGTAGAGGATCTCGGCGAAGTTGGCGCCCGCGTAGGCCACGTCGATGGAGACCTGCCCCGGCCCGGGCTCGGGGAGCTCGATCTCGTCGAGGCGGAGGACATCAGCACTGCCGAATTCGGGAATCGTGATTGCCTTCATGTCTTCCATCGTGGTGGGAAGGCTTTCGGGAAGGCAGTGTCAGCTCATCCTGGGTGTGCCACCACCAGGCTTTCGACCTTCTGCTTGGTGTCGGTGTCGGGATGCGGTGTGTGCAGCACCACGTTGAGGTCCGTACGATCCGGCAGCCGGAACAGCGAGTACTCGAAGGTGAGGTTCCCGGCTTCGGGGTGGGTGATCGCCTTGATCCCCTGGGAGCGGGAGCGTACGTCCGGCCGGGCCCACAACTCGGCGAACTCCGCACTGGCGCCGCACAGCTCTTCGGCGATCTGCCCGAAGACCGGATCGTCGTGATAGCGGGCCGCGCTGGCACGGAAGTCGGCCACCATGTCCGGGGCGAACTCGTGCCATTCGGTGAACCTGCCGCGGTAGATCGGGTGGGTGAAGAACGCCACCATGCAGTTCCGGACATCGTCGTCGAATCCGAACACCCACCTGGCCGCGTCGTTCATGGCCACCAGGTTGTAGTGCCGATCCAGTACGTGCGCCGGATTGGGCATCCATGCCTCCAGCACCGCACGCAACTGCTCGCTCACCGGCGCACCCGGCCGGCCTGCGGGGTCCGGTGGATTCAGCCCGGCGAGCACGTACAGGTGCGCCCGCTCCGCCTCGTCAAGCTTCAGCACGCGGGCGACGGCATCCAGCACGGCATCGGAGACCTTGATGTCGCGTCCCTGCTCCAACCAGGTGTACCAGGACACTCCCACCCCGGCGAGCACTGCCACCTCTTCCCGGCGCAGTCCCGGAGTACGGCGGCGCCCTCCGGCGGGCATGCCGACGTCGGCGGGGGAAAGAGCTTCCCGCTTGGCACGCAGGAACTCTTTGAGCTGGTCACGGCGGTCTGGACTGGCAGTCACGAACACACCCTAGGCGACTGCAGAACCGGCTTCCGACTGCCGCTGGCAGGCGCGGTGAGGACGGCTTCACTCTGCTGGCCGGCTTGTGGATAGCGGTGGCGTCTGCGGAGCAGGAACCTGTTTGAAGGCGTTCGAGACCCCGGGCATGCGTTTCGCCCTGCTGATCACTGGACTGAAGTCCGCGCCGGTCTCCATGGTGACGAGAAACGACGCGTTCATGTCCTTGATCCCTACGTCCGGCATTTGAGGAGCGAATTTGCGGAATCTGGCCAGTGCGCCGGCCTGGTCCTCGAAGGTGACGCGCACGACCCCTGGTAGTTCGCCCAGCCTTCTCTGGACGTTCGCCCTTTGCGGTTCGGTGATCGCCTTGCCCCTGCCCGGCGGGTCGGCCATGATGCCTCCGCACGCGGGCCATGGGGAGTCCTGCTTGCACAGAAAGACCCTGACTCCCAGCTCTTTCGAGCTCATCAGAACGAACTGGCGCAGGCTCGCCGCACTGACGTCATGATCCGTCGCGGCAGTGTGATCCGGTGACGGGGCAGCCCTGGGCGCCAGTGCGACCGCGGCCACGATGCCGGCGAGGGCGACAGGTGCGGCCACGGCCACAAGCCGCAGCCGGAAGGAGAAGTCGCGACGGCGACGGGTGGCGAAGGCGCGCGCGAGGTCGGCTTCGCGGCGGCGCTGGTAGGCGTCCTCGGTGCTGGGGCGCAAGGAGGTGATCAGGCCGTTGAGGTCGTTCATGACTGCTCCAGGAACGTCGGCTGGGCAAGGTTGAGCGCGTGGGTGAGACGGCGCCGGGCGCGGTGCAGTCGCACGTTGAAGGTGCGAGCCGAGCAACCGGCGATCTTCGCGGCCTCAGCCGGCGTGAGCCCGTACCAGCTGGCCAGCAGTACGGCCTCGGCATCGAACTCGGATAGCTCCGCGAGCGCTGTCAGCGCTGCCTGCCGCTCGGCCACCTGCTCGGCCACGTCGTCAGCGGGGGCGAGTTCGGCGAGCCGGGCGACCAGGCTGTGCCTGCGGGCGGTGGTGCGGCGTTGCGTCCGTACCAAGTTGCGAGCCACGCTGAGCAGCCACGGCAGCGGCGGCTCCGGTAGGCGGCCGAGTTTTCGCCACGCGATCACAAAGGTCTCACTGGCGATGTCCTCGGCCGTCTCCTGATCGGCTCGCAGCAGCACGTAGCTGAGCACGCTGCGGTAGTGCTTCTCATACAGCGCGGTGAGTCGCGCCTTTGAATCGTCCACGCCTGGTAATGACCTCAACAGCCCCTTGATTACCTGTCCAGGGAGAAACGATCTCTGGATTCCCCTTCCGCTGTTCTTGGTATGTGTGATCTCAGCGATGAAACTGGGCAGGCACACGTCCCCCGACACCTGCTGACCACTGTGGGGTACGCGCTTCCGGCCACTGGCTGAGCCCGAGCAAGACCCCTGCCTTTACAGCAGCCTCAGTGACCCCGCGCTGGACGTGGCGAAGGCGGAGCTTCTTCCAGGTGGGTTATGGCGTCGACCATTTCAGGGAACGTGTCGATGAACGCGTCGACACGATGTGCGTCGAACTCCGTGCGCTGCCTGAGGCCGCTCTGCATGCAGGCGATGAAGCGCAAGCCGGCTCCGTTGGCCGCCTGCGCGTCACCGGGGGAGTCGCCCACGTACAGGCATTGGCGGGGCTCCAGTCCGGTGGTGGTCAGAAGTTCGTCGAAGGCGCGGCCGTCGGGCTTGCTGAAGCGCATGTTGCCCGCATGGTAGACAGCGGCGAGCCGGCCGGTGAGCGCATGGTCCGGGGCCAGGAGGTGCGCCACCTCCGCTTCGGTGCGTGAGGTCAGCAGCATGAGGCTGCGTCCTGCGGCGGCAAGCTCATCGAGCGCCCGGAGGTTCTCCGGTGCGACGACATCCAGCCGCCCGGCCACCACGTACTCCCGGAGCACCGCCTGATGGACAGGGGCGAAGGCCGTGAGGTCAAGGCCGGGCGAGCGCTGTGGCATCGCTTCGAGCAAGGGCTGCCCCCATGTGGACAGGTGCACGGCTCGGGGCATCGGCTCGCGGCCGATGCGCGCCAAAACCTCGTTTTCCAGCTCGAAACACACCGCCTCGGTGAGGCAGAGCGTGTCGTCCACATCAATCACTACGGCGCGGATCACGTCCGCAAACATAACGGCGCGCGGGCGGCTTGGGCCGACCCGCGTGAGCGCGTACCGCCATCGTGAGGACCGCAGACAGCGCAGGACCGTCAGGCTTGCAGGTAGCGCAGGACGGCGAGTACGCGGCGGTGGTCGTTGTCCGATGGAGACAGGTCGAGCTTGGTGAAGATCTGCGGGCAGATCGGCGGTGAGCTGTCATGTACCTGTCGGGCAAGAAGTGCCCCATCCAACACGCCACCACGTACCTGACCGACCTGAGACTGCCCAAGCCGGGCACCATCTGCCCGGCCGAATGACAGGCCATCGACGACGTCGACAGGAATCGGCCACCCAATCGGCACCACCGCGAGACGTGCGGAAGCGCCCGTCCAGTCGCACAGGTTGAATCTCCGGCGTTCGCACCGGAGAGCGCGTCAAGGGTCGACGGTCTCCTCGGAGGTGCGGTGGTCGATCCGTAGATCGGGGGTTGATTCCGCGTACTCCTCGCGGGCGTCGGAGTCGGCGAGGATGCTTGCCGCCTGCTTCTCGGTGTCGTCGCTTCCTGCTGCCTGTTCCTCGGGCAGCAGGTGCTCGGCGCGTCGTCGTATCCGCTCTGCCATGGGCTCGTGCATCACCCCGGCGTACCCGCCGGGGTGTCAGGGAAACAGCTTCGGATCACTGGCCGCCAGGACCCAGGTGTCGGTGAAGCAACCGCGAATCACTTGGCCGTCGGCACGCAGGTGCCAGGGAAGTGGTCTCGGATCACTTGGTCGTCGCTACCCACTCGGCCACGGTGGTGACGTCCGCCTGGCCGGGGAACACCTTTTCCACGAGCACCCGGTGCACCTCGGGGTCGGAGTCGAGGCAGGCGTCGGACAGGACGGTGAGCTGGAAGTCCAGGTCGGCCGCTTGGCGCAGGGTGGACAGCACGACGCCGCTCGTGGCGATGCCGGTGAGGACCAGGTGATCGATCTCGCCTGCCCGCAGGACCATGTCGAGGTCGCTGCCGGCGAAGGCGCTGACCCGCTTCTTCGTGACGACGACGTCGCCAGGCTCTGGTGCCACGTCCGGATGGATCTCCATGGCCTGCTCGTTTCCGGCGATTCCCCCCATGCGGGCGATCGCGCCGAACATCTTGTTGCGCGGACTGATCTCCGCATATCCGGGACGGAACCCGACGGCCGCGTAGATCGCCGGGAGGCCGGCGGCCCGGGCGGCGTCGATCGCCTCGCGCAGGCGCGGCAGGTAGGCGGGGTCCGGGTAGCGGTCCACGATGACCCGTTGGACATCCATCACCAGGAGAGCGGTCTTGGCCACTGTCGTCCTTCCGTGAGTTGCAGCGATTTGCCGGACTTGCTGACCATGAGTCTAGGGACCGTTAATAAGTTGTCGGTCTCCAGGCGCATCACCCATGATGGCGGCCATGGCAACGACACGACGAGCCGACATGTTCACAGCGGACGGCAAGCCATCTGACGACGACCCACGTGAGAACGGGCCAACGTTGGGCGACGAGCGCGCCACGCTGATCGAAAACCTGCGCTGCGCACGCCTCACCTTGGAGATGAAATGCGCGGATCTCGACGCGGAGGCCATGGCGCGGCGGGCCGTTGAGCCGTCGACGATGTCGCTCCTGGGCCTGGTGCGGCACCTGGCCGAGGTAGAGCGTGGGACGTTCCGGGTGCTGATGGCCGGACAGGACGTCCCCAGGCTGTTCACCTCCGAGAGCGACCGTGACGGTGATTTCGACGGCGCTGTCGCCGACCCCAAGGTCGTAGCGGAGGCGTGGGAGGCATGGCGTGCGGAGGTGGACTTCGCCGAGCGGTTCTTGGCCGAGGCGCCCAGTCTCGACCTCACCGCCGACGATGCCGCGAATCAGCATGGCAGTGGTGGAGGGTTGATGTCGCTGCGCGAGGCGGCGATGGGAATGATCTGGGAGTATGCCCGACACATGGGTCACGCCGACCTGCTGCGCGAGCGCATCGACGGCCGTATAGGTCAGTAGTCGTTGGTAATCGCCGCGGGAGTGTGACCCTGGTCCAGGAGGTCGGGGCGCTCCAGTGGTGGACCATGAGGATCGCCAGGCCGGTGTCGAAGGAGTCGTCCGGCACCGCGAGGTGCTCGGCGGTCGCCTCGTCATGCTCGGGTCAGTACGTCTTCCAATGGCGTCCATGCCAACCCGTGGGCCTCCGCCACCGGCCGGCTGGTCAGGCGGCCCTCGTGCGTGCTCAGCCCCAGCGCGAGCGCCCGGTCCTGGCGCATGGCCGGTGCCCAGCCCCGGTCTGCGATGGCCAGGGCGTACGGGAGCGTGACGTTCGTCAGGGCGAACGTCGAGGTGTACGGGACCGCGCCCGGCATGTTGGCCACGCAGTAGAAGATCGACTCGTGCACCTGGTACGTCGGCTCCGCGTGCGTGGTGGGCCGGGAGTCCTCGAAGCAGCCGCCCTGGTCGATCGAGATGTCGACCAGCACGGAGCCGGGCTTCATCCGGCTGACGAGCTCATTGGTCACCAGCTTGGGCGCCTTCGCGCCGGGCACCAGGACCGCGCCGATGACCAGGTCGGCCTCGCGTACGGCGCTCTCGATCTCCAGGGTGTTGGAGGCGACCGTCTGGCAGTGCCCCTGGTAGATCATGTCGGCCTGGCGGAGTTTGTCGATGTTCTTGTCGAGGAGGAGCACCTCGGCCTGCATGCCGAGCGCGATGGCGGCGGCGTTCATGCCCGACACGCCCGCGCCGATCACCACGACGTGGGCCGCGCGCACACCTGACACGCCGCCCATCAGCACGCCTCTGCCGCCCTGCGAGCGCATCAGATGGTACGCGCCGACCTGCGGCGCGAGCCGCCCCGCGACCTCCGACATGGGGGCGAGCAGGGGGAGGGCGCCGTTCGGCGTCTGTACGGTCTCGTAGGCGACCCCGGTGACGCCCGAGTCGAGCATCGCCTTGGTGCAGGCCCGGGAGGCGGCCAGATGGAGGTAGGTGAACAGGATCTGGCCCTTGCGCATCCGGTGGTATTCCTCGGCGATCGGCTCCTTCACCTTCAGCACCAGGTCGCTCTCGGCCCAGACGTCGTCGACCTGGTCGAGTATGACGGCACCGGCCGCCGCGAAGTCGGCGTCGGGGATCGACGAGCCGAGGCCCGCCTCGTGCTCGACGTGGACCTGGTGGCCGTGCCGTACCAGTTCGTGGACGCCCGCGGGGGTGAGCGCGACGCGGTATTCATTGTCCTTGACCTCGCGGGGAACGCCGACCTTCATCGAGACTCCTTGAGCGTGGAAACCCCTGCCCTCAGGCGGGGGAGAATCACGGCCGCACCTTCTTCCTGGCTGCCGTGAGGATCCATCGACAATCTGTAGCTCTTTCTCCAATCTTCCCCATTTCTTGCTGGACGATGAGGATTGTTCGCCTGATTACCCCGCTACAGCCGGTCCTCGATAGGCTCACCCGCAGCCCGAACGTCAGGATGGGGTCGCCAACGATGGAGAAGCCGGAAGAGCCGCCACCCGCGGAGCCCGGAGAGCCCGGAGAACCCAAGGCCAGCAGATTCACCACCATCGTGTTGATCGTCTCGCTGGTGATCGTCGTGCTCATCTCCGGCGTGCTGGGGACGGTCGCCGTCCTGATGACCAGAAGCCCCGACGCGCCGATCCTGGGGGGCGTCCCGCCGCAGCGGCTGGCGACGCCGATCCACTTCGCGCCGGTCAGAGACACCAAGCCGGCGCCGTGCCCGGGTATCACGGCCGTGCTCGACAAGGAGCAGACCACCTGTTACCTGCTGGAGGACGGGGTCACGGTCAACGCCGTACAGCGGATCGAGGCCGTACGCGAGAAGGACGGCACCTACTCGGTGCGCATCGCGATCGCGCCCGCGTTCAAGCAGAAGGTGTCGGACCTCATCGACGAGCTGGTGACCGACCAGCGGCAGGTGGCGGTCGTCCTGGTGCCCAAGACCGTTCTGGCGGCACCGATCGTCACGCAGCCCATGGACGGCGACAGCCTGAGCATCGTGGGCTTCGACAAGGCGGCGGCCGAGGCCCTGGCCGCGAGTCTGCTCGGCTCCTCGCCGTCGCCCGGAGCACCGACCGGCGGAGCGCCGACCGGCGGAGCGCCGACCGGCGGAGCGCCGACCGGCGGAGCGCCGACCAACGGAGCGCCGACCGACGCCGCCCCGACCGCGGGGGTACCGACGGGTGGAGCGCCAACGGGTGGAGCCCCAACGGGTGGAGCGCCGACCGGTGGAGCGCCGACCACCACAGGCCAGGCCCCCACGGGCACTACGGGCACGACGGGCGTGCCCAACGCGGGAGCGCCGACCTCAGGCGCCTCCGCCCCGGCCAGCCGTGCCACCTCTCCCGTCCGGGGCAGCCTGGACCCCCACTACGCGAGCTGCAAGGCGGCCGTCGCCGCCGGCGACGGCCCGTACACCAAGGGCGTCCACCCCGAGTACGCCTGGTACCCCGACCTCGACAAGAACAACGTGGCCTGCAACACCGCCGACATCCGCTGACACCCACCCAAACAACTACCCGAACAGCTCCTCCAGCGCGGTGATCCCGAAATAGGCCAGGAAGATCAGCGAGACCACCCACAGCAGCCACGGAATCTCGGCGAACTTCCCCCGAGCCGCCTTGATCAGCGTGTAGGAGATCACCCCGGCCCCCACCCCGTTCGTGATCGAGTACGTGAACGGCATCAGCGCGATCGTCAGGAACGCGGGCACGGCCAGCTCCAGGTCCTCCCAGGGCACGTTCCTGCTCTGCGTCATCATCAGCGCCCCGACCAGCACCAGCGCGGGCGCCGCCGCGGCCGCGGGCACCATCCCGGCCAGCGGTGTGAACAGCAGGGCCAGGCCCAGCAGCGCCCCGGTCACCACGCTGGCCAGCCCGGTCCTGGCCCCCTCGCCCACGCCGGCGGCCGACTCGACGAAGACGGTGTTCGCCGACGAGCTGGTCGCACCGCCGATCATGCCCGCGACCCCGTCCACGGTCAGGATCGCGCCCAGCCGCGGCACCCGCCCCTGCTCGTCCACCAGCCCGGCCTCGTCGCTGACGCCGATGATCGTGCCCATCGCGTCGAAGAACCCGGACAGAATCAGCGTGAACAGCACCACGGCCGCCGTCAGCGCCCCCGCGCTCACGAACCCGCCGAACAGGTCGAACCGTCCCACCAGCCCGAAGTCGGGTGCCGCGACCAGCGACGCAGGCACCCGGGGTGTCACCACGCCCCAGGTCTTGGGGTCGATGGTGGCCAGTGAGTTCACGACCACGGCCAGGACAGTAGTCACCGCGATGCTGATGAGGATGGCCGCCGGGGTCCTGCGTACGTACAGGACGATCATCAGGAGCAGCCCGAAGCAGAACACCGTGACCGGCCAGCCCGCCAGGTGCCCGGTCGCGCCGAGCTGCACGGGCGTGCCGGAGCCCGCCGCCACGAAGCCCGCGTCGACCAGGCCGATCAGCGCGATGAACAGCCCGATCCCCACGCTGATCGCGTGCTTGAGCGCCAGCGGGATCGCGTTCATGATCAGGGTACGCAGGCCCGTCACGGCCAGGATGACGATCGCGAGTCCTTCGAGGACGACCAGGCCCATCGCCTGGGCCCAGGTCATGTGGGGCGCGGCCTGGTAGGCCACCACCGCGTTCAGGCCGAGCCCGGCCGCCAGCCCGAACGGCGCGTTGCCGATGAAGGCCATGAGCAGCGTCGAGACGGCCGCCGCCAAGGCGGTCGAGGTGGTGAGCTGGACGATCGAGAGCCTGGCGCCGGTGACGTCACGGGCCCCGGCCAGGATGATCGGGTTGAGCAGGATGATGTAGGCCATCGCCATGAATGTGGTGATGCCGCCGCGCACCTCGCGTCCGGCCGTCGTCGACCGGCCGGAGAGCTCGAAGAACCTGTCGAGCACGGCCATTCCCCCTCGCGATCAAGGGGGAGTGCCGGGTGCCCTACCCGGCCGGGAACGTGATCATCCCTCCGGCCGGTCCCACACGGCGCCGATCACGCCTCGTGCTTGCCGCCGCCCACCAGGCCGACGAACTCCTCCAGGCCGATCCGGCCGTCGCCGTCCTTGTCGATGGCGTCGATGAACGCGCTGATCTCCGCGTCGGTGACGCCGTGCCCGCCGAGGGCCGCGTTGACCTGCCTGATCTCGCTGGTCGACAGCAGGCCGTCACCGTCGGTGTCGTACCGCTCGAACTCTGCCTTGGCCGCGTCACGTGCGCTGGTCATCGGATTCCTCCCCGTAGTCGATCCGCCCATTAACCAAGGCGATATCTTCCGGTCTGATGGGAACGCGCGTCAACCGCAGTCCGGTCGCCGCCCGCACCGCCGCCGCGATGGCGGGCGTGGACGAGAGTGTGGGCGGCTCACCCGCGCCACGCAACCCGTACGGAGCGGCGGGGTCGGGATTTTCCAGGATCTTCAGCGCCATCGGCGGCATGTCGAGAATGGTGGGAATCAGGTAGTCGGTGAACGACGGGTTCAGCAGTCGCCCGTCACGCATCTGGATCTCCTCCATCAGCGCCAGCCCGAGCCCCTGCGCCGAGCCGCCGTGGATCTGGCCCTCCAGCGCCTGCGGGTTCATGATCCGTCCCACATCCTGTACGGCCGCCAGCTCGACCACCTTGACCAGGCCCAGCTCGACGTCCACGTCCACCACGGCCCGGTGCACGCACAGGGCGAGCTGGGTGTGCGAGTCACCCTGCCCGGTCTCGGGGTCCATCGGGAACGTGGGCCGGTGCCGATACTCCCGCGTCTCCTCGATCGTCCCGTACTTCTCCAGCGCCTCCCTGGCCGGCAGCCCCTCGAAGCGCGCCCGAACGGCCTCGCAGGCCGCCTTCACCGCCCCGCCGGTGACGTACGACTGCCGCGAGGCCGACGACGAGCCCGCCGAGCCCACCGTGGTGTCGGCCGTCGCCACGGTCACGTTCTCGACGCCGAGCTCGGTCCTGGCGATCTGGGCCTGGATCGTCACCAGGCCCTGGCCGACCTCGGCCGCCGCGGTGTGCACGGTGACGTGCGGCTCGCCGCCGATCAGCTCGGCCCGGACCCGGGCCGTCGAGTAGTCGTCGAAGCCTTCGGAGAAGCAGATGTTCTTGATGCCCACGCCGTACCCGACGCCTCGCCGTACGGACTCGCCGTGGGTGGTCTGCGAGACACCGCCCGGCAGCGCGCGCAGATCGGACTCCCGGGAGGGCGGCAGGGGCATCGCGGCCAGGTCGCGGAGCATGCCGGCCAGCGGCGCGGGTGAGTCGATGATCTGCCCGGTGACCAGGGACGAGCCCTGCGAAACCGCGTTGCGCACCCGGATCTCGACCGGCGACAGGCCGCACGCCTCGGCCAGGAGATCCATCTGCGACTCGTACGCGTAGCACGCCTGCACCGCGCCGAACCCGCGCATCGCCCCGCACGGCGGGTTGTTGGTGTAGACGCCGGTGGCGTCGATCCGGACGTTCGGCACCTCGTACGGGCCGGCGCCGAGCGAGGCGGCGTTGCCGACGACGGCGGGGGAGGAGGAGCAGTACGCGCCGCCGTCGAGCAGGATGTCGGCCTTGACGTAGACGAGCTTGCCGTCACGGGTGGCGCCGTGCTCGTAGCGCATCCAGGCGGGGTGGCGGTGTACGTGGCCGTAGAACGACTCCTCGCGGTTGTAGACGATCTTCACGGGACGGTTCAGCCGGAGCGCCAGCATGCAGGCGTGCGCCTGCATCGACAGGTCCTCGCGGGCGCCGAACGCGCCGCCGACGCCCGACAGCGTCAGCCGTACCTTCTCCGGCGGCAGCCCGAGGCAGGGGGCGAGCTGGTCGCGGTCCACGTGCAGCCACTGGGTGGCGATGTACAGGTCCACGCCGCCGTCCTCGGCGGGGACGGCCAGGCCGGACTCGGGGCCGAGGAACGCCTGGTCCTGCATGCCGACCTCGTACTCGGCCGACACCACGACGTCCGCCTCGAAGGTGTCGCCCACCCGCACCGGCTGATGTCGTACGAAATTTCGGGACTCACGGGGGTCTGTTACGGCGGGACGGGGCTCGTACTCGACCACGATCGCCGCCGCGGCCCTGCGCGCGGTCTCCGGGTGGTCGGCGGCCACCAGCGCGACCGGCTCGCCCTGGTAGCGGACCTGGTCGATGGCCAGCACGGGCTGGTCCTTTAGCTCCAGGCCGTAGAACTTCTCGCCGGGCACGTCCTCGTGCGTCAGCACCGTGAACACCCCGGGCATCGCCAGCGCGGGCCCCACGTCGATCGAGCGGATCCACGCAGAGACATGCGGGCTGCGCAGCGTCACGCCCCACGCCATGCCATCGAGCCACAGGTCGGAGGCGTAGGCGAACTCGCCCGTCACCTTCAGTGTGGCGTCCGGCCGCTGGGCGCTCTCACCCACGCCCATGGACTCGAGCCGCCGCGTCTCGCTCGACGTTTCGGTCATTCTCCGAGTAGAGCACCAGCGTGGCGGCGGTCCTATGCGTGTGACGTTAAATCCCGGTCAGAGCTTGGCGGGCCGACTTGTATATTCCTCCAAGTGCGCATCAGTGACCTGCTGGCCATCGGCGAGCTGCGCCTCAGGCTCCTGACCGGCGACCCGGCCACGGAGTTCACCGGCGTGCACATCACCGACCTGCCCGAGCCGGGGCGCTACCTGTCGGGCGGCGAGCTGGTGCTCACGGGGATGATGTGGCGCACGTCACCGGACGACGCGACCCGCTTCGTCGCCGCGCTGGCAGAGGCCGGGGTGGCCGCGCTCGGCGCGGGGCAGGCGTGGCTCGGTCATGTTCCGGAAGACCTCGTGGCGGCGTGCGCGGCGGCCGGGCTGACGCTCGTGGAGGTGCCCACCGAGGTCTCCTTCCGTACGCTCGCGGAGCTCGTCGTGCCCCGCCTGTCCGGCGACGCGCGCGACGCGCTCGGCCGTCACCGCAGGCTGCTCACCGCCGTGGCCGAGGGCGCCGCGCTGCCTGAGCTGTTCGCGCTGACCGCCGCGGAGCTGGGCGTCACGGGCGCCGTCGTCTCCGCCTCCGGCCGGGTGATCGTGGGTTCCGCCGAGGATCCGGTACGACTGGCCCGCGCGTACCTGACGGCGTCCCGGCTGCCCTGCCGCGTCGGCGAGCACACGATCTTCAGCGTCGGGCGTGGCCACCGGGCCGCGGGCTGGGTGCTGGCCTGCGACGGCGACCTGCTGGACCGGCCCGACCTCGGCTACGAGCTGGCGGCCTGCGTCGCGGTCGAGCACAGCCGGATAGAGGAGGGGCGCCGGGTCGAACGGCGGCTGGCCGAGCAGCTCGTCACGGCCGCGCTGGCGGAGGCGGGCCCGGCCGAGCTGGACGCCAGGCTCCGCACCTGCGGGCTCGACGCCGCCGAGCCGTACGCGATCGTGAACGCCACCGTCCTCACGGCGGGCCGGCCAGGTGATCCGGATGCGGCGATGTTGGGTGGGCAGGCCGTGGAGGAGCTGCTGAACCGCGAGATCGTCGCCGCGGTACTGACGGAAGGCGCGGTACAGACGGAAGGCGCGGTACAGACGGAAGGCGCGGTACAGACGGAAGGCGCGGTACAGACGGAAGGCGCAGCACGGGCGAAAGGCACGGTGCGGGCGGAAGACGCGGTACGGACCGACGGCGCGGTGGGGTTGGTGCCGCTGCGGGGCTCGACCGTGAGCGGGGTGGCCGAGCGGCTGAGCGCCGGGGCGGAGGTGCTGTCCGCGCTGCCCGGCACGCGGATCTGCGTCGGACTGAGCGGCGCGCTCACCGGCGCGGCGGCCGTGAAGGGCGGGGTCAAGGAGGCCGGGCACGCCCGGCGGCTGGCGGAGGTGCGCGGCGGCGGGGTGGTGACGAGTGACGAGATCTACACGCACGCCCTCCTGCTGGCCACGACCCCTGGCGACGTGCGGCGCTCGTTCGCCGATCGGTTGCTCGGGCCGCTGCTCGACTACGACGGGCGGCACCAGTCGGAGCTGGTGCGTACGCTCGGCACGTTCCTCGACTGCGCCGGCTCATGGAACGCGTGCGCGGAGCGGATGCACGTGCACGTCAACACTGTCCGTTACCGGATCAAGCGGGTGGAGGAGCTGACCGGCCGCGATCTGTCGACGATGACAGACCGGGTCGACTTCTTCCTGGCCCTCCGGGCAGGCTGAAAGCGATTACGACAAGCGGCACGGTGATCACGCTGAGTTGCTGATGGCATCATCCGGTTAAGCGGCCAATGATCACCTAGCAGCATATTGGGACATCAAAGCTGACAGCAGGAGACGATTGGGCGTTCGCAGTCGTAGCATTGCTTCCTGCGACCAGTACGGTCGCAGCCATGGCAGCAAGTGCGGACAAGATAAGACGCATACGCATGTGGGGTCTCCCTCGCCTATGGGTAGAGCGTTTCATCATCTCAAGGAGCGGCGACTGTGACCACATCTGACCTGGTCGGACTCCGTATTAAGACGGTTCGGCGACAGCGTGGCCTGTCGCAGGCGCAACTTGCGCACCCCGAACTCTCGGATAGCTACGTCTCCTTGATTGAGAGTGGCAAGCGTACCCCGACTCCCGCCGTCCTGGAGTTGCTGGCTCAGAAGCTGGACTGCTCGCTCTCCTATCTGGTCAACGGCGTGACGGCCGAGCAGATGGAGGACATCGAACTCGCCCTCGGCTACGCGCGGCTGGCCCTGGAGAACGGTGAAGTCTCCGAGGCCCGCACCCGCTTCGCCGAGCTGATGGCGAACAATAACCTGACAGGTCTCACGTCTCTACGTCAAGACACCGAATTCGGGCTCGCCCTGGCCACCGAGGCATGCGGTGACCTTGCCGGAGCCATCGCCATCCTCGATCGGATCAACGAGGAGGACATCCCGGCCGACCGCCGCATCGAGGTGTCCATCGCCCTGTGCCGTCTCTATCACAGGAGCGACAGGCTGACCGAGGCCGTCGCGATCGGTGAAGGCATTCTGGGCGGCGCGAGCCGGCCGGCCTGGTCCGACCTGACCATCGAGCTGGGCGCCACCCTGCTGGGCGCGTACATGTTGCGCGGGGATCTGCTGCGCGCCCGCCAGTTCGCCGCCGAGCTGCTGAACGCGGCCGACCTGCTCGGCACGCCGAGATCGACGGTCGCCGCCTGCTGGAATGCCGCCGTCGTCGCCGAGACCACCGGACACGGCGAGGAGGCCCTGGGCTTCGCCGAGCGGGCGCTGGCCGTCCAGTCGGAGTACGGTCAGCCGCGCAACCTCGCCAGGATGCGCAACGCGTACGCCGCGCTGCTGCTCAGGGTCAGGCCGTCGGCCCGCAAGGAGGCCCGCCAGCTGCTCATCAAGGCCGACCAGGAACTGGCCCAGTCTTCCGCCAGCACGGCCGACCGCGCCGGCTGCCTGGTGGAGCTCGGCCGCGCCGAGATCCTCGACGGCAACTATGAGCAGGCGATCAGGTACGTGCGGGCCGGCACCGAGTTGCTGCCCGAGACCGCCAAGACCCTGGGCGCCGAGCTGCGCCTCATGCTCAGCCGCACCTACGGTGGGGTCGGCAGGTTCGGCGAGGCGCAGCATGAGCTCGACATCGTGCGCCAGTGGATCAGCCCGCTGCCCGACACCGGCAAGGTCGCCTCCACCTGGTACGCCGCCGCCGAGACCATGGAGCAGCTGGGCGACGCCGACAACGCCGTGAAGGCCTACCAGCGCGCGCTGGCCTGCGCGGGCCTGTAGCGAGGTCGGGACCGGGCGGCGACGTCGGTAGCCTTGGGGATGTCATGAAGAGATCCCCGTTCGCGGCTCTCACCGCGTTCATCGCCGCCCTGGTCCTGCTGGGCACCGCCGGACCGGCCCTGGCCCACGATGCTCTCAAGAGCAGCGACCCGGCCAAGGGCGCCACCGTCGAGTCCGTCGACGAAGTCAAGCTCGAATTCACCTCGGGCGTGCGCATCCCGGTCGTGGTCGTCCGCGGCGCCGAAGGCACCGCTCACCAGAGCGGCGATCCCCGTGCCGACGGCAAGGTGGTGACGCAGGAGCTCAAGGGCGCGTTGCCCGATGGGAAATACACGATCGCCTACCGCGTCGTCTCCTCCGACGGGCACCCGATCGAGGGCGAGATCCCGTTCACGGTCAAGGGGGCGCCCTCGCCCTCGCCCTCGCCGAGTGCGCCGTCGCCGAGCGCGCAGCCGCAGGCGCCCGTCACAGAGGCTCCGGCAGCCCAAACCCAGGCCCAGGCCCCGGCTTCGGCCGTGCCGGCCGATCAGGCGGGGGCCGCCTCGACGTCGTTCCCCGTGTGGCTGATCGTCGTGGTCGGCGCGCTCGTCGGCGTCGGCATCGGCTTCCTGCTCAGCGCGCGGAACAAGAAGCCGACCGGGCCGCGTACAGATTCGCCCAGAGACGAGAAGAAACCGTGACCAGGGCCGCGCGTCTCGCGCTCGCGGCGGTGGGGGCGGCGCTCGTCGCCCTGGTGATCGCCATGGTCGCCGGCGGCGCGGCGTTCCCCCGGATCATCGCCGGCCTGCCCGATGCCGGGCCGATCACCCGATGGGGGCTGCCGGTCTCCAAGCTGTGGATGGACGCGGCCGGCGTGGTCACCATCGGCCTGCTGCTGACCGCCGCCCTCCTGCTGCCCAACGACAAGGGCCTGCTGGGCAAGACCGCGCTCGGCTACGTCAAGGCCGCCTCCTGGAGCGCGCTGTCCTGGGCCGCCGCCGCGTTCGCCGCGATCATGTTCGGGGCGGCCGACTTCTTCGCCCGTCCGGTCACCGAGATCTTCGAGTCCAACTACCTGACCGGCTTCGCCACCCAGTTCGGCCAGGGCATCGCGCTGACGCTCGTGGTGCTGTTCGGGGTGGCGATCGCGCTGTTCTCGCGCGGTGCCATCACCGCCGGGGCCGCGGCCGGTCTGCTGGTGCTCGCGCTGGCCACGCTGCTGCCGCCCGCGCTCACCGGTCACTCCTCCTCCTCGCCCAACCACGACCTGGCCACCTCGGGGCTGGCGCTGCACCTGCTCACGCTGTCGCTGTGGGTGGGCGGCCTCGCCGTGGTGGCCCTGCACGCCGTACGGAAGCTGCCGCAGCTGGAGATCGCGGCGGCCAGGTTCTCCAGGCTCGCCCTGTGGTGCTACATCGGGGTCGGCGCGTCCGGGGTGTTCAGCGTGCTCGCCCGGCTGACCTCGGTCTCCGATCTCTGGACGTCGGCGTACGGCGTGCTGATCGTGGCGAAGATCATCGCGTTCGTCCTGCTCGGCTACGTGGGCTGGTGGCACCGGCAGCGCACACTGGCCGGGATGGGCGCCGGCCGCCATGGCGCGTTCACCCGGCTGGCCTGCGGTGAGCTGCTGCTCATGGCCGCCACCATGGGCCTGGCCGTCGTCCTCTCACGCACCGCGCCGCCGCCGGTCAGCGTGCCCGCCGACCGGGCCTTCGACCTGCTCGGGTTCCCGATGCCGCCGCCGATCACGATCGGCAACCTGGCCTCGCTGTGGTGGCTCGACCTGTTCTTCGCGGTGGTCGCCGCCGTCCTGGGCGGCCTCTACGCCGCCGGGGTCATCAGGTTGATGCGGCGCGGCGACAGCTGGTCGTGGGGCCGCACCGCCGCCTGGTTCGGCGGGGTGGCGCTGCTGGTCGTGGCCACCCAGAGCGGTGTGGCCCGCTACGCCAAGGTCATGTTCGACGTGCACATGGTCGAGCACATGACGCTCTCCATGGTCGTGCCCATCCTCCTGGTCCTCGGCGGTCCCGTCACGCTGGCGCTGCGCGCGCTCAGGCCGGCCGCCAAGCGCGGTGACCGGGGGCCGCGCGAGTGGCTGACGACGATCCTGCACAGCGGGTTCGTCAAGGTCGTCGGCCATCCGGGCATCGCGACGGCCATCTTCATCGCCTCGACGTACGCGCTGTACTTCACGCCGCTGTTCGAGTCGGCAATGGAGGAACACCTCGGGCACATCTTCATGACCCTGCACTTCCTGCTCAGTGGCTCGCTGTTCTTCTGGGCGATCATCGGGGTCGACCCGGCTCCGCACCGCCTGCCGTACGTGGGCAAGTTGCTGGTCCTCTTCGTCACCATGCCCTTCCACGCGTTCTTCGGCGTCGCGCTGATGATGACCGGCACCGTGCTGGCCTCCGGCTGGTACGACCAGCTCGGCCGTACGTGGGGCGGCCCACTGCTGGAGGAGCAGCAGAACGGTGGCGCGATCGCCTGGGGGTTCGGCGAGATCCCGACCCTGATGGTGCTGCTGGCGATCGCCATGCAGTGGTACCAGGACGACGAGCGGCAGGCACGGCGGGCGGACCGCAAGGCCGATCGCGGCGGCGCGGGCGACCCCGAACTTGCCTCCTACAACGCCTATCTCGCCAAGCTCAACAGAAGTGACAGGGCCGAGTAGCCGTTCGGCCACGGCCTTCTATCCTCCCCCGCGCGTAACCGAACCGCCGGGTAGCCTTGCTCGCAGGGGAGACGGGCATAACCTCATGAGCTGTGTGCGTAAGGCCCGAGGGGGGGAAATGCGCGCACGCGCATGGGGACATCGGTATGGGGGCCGGTGTGTGCCCCATGTGCTCAGAGAGGCGATCAGAGTTGTCGAAAGAGACGCGCATGCGCGGGGGGCAAAGCCTGGCGGAGGCGCTGGAGACCTACTTGACGGAGTGGTCGGAGCGCACGGGCATCGCCGTCGAGACGTGGGCGCTGCCCTCGACCGACGTGCCGTCCCGCATTGGGGCGGGCGTGCTGGCCGCCATGCGGGAGGCCCTCGGCAATGTCGAGGCGCACAGCGGCGCGAGCCTTGTCTCCGTCGCGGTGACCTCGGGCAGGGACGGCCTCCGGATGACGATCCGCGATCATGGCCGGGGCTTCACCACGCTCAGAGCGGGCCGCGGCATCGCGCGGATGCGGGCCACGTTCACCGAACTAGGCGGGAGCCTGTCGGTCACCGGCACGCAGGGCGAGGGCACCACTGTCAGCGGCGTGGTGCCTAGGCGAGGGTGAGGATCTCACTGCCCGTGTCGGTCACCACGATCGTGTGCTCGAACTGAGCCGTGCGTTTGCGGTCCTTGGTCACGGCGGTCCACTTGTCGGGCCAGATGTCGTAGTCGATCGTGCCCAGCGTCAGCATCGGTTCGATGGTGAACGTCATCCCCGGCACCAGTTCGACCCGCAGCGACGGGTCCTCGTAGTGCGGCACCATCAGGCCCGAGTGGAAGGTGGTGCCGATGCCGTGCCCGGTGAAGTCGCGCACCACCCCATAGCCGAACCGCTTGGCGTACGCCTCGATGACCCGGCCCACCACGTTGAGCTGCCGGCCCGGCGCGACCGCCTTGATCGCCCGCATCATCGCCTCGCGGGTGCGCTCCACCAGCAGCCGTGACTCCTCGTCGACCTCGCCCACCAGGTAGGTGGCGTCGGTGTCGCCGTGGACGCCGCCGATGAAGGCGGTGATGTCGACGTTGACGATGTCGCCGTCGCGCAGCACGGTGTCATCGGGGATGCCGTGGCAGATCACCTCGTTGATCGACGTGCACAGCGACTTGGGGTAGCCCTTGTAGCCGAGCGTGCTCGGGTAGGCGCCGTGCTCGACAAGGAACTCGTGGCCGATCCGGTCCAGCTCGTCGGTCGTGACACCGGGCTGGATGTGCTTGGCGACCTCGGCCATCGCCTGCGCCGCGATCCGGCCGGCCACACGCATCCGCTCGATCGTCTCCGGGGTCTTGACGTCGGATTCGCCGGTCTTGGGATGCTTCTTGCCGACGTACTCCGGCCGCTGGATGTGCGCGGGGACCTTTCGAATGGGCGAAACTCGCCCTGGCTGGAGCAATGTCGTCATGAAAGGCAAGTCTACGGGGCAGGATTGATCCCGTGAGCGATGGCCAGTGGTGGTTCTGCCTCAAGCACATGCGCGTCGAGCCCGAACAGGGCTGCCCCAACAAGGACCGGATGGGCCCCTACGAGAGCGAGCAAGAGGCGGCCGGCGCCCTGCAGCGCGCCGCCGACCGCAACAAGGCGTGGGACGAGGCCGACGAGGACGAGGACTAGGCCGCAGATCCTACGTCCGGGCTCGCGGATCTACAGCGACGCGAGCGCTTTCGCCACGCCCGGGTCACGGCCGGTGGCCAGGTCAAGGGCGGTCATCGGCGCGTAGTGGTCGACCGCTACACCGATCGTGTCGATGATCTCGCGGGCGGGCCCGAGGTGCCGGACCTTGGGCAGCAGCAGGAGGCTGCCGTCGTCGAGGAGGTAGCCTTCGGCGGGGCCGGAGATGGCTCCCGCGGTGCGGGTCCCGATGAGGGTGCCCAGTCCGTTGTCCTTGACGGCCGCGCTGAAGTCCTCGCAGGCCGAGGCGCAGGCCCGGTCGGTCAGGACGACGAGGCGCAGGCCGAGCAGCGGGACGCTGTCGTCGGTCCGGTTGGGCACGCAGTCTCCCTGGAGCGGGCAGAAGTAGCTGGTGACCTTGCCGTGGGCGAAGGCGCCGAGCAGCCGCGTCACCTCACGGGGCGACCCGCCGCCGTTGCCGCGCAGGTCGAGGACCACCGCCTTCGGTTTGCCCTGGAGCTTGGCGATGACCTGGTCGGCGGCGCCTTCGAAGAACCCGGGCAGCTGGATGTACGCGACGCCGCCGGGAAGCGTCTTCGACGTCACCCCCGGAGGCTGCACCGTGATGGGGCCCTCCTTGAGATCGATGGTGCGGGTCCGTCCCGTCGTAGGGCGCTTGAGCGTGAGCGTTACCGTGTCGGCGGCGAAGGCGTTGACGATGCTCTGGTTCGCGGTGTTCCCGATGAACGCCGGCATGCCGTTGACCTTGACGATGATGTCGCCGGGCCTGATGTCGGCCTTGGCGGCGGGGCTGCCGGGCAGGACGCGGGTGATGAACAACGGCGGCTTGGCGGCCGGGTCGAGCTGCGGGCCCTGCGCGGCTGACACGCCCACGATGCCCGTTCCGGTCGGCCCCCCTTCCGGCGGGGGAGTCGGCCGGACCGCGCGGGCATGGTTGTCGTGCAGTCCGGCGATCATCCCGGTGATCGCGGCGCGCAGCGCGGACACGTCACCGGCCCCGAGGACTTGCGCGAAGGCGGCCCAGTCGGTGTCGCGGTTCCCGGTCAGTTCGGGCAGCCGGAGGTCGGCCCGGTCGGCGTCGCGCCGCATCAGGTCCTGGGTGTAGGCGGCGAAAGCGCTCTTCAGCAGGGCCTTCGGATCCATGGCCGGACCGCTGTAGTAATGGTCCAGCACACAGAAGTAAGCCTGCCGGAGGGTGTTCACCGAGGTGGGTGGCGCCGATTGCGGCGGTGGCGACGTGGCGGCGGCGCAGCGGTCGTCTGAGGCGGCGGCCGGCGAGGACGCGGGCGCGGCCAGGGCGCAGGCCGCCGTCAGCACGGCGGTGCAGAGGAGTCTGATCATGGCCGCCAGCGTGACGGGAAGCGGATTGCACGGCCGTGAACGGATCCGTTAACGCCGCTGTTACCCCGATTCGGGTACGAACGTCGACATGCGGGTGCTGGTGGCCGAAGACGAACGCGATCTGGCCGATCTCGTGGCGGTGGGGTTGCGCCGCCACGCCATGGCCGTCGACGTGGTGTACGACGGGGCCACCGCGGCGGAGCGGCTGGCGGTGAGCGACTACGACGTCCTCGTGCTGGACCGGGACCTGCCCGGGATACACGGTGACCTCGTGTGCCGTGAGCTGGTGGCGCGCGGCAGCCGTACGCGGATCCTGATGATGACGGCGGCCGCGGCGGTGCCGGAGCGGGTGGCCGGTCTCGGGATGGGGGCCGACGACTACCTGCCCAAGCCGTTCGACTACGCCGAGCTGGTCGCCCGGGTGCGGGCGCTGGGGCGGCGCAGCCAGGCGCAGGTGCCGCCGGTGCTGACGCGGCACGGGATCGTGCTCGACGCCCACCGGCTGCAGGCCTCGCGGGACGGGCGGCATCTGCACCTGTCGCTCAAGGAATTCGCCGTCCTTGAGGTGCTGATGAGGGCGGACGGCGCGGTCGTGAGCTCTGAACGGCTGCTCGAAGAAGCGTGGGACGAGAACGTGGACCCGTTCACGACGGTGGTGCGGGTGGTGATCAGCCGCTTACGCGCGAAGCTGGGCGAACCGGCCTGCATCCAGACGGTTCCCGGCGCGGGATACGTGTTGTGACGACGGTCCGGGTACGGCTCACGCTGATCTACTCCGGATTGTTCCTGCTGACCTCGACCGTGCTGCTGATCACGGTCAACCTGCTGCTGAGCCAGGCGCTGTACAGGGGGATCTCGCGGATCCAGGGGGCGCCCGGGGCGCCCCCCGCGCCGCCGCCGACACAGCCCGCCCCTCTTCCCCCCGGGCGGCCCCCACCGGGGGGCCACGTGATCCACTATCACGGGGGGGGGTCCCC